>NZ_CP090974.1:579394-898789 GCF_021513195.1 Shewanella sp. OMA3-2 | reverse complement strand
ATAGCAAAAAGACTGCTGTATAATTCCGCCACTCCAATTTTGGCTGTTAGCTACTCGTTTTTTATACCTATTTATAGAGGCACTATGACTGTTAATCACTATGACCCTAAACAAACCACTACCCTAGCGACACCCAAGAAGGTCATAGAGGAACAAGCCAAATCAGCATTAAGCTCAAATAGTCCAATGCAAGCTAGTGCAGCTAAAATTGGTTTTGTCAGTCTTGGTTGCCCAAAAAACCTTGTCGATTCAGAGCGTATTCTGACCCAGCTGCGTACTGAAGGCTATGACGTAGTCTCTACTTATGCTGATGCAGACATGGTTATCGTCAATACCTGTGGCTTTATTGACAGTGCCGTACAAGAATCGTTAGACACTATCGGCGAAGCATTAGCTGCCAATGGTAAAGTCTTGGTAACCGGTTGTTTAGGGGTTAAGAAAGATGAAATTATTGAGCTACACCCTAACGTTTTAGGTGTAACGGGCCCACATGCCTATGATGAAGTGCTAAAACAAGTTCATCAACATGTTGAAAAGCCAAAACACAATCCATTAATCGATTTAGTGCCCGATCACGGTATTAAACTGACCCCTAAGCATTACGCCTATTTGAAAATATCAGAAGGCTGTAATCACCGTTGCACTTTCTGCATTATTCCTTCTATGCGCGGTGACTTAGACTCTCGCCCCATTGGTGATGTATTAGGTGAAGCCCAGCGTTTAGTTAAAGCGGGTGTAAAAGAATTACTGATTATTTCACAAGACACCTCAGCTTACGGCGTCGACGTAAAACACAAGACCGCATTTTGGGACGGCATGCCAATCAAAACCCATATGCAGCAGCTTTGTGAAGAATTAGCCAAACAAGGTGTGTGGGTACGCCTGCACTATGTATACCCTTACCCGCATGTGGATGACATTATTCCATTAATGGCACAAGGCAGCATTTTACCGTATTTAGATATTCCGTTTCAGCATGCTAACAAGCGCATCCTTAAATTAATGAAACGCCCAGGCAGCTCAGACAGAGTGCTAGAGCGCATTGCTAAATGGCGCGAGATTTGCCCAGAATTAGTTATTCGTTCAACCTTTATTGTTGGCTTCCCAGGTGAAACCGAAGAAGAGTTTGAAGAGTTACTCGACTTTTTAGAAGAAGCACAACTTGATCGCGTAGGCTGCTTTAAATACTCGCCAGTAAAAGGCGCTAAAGCCAACGACTTACCAGACCATGTGCCTGACGATGTTATGGAAGACCGACTACAACGCTTTATGGCTTTACAGGCACAAATCAGCGCCGACAAGCTGCAAGCGCGTATTGGCCAAGAGTATTTAATCTTAATTGATGAAGTGAACACCGAAGGCGCAATTGGCCGCTCATACATGGACGCGCCAGAAATTGACGGTAAAGTGTACTTAACCGACGAGTTTGACGTACAACCAGGCGACCAAGTTTGGGTACAAATTATTCACGCCGACGAACATGATGTGTGGGGCGTTCGCGTAGAAGACTAATCGGTCACTAAATCACGATAATAATGCCAGCTTAATCGCTGGCATTTTTTATGGCCGTCACACTCAGTAAAGCTACAATCAATTAAGTCACAATCGCTTAAGCCGCTATCAGTTAAAGTCGGTTAATCATTTAAGCTTATTAAAGAGGTATTTGATGATTTTATTGCAAAAAGCAAAAAGCCACTCATAAGAGTGGCTTTTGGCTGTATGTGGTCGGTGATAGAGGATTCGAACCTCTGACCCTCTCGTCCCAAACGAGATGCGCTACCAGGCTGCGCTAATCACCGAGATTTTTACTTGAATACAAGTCTGATATTTATTTAACGTTGAGGTTAAACTCGCTATAAGAAAGCGGAAATGTGGTCGGTGATAGAGGATTCGAACCTCTGACCCTCTCGTCCCAAACGAGATGCGCTACCGGGCTGCGCTAATCACCGAAAATAGATATTTAACAATTTGCGTTATCAACAACGCTTTTAGATTGAATGGGGTGACTGATGGGGTTCGAACCCACGACAACCGGAATCACAATCCAGGACTCTACCAACTGAGCTACAATCACCACTGACTTTCAATCTTACTAACCAAATTCGACAAAACATACTACCGAATGGTGCGCCCAGAAGGATTCGAACCTTCGGCCTTACCCTCCGGAGGGGTACGCTCTATCCAGCTGAGCTATGGGCGCTCGCCTTGGTTAGCGACGCATATACTAAGGATAAATTGCCTCCACGTCTAGCCCTGATTCACTTTTTTTAACTGACTGATTAACTTTTGACTAATCCGCTGTAATTGTCATCATTATACGCAGCATAATATTACTTGGATCACATAATAAACTATGTTAATTATATGGGTTGAGATAATGGTTTTCTTTTTATATTTAATGGGATAAAGCAACTGCTGATGATAGATAAGGACGTTAATGATTTAAAGTTAACCGATAACGTTGAATTGCTTCAACGCCGTGTGATGCGCCTGAGGCGTTTGGCCGCTAAATATAAGCGGGCGGAAATCATTCAAAACGCTTTATTAGGCATTTCTAATATTGCGACTAAAGCAGCCTCTTTAGATGACTTCTACATTGGAGTTCATCAACATTTACAACGCTTAATTCCTGCTGACAACTTTTTTATCGCATCGCAAAACCCCAAAACAGGCATGATGAGCTTGCCTTTTTTTGCCGATGAGAAAGACCCACACCCAACTGAGTTATACCCTGATGAAGAAATCTCTGCCATTTTAAAGCGCGGCATAACGGGTTATGTATTCCGCACAGGTCAACCTTTACTGTGTGACGATGCTGGATTTGATCAACTTATCGCTCAAGGGGAAATTCAAGGTTTAGGTTCTCCATGCCATCAATGGCTTGGGGTGCCGATTAAAAATCAAGATATGGTCAGCGGTGTATTAGTTGTCCAAAGTTATAACGAGAAAATCAACTACGGTGAACTTGAACTCGAATTAATGGGCTTTATTAGCCATCATATTTCTGGTGTGATGGAGCGCCTGCTGCATAATGAACAACTTGAATTAGCGATTGAAGAGCGTACTCGAGAATTAAGCCAAGCGTATAACAGCCTTAAATCAGAAGTGAAAGAGCGGGTAAAAGCAGAAAACCTGCAGAAATCATTATTCGAAATAGCTGATTTGTCCGCTTCAAATGTTGCTCAACATGATTTTTATAATCGTATTCATCAAATTATTAGCCAACTGTTACCGGCACAAAATTGTTTTATTTCATTCATTGATAACAACAATACTTTGTCATTTCCGTTTTATGTGTCGCAAGTGGCCAGTGAATATCCAGCAAGCCGCCCAATGCAAGATGGTTTAACCGAATATATTTTACAACATAAGCAGCCAAGGTTACTCAGTAGTGAAGATATTAAAACCTTGATTAAGCATGGTGATATTTATGCTCAATCACCTGCACTGAATAAAACAGAACTAATGCATCAATGGATAGGCATACCTTTAATTATTAATGGCAAGGTTGTCGGTGCGCTAACGATTTACAGTTTAGATAAAAAACAAAATTACCAAATAAAAGATCTTGAACTACTGACTTTCGTTTCACAACATATTTCCAATGCGATTGAACGCAAACATGCGGTTGATTCATTAAAACGCAGCCATGAATTGCTCGAAGAAAAAGTAACTGCCCGTACCCAAGCTTTGGCGCAAATGAATATCAACCTACAAGAAGAAGTTAATCAGCGCCGTAAAATTGAAGCGCAACTGGTACACGATGCGCAGCATGATGGGTTAACGGGGTTACCTAATCGTAATTACCTAATGGAACGCTTATCACAGGCATTAAAGCATGTGAGACGCCATGGCTTAGACCAGTTTGCATTACTGTTCATTGATTTAGACCGCTTTAAAGTGATTAATGATACCTTCGGCCACCTTGAAGGTGACAGGTTTTTAATTGAAACGGCTAAGCGTTTAAAAAGCTGCATCCGTGAAAACGACACCTTAGCTCGAATGGGCGGGGATGAGTTTGTGATATTGCTTGATACCATTCATGGCACCCAAGATGCGGTAGAAGTGAGTGAGCGAATTTTACATCAAATCAGTCAACCATACTTGTTAGCAAATCAAGACTTTGTATCGGGTGCCAGTATCGGCATTGCGTTCAGTAATACCAGCCAGTTAGAAACCAGCGAGTCTATATTGCGTGATGCTGACAAAGCCATGTATAAAGCTAAATCAAATGGCAAGGGCTGCTATATCATTTTCGACAGTAAACTCAGCTATCAGTCTGAGCAACAATATGATCTAGACCAGCAGCTAAAGCTGGCGATTAGCCAACAACAGATTAAAATAGATTATCATCCGATTTACGATATTGATCAAAAAAAGATATTGGCGATTGAGCCTAAAACACACTGGCACCACGATAAGCATGGTAAATGGGAGCATACTAAATTACTGCAACTGGCCAATAATTCACAGCTCGAACTCGACTTTGATGACTATATTTTCAAGCAACTAAACCAAGACTATTCTAAACTGAAGCAAGAGTTTGGTGAAGAAATACAACTATATATGTCCATTTCCAGCCAACATGTAAAACACAAGTATGCACTGCGAAATCTGAAAAAAACCGTCAAAAATAGCGGCATAGACCTATCTAAATTAACCATCTTTTTCAATGAAAAGTCTCTGGTAAAAGACACTGAAAATCATCTCAATGCATTTGATATTATCAAGCAACTTGGGGCTAATATTGGCGTAGATCACTTTGGAACGGGTTATAGTTCTCTCAGTAGTTTGAGCTTTTTACCGATATCAACTTTGATGTTAGATAATGAAATCAGCAAACATTTACTCAATGAAAACCAACTAAAATTAGTTAAAGCATACAGCTTATCCGCTAATGCGTTAGATTTAAAAATTGTGGCTACGGGTATTGATACGCTACAACAACGCCAACAGTTCTTAGCATTAGGCTACCGTATAGGCCAGGGACGAGCGTTAAGGCAAGCACACTGATTAATGGGGCTATGGGGCCTTGCTGACCTAGCTGCACAAGTGCCCTCGCCCTGATAACTCCCACTTCACACACGTTATCACTTATGCTAATTACTTTTTAAACATATCCCGTAGGTTAGCAATATTACTTTTACCCGACTCTACTCTTTGCTGTTCTGTTTGTTGCGGTTTGCGATTTTCCCAAATTAAATCATCCTGTGGCAGCTCCATTAAGAAACGGCTAGGCTCACAGCGTATGGTTTCACCAAATTGACGGCGTTCACGGCAAATAACAAACCACAGTTCACGTTGCGCCCGCGTAATGCCGACATAAGCTAAGCGTCGCTCTTCATCAACGTTATCTTCATCAATACTGGATTGATGCGGCAAAATACGTTCTTCTGCGCCCACCATAAACACAAACGGGAACTCCAATCCTTTTGAAGCGTGCAATGTCATCAACTGCACTTGATCGCCACCTTCATCTTCACTGTTACGCTCCATCATGTCACGCAGCGTTAACCGTGTGACCACTTCAGGCAACGTCATGGGTTCATCAAGCTCATCGCCCTCAAGCATTTCGGTTACCCAGCGATAAAGCTCTGAAATATTTTTCATCCGCATTTCAGCCGCTTTCGCGCTAGTGCTGGTCTCGTACAGGTAATCTTCATAGTTAATACTGCGGATCAACTTTTTAATCGCATCGACAGATTCACCGCGCTTGGCTATCTCACCAGTATCAACAATAAACTGGCCGAATTGATATAAAGATTTAATCGCCGCTGGCGCCAACTCATGGTTTAACCCCGCATCAAAAATGGCTTCAAACATTGAAATATGTTTTTGATTAGCAAAGTTACCTAAGCGCTCTAAGGTTGCCGGACCAATACCACGCTTAGGTAAATTCACTACGCGCAAAAATGCATTGTCATCATCGGGATTAACCACTAAACGCAGGTAAGCCATAATGTCTTTAATTTCAGCGCGGGAAAAAAATGACGTCCCGCCACTGAGTTTGTAAGGGATGCGGTTGGTCATCAACGCCCGCTCAAGTAAGCGCGATTGATGATTACCCTGGTATAAAATAGCGTACTGACCAAATTGGGTACGGCCGACAAACTTATGTCGAATAATTTCCGCAATGACTCGTTCAGCTTCTTGTTCTTCGTTCGCGGCAATCAATACCCGTAATGGTTCACCATAGGCTAATTCACTGAATAAGGCTTTTTCATACACGTGGGGATTATTGGCAATCAAGATATTAGCCGCACGTAAGATGCGCTGGCTAGAACGATAATTTTGTTCTAGTTTAATCAATTTAAGCCTAGGAAAGTCAGTCCCTAATAGGACTAAATTTTGCGGTTTAGCGCCACGCCAGGAATAAATAGACTGATCGTCATCGCCCACCACGGTAAATCTTGCGCGCTCTCCCACCAATAACTTGACTAACTCATACTGGCTGGTGTTGGTATCTTGATACTCATCCACCAACAGGTATTGAATTCGAGTTTGCCAGCGGATGCGTACTTCTTCATTCATGCGCAGTAATAAAGTAGGGATAAGAATTAAATCATCAAAATCTAACGCATTATAGGCTTTCATGTGCTGTGCATAGCGTTGATACAAAATGGCAAATAACTGCCCTTGTTCATCTTTAGCTAGCTTGCGCGCTTGCTGCGGGATCACCAATCCACCTTTCCAATTAGAAATAGCTGAAGCCAGTGATTTGATTAAATCTTTATCTTCATCTAACTCGTCTTGGGTCAGTTCTTTTAATAGCGCAAAGGTGTCTTGATCGTCAAACAGCGAAAAACCCGCTTTTAAGCCCAATACCTTGTGTTCACGCTTAATGATTTCTAATCCCAAGGTATGGAAAGTTGAAATCCACAGCCCACGGGCTTCTTTGCGTCCCATAGACTGAGCCACACGCTCTTTCATCTCACGGGCGGCTTTATTGGTAAAGGTTACCGCGGCGATATTACGCGCTTTATAGCCACACTTTTCGACTAGGTAAGCAATTTTATTAATGATAACTCGCGTTTTACCACTGCCAGCGCCAGCTAGTACTAGACAAGGGCCGGAGACATAATGCACTGCTTCATTCTGTCCTGGATTGAGTTTCATTAAATTGCTTTCCCATTGTTAAACACGAGGGCGGATCATAGCAGATGGTAACTTGGTTGAGTTAACAATTTTGACGTCATATTTTGCTGCTGGCTCATGCCTAAGCTACAATAGCGGCAATATTGGTGCAGGAAGGCAAATCATGATTAATCCAAAGAAAATTGAAGAAGTGGCCAAACAGCTCAGCGAAAACTTACCCAGCGGTGTTAAGCAATTTGCCGCAGAGTTTGAAGAGCGCAGTAAACAGGTACTGCAAAACCAACTAATGAAGCTAGATGTCGTGTCTCGCGAAGAGTTTGAAGTACAGCAACATGTACTATTAAAAACCCGTGAGAAGCTAGAAGCATTACAAGCTCAAGTGACTGAGTTAGAAAAACGCTTAGCTGAGTAATGCCTCAACTCAATGCGTTATTAACATCCATTAAAGCCTCTTTATGAGGCTTTTTTATTAGGCATTATTTCGGCTATCTAGGCTGAAGTTAACTAAAATATCCGGTATAGGATATTTTAGTTAGTGTAAATGAGTGAGTGCCAAAACATAGGCTTAGGATTATTGATCAGCCTGATACACTACACGGCCATTAACCCAGGTGCTTATCACTTTACTGCGCCAGATATCTTGTGCTTTTACGCCAAAGTAATCATCACTCACTAAAATAAAATCGGCTTTTTTACCCACTTCAATTGAGCCTATTATGGTGTCTTGATGACCAGCATAGGCGGCCGATAAGGTGAAACTATCAAGTGCCTCTATACGGGTCAGTTTTTCTGCCGATAGCCAGCCATCTAAAGGTTGATTATCTCTGTCTTGACGGGTGACCGAGGCATGTAAACCAAAGTAAGGATTAGCTGACTCCACCGGAAAATCAGAGCCATTAGCAATACGAGCATTAGCATTTAATAATTTGCGCCATGCATAAGCTCCGGCTAAGCGTGTTTTGCCTAAACGATTTTCTGCCATATTCTTATCACTGGTGGCATGAGTTGCTTGAATAGACGCTATTACCCCTAATTCGGCAAAACGATTAATATCACTCACGTCTAGTATTTGGGCGTGTTCTATTCTGTGTCTTAGGGCGCTTGTGTTGGTTTTTGCTATCGCAGTTTGATAGTTATCTAGCACCACTTTATTGGCATTATCGCCAATGGCATGGGTGTTAACCTGAAACCCTGCGGTCATTGTCTCTAGAATTAATGCGGCTAACTTGTCGTTGGAATACAGCATTAAGCCTTTATGACCATGTTGATCACTGTAATCTGCCAATAAAGACGCGCCGCGGCTGCCTAAGGCACCGTCTGCCGATATCTTCACACTGTCCATTTTAAACATATCATCAGCGGTGTTAATCGGCCCTTTAGCAAGATAGCTAGCATATTGAGGGTCTTCGACCGACAACATAGCATTAATGCGGATAGGCATGGCGTTAGCTTTTGCCAGTGCTTGGTAGGCGTTAATATTATCAATACTGACACCTGCATCGTGCACACTGGTTAAGCCGTAAGAGGCTAACGACTTCATTGCCGTCACTAAGGTTGACTTAAGCTGTGCCGTTGTCATGCCGGGAATAACCTCATATACCAGGTTCATTGCGTTATCGATTAACACGCCCGTAGGTTGGCCCTGGCTGTCTAGAATAATTTCGCCACCTTCTGGTGATTTGGTGGCTGCAGTAATACCGGCAAGCTGAAGGGTTTTACTGTTAACCCACAAGGCATGACCGTCTACTCGACCAAATGCCACTGGGGTATCAGCAAAAGCTTTATCTAAGCTGGCTTTTGTGGGAAATTTTTTACTGTTCCATAACTCTTGGTTCCAACCTCGACCAAGTAACCAACCCTGTAGAGGTGTTTGTTTTACAAAAGATTGCGCCCGACTAATGGCATCATTTTCACTTTGGGTGGCCACTAAATCAACCCGTTGCAAGCTTTGACCATAACCCAAAACATGACCATGGGCGTCAATTAAACCCGGCAATAATGTTTTGCCTTTACCATCAATGATGGTCACGCCTGTTTCAAGCGCTAAATCTGGTTTACCAATATAAACTTGCGTGATTTTATCGTCAGTAAACTTAACTGCTGAAAATGTGTGTAATTGGCCATTATTAACGCTGTAGCCTTGAATGTTATGAATTAATGCAGTTTCAGCCCAACTTGGCGTACAACATAATGCAATCAAACCTATTGCCAATCTTTTCATGTTTCGTCCCTATTAGAATAATAAAATCAGCCCCTATTAAATGTTAATAATTCGTTATAAGCAAGTCGATTAATTCAGCTAAAGACTAAGCTGAAATTGCGCCCTTTCCTGTGACTCACTTTCACAACGAAACTAAATAAAAAGGCCGCTAATCAGCGGCCTTCCATCAAGTAAGCTATTTATATTTCGAATTTTTTAATTTCAGCCTCTAAACTATAGGTCAGTTGTTTGACATCTTCACTGACACTGTGCGCCTGTTCAGAAACCGTATTGGTTTTAGACGCCATGTCAGCAATAACCACAATGCGTTGGGCAGAGTCTTCACCTGCTGTTAGTTGCTCTGTAGCCGCTTGGGATATTTGCTGACTCATATGAGCAATATCAGACAATGATTGGGCAATATTTTTAAGCTCGTCGGTTACCCGTGCTGATTTGGTTACCGTTTCTTCACTGGTAGCAATACTTTGTACTACAGACGCTTTAGCATCTTGGGTCGCCTTTTGCAGCTTATCAATCATTTGTTTAATTTGTTCTGTACTGGTTTGAGTGCGTTGCGCTAGCTGCCTAACCTCATCTGCTACTACAGCAAAACCACGCCCTTGCTCACCCGCTCTCGCCGCTTCAATGGCAGCATTTAATGCCAGTAAATTAGTTTGCTCAGCAATACCTTGGATCACTAATAATACGCTGGCGATGTTATTCACTTCATCGTCTAGCACTTGAATATTTTTACCCGCACTTTCAATCTGGTTTTCTAATAGCGAAATCGTTGTGGCTGACTCTTGGGTTAATCTATGGGCATTAATACCTTGTTGCTCTGCCGCATTAACCGATTGCGCGGCTTGTTTAGCGTGTTCAACAACATTGGCTGAGGATGCGGTTAACTCAGTTATGGCCGAAGCCACCATTTGCGTTTCATCATGCATGGCTCGCGTCAGTTGGTCTAGCTCATTAGAGCGTTTAGTTGAACCGTCGGCCTGCTGATGAAGCGTGTCAGTAACGGTTTTAATTCCTTTAACCACACCCTGCAAACCAACTTGCATATAATTCATTGCACCGACAACACTGTCGCGCTCGGCGGCAGAAAATGCTGAGTGCTGGCGTAAATTACCTCGCGATACACTTAACACAAATTGATGCACCTGCTCAATTTCCGCCCCCAATGAATGATGTAACTTAAAGCCAAATCGTGCCAAGCTGAGTGATAAAATAATCGCGATAACAATGGCAAAACTTAACAAGCCACTGGCGACAGACCAATATCTTGCATCAGCTTCAGCGTAGCTTATACCGGTACCCACATACCAATGCCATACATCAGATTGCTGTACCACTGAGGTTAACTCGACAACGGCACCATCTCTTTCAGACGTCCATTCATAGGTAATAATTTTGCCAGTTTGATTACCCACAAGTTGTTGCACCATTCTGCCAATGCTTTTACCGCTTGCATCAACAAAGTCATTAAAACTGGTGCCATGCAATTGTGGGTCGTGCGGTGTGGCAACAAAATCCATCTTATTGTCGACCACATAAACATATTCTGAGTCGTGATATTTATTTTCACGCAGTACTTGGGTTGCTAATGCCTTAGCTTGTGTTTCGCTAAGTTCACCTGATCTTTGAAATTGCTCAAATTGAGCCACAATATTGGCAGTGTTCTTCATTAATTGATTAATACGGGCAATATTATCACTTTGACTGGAGTCAGATAACGCATGCAGGCCGCCCAGGGCAATGCCTAGATTAGACACAAACAGCAAGGTAGCAAACAAGATTATTTTTGTTTTCAATGTCATAGGAGAACCTCATATCTATCGTAATGCAATAGTATTATTTTTTCGATTTACTGCCCTACTACACCACAATAATGACAGCGATGTCATTATTTATTTAACTAAAATTCAACATATTAAAATTAGAGCGAAAAAGGCAATAAACCAGTAAAATTACTCAGTATTGATCGCATGAATCACCATTGTAGACGTAGCTAAACTTATAATATTGTGAACCTGTAAACAGACTAAGTTTTGATTTTAAGAGACGGGAAACAACATCAATACATTGCAGGTTTTGGACTGTAGATACAAAAATAGGCTGATATATCATCAACCTATTTGGACCGATTAATCTGTCGAGATGAATATCGTTATGTGAAGATATACAAACCTAGTACTCATTCAAACGAGTAGAACTCAACTTTGCCTCTTTACTGTTTTCAACTTTTATGGCTTCAATTAATTGATTATACTTAAATTGCATATCAGCAATCTCGATATCAATGACATATTGCCAAGTCATGCCGAAGTCTTTGGTAAACACGATATCGCCTTTATCACAAAGGAAATACAATTCTTCCTTTGATGAGATTTGAGCTAACAAGGTTTCACAATCTGATTTAGCAAAGCCATGGTATTGCCAAGATTTTTTATCATTCGCTGTTGAGATATGCGTTGATATTATTTTCAACTCACTCGACGCGCGCTTGCCGTTTGTAGACTTTAATCCTTCTCGACCTAAGGTTAACACTGTGCCATCGGCTAACATTAACGGGACACTTTTCTCGGCTTCACCATCGGCAAAAGATTTTAGATAACGGTTAATCGATATCCACGACTCACCAGAATTTTGACTAATAACTTGATCGCCAATACCGTCCCATTGACTGACTTCTACGCCCGCTAAGTCACCGGTTGGTAAAGAAGCAATAGCTAACATGCTGTCGGTTCTAATCTCTTTCCAAGTATCCGTTATTAAGTCATGTTGAAAGAGCTTTTTATCATTTAAAACAGATAGCTGACCAGACTTAGTGATAATAGGAAACACATTACCAATGACGGTTAAAAAGTTATTCGTGTTACGTTGAAAGCTTGTTAGCTTTTGCCAGTCGCTGGCCAATGATGAGAATTTATACGCGCTATATTCGTTGCTCGATTGCGTCATCGCATAATAGCTGCTTTTACCTGCTCCAAACCAAATTATGGCTTCTGTTGCAGGCACTCTTGATACTGGTGTCCATGCTTGTTGCCAGTCTTTGGCAGTAAAAATCTCGCCCCTTTCTCCCGCAACCATTATCATATCTTCTGTTTCTAATATCGCTGCAAGTTGACTATTAGTCGCTAAATTAACTTGATGCCATTTATCTTGCTTGTCTTGCCATTTTAATTGGCCAAATTTAGACGCTATAACACTTTTACCATGAATCGACAGTGGCATAGCCGTTTTACCATATGCATTTTGACGAGATAAGGTACTTAATTCACTTCTGAAACTATCTAAAGTATCTTTTTCCCACGTCAGTACGTTATCTAAATTTAGGCTATTAGCTAAATTCGGGTAGTGAGTGAATAAAAAACTGTCAATTGCACGCAGGGTATTTAAACGAGTAACGTAGGCTTTTTTACTAGATTGTTGACTCCAAAATGACTTTTCTTGCACATTTAATAATGGCTGAAAAACAATGCTGCCTAAGTTGGTCAGTTGACCTTTTTTAACAGTAAAAATGCCAGCCATAACATCTACAGGCATAGTTAACCAAGAGGTGTAATCGCCGCCATTATAGAAACTATATAAACTGGAGATCATATAGCGACCATCAGGCATTGAGCCGATAAATATTTGACTATCGATTAGCCCTTCTTGAGTCGGAGTTAACGAGTAGAAGTCTGGCTTCCAATCAAATCTTGGCTGATCAATTGAGTAGTTCTTTTTTTCTTTTGCTTTATCGATAGCTTGCTGCTTTCTAACCTCCATGTTATCTAATCTGACCACAATCACTTCGGTCCAACCTTTATGATTAACGGCTAAGGCATCGCTATTGTTAATCACTTGAACGCCTACCACCCCGTGATTTACATCAAGAGTTTGATTTTTGTCTATATGAGTGTTTTTGATGGTGCTGTTACAAGCTGAGAGAAGCAATAACGAGATAACTAAAATTGAACGAGCTAACATTTTCATTCCTTTGAACGTTGAACTGATACTATTGTCTTATGCTCAGAGAGGATAAACAAGTCAGTAACATTCAAAAATGTTACTGACTTGTGGCAACAAAATTAAATCAACTCGTGCTAAGCATTACTCTGCAATAAACACCAATATTTTACGCTGTAATGCCTTATCATCCTGGCGGCCATAATGAACCAGTAAATCATCTTTACCATCATGATTAATATCGGTCACTGACACCAGTGAGCCTTCTTTTGGTAAGGTAAACTCCAGCTCATCACTGCGGCTAGAAAAGGGCGTGCCACCACTTTGGCCTGGAAATATTTTCAAGCGTTTTTCGGTATCAGATAACAGTAACTCTTGAAAACCATCACCATTTAAGTCGCCTAAAGTAATCACAGGTTCACCTGTTTGGCCTGAGCTTAAACTAAAACTTAATTCAACTTCTTTGGTAACATTAGCCTGTTTGGGAAATTTAAATTGTTTATCCATTTTAAATACATAAACATCTTGATCAATGCTGCCCGATAACAATGCGCCGACAATTTGTGACACACCAATATCAAAACCAGATACCAAGACTTCATCAATGTTGTCTTTATCTAAATCAACAAAACTGAGTCCTGACAGCGTGCCTTCCGCTCGAATAACACTATTAGGTTTACGGCCAAAACTAAGGGTATTATCTTTGTTGCGCCCGAGATAAACCTCGTAGTCATTACTTTTATCAAATACACCGCTACTTTTGGTATAGCGCACCACTAAATCAGTTATGCCATCACCATTAATATCGTCTAGTTTTTCAACTTTACGGTACATCAAATTGCTTTGATCTAGCTGTCCACCATAGATGTCACGTTTATTCCACCAGTTCACTCCGCTAATAGGCTGACTCACGGGAATAAATGTTGCTGATAACAAAAACTGGCCGTTATCTTGTTGAAAATAGACTTCTAACAATCCCTCTCCCACTTTGATAATATCATCTCGGTTATCGAAATTAGCGTCAGCAAAAAACAAGGTTGGCTGACTGTATTGTGCGCCATTATCGGTTAGTTCAATATTCGGTAATAATGGTAATGATTGTGAGGTAAAAGTCTGTAATTCGGTAGCTAAGTCATCATTAGCAAGCAGTACATGTGTCGCTTTAAAGTCGCTTAAAATAATATCGGCAACACCATCATTATTGATGTCTTTAACAAATTCTCCCCGGGAAATAAAATCAGCTTGGGGAGTTAAGGTAATTGAACTAATACTGGCCACTTTACTGATTTTGCTTTGGGTGGCTTGTTCAGATATTGATGCTAACGCAGGATGACCAACCTGATATTGCCATAGGGTATCGGCACTTAAAAAGTACAGTTTTTGTAATTGCTGACCGTCACCTTCAGGCTGATAAACATCGTAGCGAAACAGTGCTTGGCTTAATGGCTGTTTGTCTAATAAGCTTAATTTGTTTTGTTTAAATCCATAAATATATAGCCAACGTTGTGCATTATCGTCGATACCAATAACAATCAGTTCATTGCCTTCATTGCCTTCATTGTCCATAATATTGGCTGATATAGTGGGCTGAACCAATTCTATATCGGCTTCGATGGTGTGTTCCAAAAAGCTTAATTTGTCCTTCGCGACCGTCACATTTACATGCAAACCAGCTAACACTAACACACTGTAAGCAATACTTTTTACCGCTGAGTTCAATCTCATTATTGTGGCTATCCTTAGTTGAAACAAAGCGTGTTGCTTTGATCTTGAGTATTTGGTTTATCGTTAAGGCGTTAACTCAATGTCGTCATACCATTGACGCACAAGCGTTACACCGTACTTTCGCTCTAAACGTCTAACAACAAAATGTCCCCGCGCCATATCTTGAAAATGACTAATAAACAGAGTGTTAATTACCATCCCACCCGCGGCACCAATAGCGGGTACAGCTTGAGCTGCCACCTTTTGAGTCACTTGTATGCCAAATCGTTCCGCAATCATGGCAACCAATTTAACCAACATAGGCGCAGCTTCTTTTGAAACGCCTTTACTGGCAACATACTCAGCGGCTTCAGCAATAGAATTAGCTAATACAGTACGCACCGCAAAGTAGCCTTGTTCAGACTGATCATCGTCTGCAGTATTTCCCCCTAAGGCAAACACAGATAAGCAGGCAAGCTGTGTTTCGGGTTCAGTGATCACCTCGCCTTCACTTCTGGCAATATCGGCAATTGAACGCAGCATGATGGTAGTTGAAATTGGCAATTCAATGGCTATCGCGCTCAGGCCAAAAAAACCACCTGCGCCACCACTCATTGCCACACCCAGCTTGTGTAACTTATTAGATGACTGCGTTCCGGGTTGATTTTTTAAGGTATACAAGGCCGCTTGACTCGCCTTCATTAAGGCAGCTTGAGTCACTTTAGTCACTGTTGAACTAATGCTTTTTGGCAGTAAGGCAAAGCCTTTTTCAATAGGTGTGCCGATGTAATCGGTTAACTTAGCTGCCAGTCCAGGGTTTTCAAGCAACTGTTTAGCTTGATGTAAACATTGAAATTCTGTATCCGTAAGCTGCATAGTATTTCCAATAAACCTGCTGTCTCGATAAACATTACATTAGCACATACTTAGCTACACCTAATGAGTACTAGTTTTATCATCAATAGACTACACAATGAAGATGCAAATTTGGATAGGTGGTCATAGTGGCAATTTTTTTGGTAACAGCCTGTGACAATCTGTCTATAGTAGATCATTGTGGCTGGGGCGGAAGAACACCAACCCACTACCGAATCGCATCCTTATTCGGTAATGAATGTTGTTTAGTCCACTGTCTTGCTGGTTCGTTACGTCTAGTGGGTTATCGTCACAGATTCAATAATAATTGGCTCTTTGGGCACATCTTCATGTCCTGCAATTGTTGCTGTTTTAACCTTTTCAATCTGTTTCACTACCTCAATACCTGCACTGACTTTACCAAATACAGCATAACCCCAACCATTATTAGTCGTCGCGGTATGGTCTAGAAAGCTGTTATTAGCAGTGTTGATAAAAAACTGCCCTGTAGCTGAGTGCGGTGCATCTGTGCGTGCCATTGCAATCGTGCCCAGCACATTACTTAAACCACGATTGGCTTCATTGGCTATTGGATCATGAGTCGGTTTTTCTGTCATATCGACAGTAAATCCACCCCCTTGGATCATAAAGCCTTTAATCACACGGTGAAAAATAGTCTGATCATAAAAACCTTCCTGACAATATCTGATGAAGTTTTTCGCGCTAACTGGGGCTTTTTCCATATCAAGTTCGATGTGAATATCGCCGACGTTAGTAGTAAAAATAATGGTCATGTGAGCTCGATAATAAATAAGTGATTTTGTGGCATTATAACCCCTTATAATAAAAAACAGCTCAAATAAAAATGCCTGCGTAAGCAGGCATTGTTAATTTATTGATTAAACAAATCTATTGCGGCTCGGGTCATTGACCTCACCCCAGTACTAATCGTTAACGGGTAATCAGGCGCAAACTGGCTAGAGTGTAGTGACGGTAACGTATCGCCTTTGGCAACACTGTCGGCATATATGTTTGGCTCAACCGCCCCTAACCAAAATAACGTAATAGGTACTTTTTCAGCCGTTCTGCCGTATAAGCCAAAATCTTCACCAGCCATAACTTGCGGTGCAACTAATACATTATCTGCGCCTATTTCGGCTTCAATACTGGCTTTCACTTTTGCCGCTAACGTTGGATCATTATAAGTAGATGGAATGGCCTCATCATCATGCACGTTCACTTCAGGCATCAGCTCATCGGGTAATCCAGCACTGATCGCTATGCCTTTAGTGATCCTTTTTATCGCCGCAATTTGTTGCTCACGCACTTGTGGATTGTATGATCGTAACGTCAACTGCAACATCACTTCGTTAGAGATAATATTATGCTTTGAACCGCCGTGAATCGAACCGACTGTCACCACATTAGGCTCAAGCGGTGATATTTCACGACTCGGAATTGTTTGCAAAGCAAGGACGGTTCTGGCCGCCAATACCACAGGATCGATTGTAGTATGCGGGTAAGCCCCATGGCCGCCTTTACCTTTTATTTTGATATCAACCGAATCAACATTCGCCAGCGCATAACCACTAATAGCGCCCACTTTACCGGCAGGAATAGTCGCACTAACATGCAAACCTAATACCGCATCAGGGGTTGAAAACTGACTAAACAAGCCTTGCTTCAACATAGCTTTAGCACCGCCACCGACTTCTTCTGCAGGTTGAGCCACCATCATCAATGTGCCTTTCCAATCCGCTTTGTGTTGTACTAATTGCTGCGCAGTACCTATTAAGCTGGTCATATGAATATCATGACCACAACCATGCATAACACCCACTTTATTGTTATTTGCATCCAGTGTGGTGACCTTAGAGGCGTAGGGTTTTCCCGTTTGTTCAATAATGGGTAAACCATCGGTATCTGCGCGGAGCATAATCGTCGGCCCATCACCATTTTTTAATATACCCACCACGCCATAACCGCCGAAGTTTTCGGTAACAGTAAATCCTATGGCTTTTAGTTCTTTTGCCATTCTTGCACTGGAGTTTTTCTCTTGATATGACAGCTCAGGATGTTGATGTAAATGCAGATAAAGCGTTTCCAGTTGTGGCAAGGCTTGCTTGACGCTTTGATCTAATGAGGTAGCCTGTGCATACGGAACAACTAGCAGACTAATCGATAACGACATAGCTAACGCAAGCTTGGTAAGATTCATTCGTGTTCCTTGTGATTTATTGGCTACACTGCCATTTAGTTAGTATTCACTCTAAACTAGACTACTGCATAAAACCAGCAACTAACATGTTTTAGTTACCAATAAAAATGGTTAAAGCTTATGTAAATCATTAGGATGTAATTCTAGATCTACAGGCATAAAACACCTATATTGAACCAGCATACTGCACCTTAATATCATGTAAACCTCAATGATTTGCTCATGTGGCAACAAATATGGCGCAGCACTGTTGGGATATTGTTACGACTATCAACTTCTACATCCGCAGCTGATGACATCAATTCAAAACAAGTGGCTGATGCAGATGACATAGATACCGATACTGTGGGCGTTAAGTCATAGCGTTGGCGGGTGCCTTGGGCTATTCAAGCTACCCAATCAAATTCAAATAAGGAGGGTTACATGACGTCAAACGAGCAGCACTTTTATCAACCCAGTAAAGGTCATGGCCTTGCCCATGACCCACTTAATGCCATTATTAGCCCACGCCCAATAGGCTGGATTTCATCACGCAACGGCCAAGGTCAGCGTAATCTGGCGCCCTACAGCTTTTTTAACTGTTTCAACTACACTCCACCCATTATTGGTTTTGCCAGCACAGCGTGGAAAGACAGTGTGGCTAATATAGTTGAAACCGGTGAATTTGTTTGGAACTTGACCACCCGTGAATTAGCGGAAAAAATGAACCTAACCTCTGCCACTTTACCCCCAGGTGAAGATGAGTTTGCTTTTGCAGGGCTAACGCCTGTTGCCAGCAAAATAATCTCGGTTGATCGGGTTGCTGAAAGCCCTGTCAATTTTGAATGTAAGTTAAGTCAGTGTATTCAACTTAAAAATGCCCAAGGTGACGATATTGATACCTGGTTAGTATTAGGTGAAGTGGTTGCTGTGCATATTGCCAAGCACTTAATTGATGCCAATGGCATTTACCAAACGGCTTTAGCACAACCCGTGCTTCGCGCTGGCGGCCCTTCAGCTTATTATGGTATTTCTGAAGATAATCGATTTGATTTATCTCGCCCAATAATAAGCCCTAAATAATATGCAACCTCAGCAGTTAGCTGCAATTATCGACGTATTGGGCGCCACAAGTGTTCAATCAGTACAGTCCATTCAGTCGCTTTGGGGTGGTTATGGTGAGTTAGTCCAGGTGTATTTAACCGGTTACCGTCATGCATCCGTTATTGTTAAGCATATCACCTTGCCACAAGCTCAAACTCACCCCAAAGGTTGGGCGACTGACTTGTCTCATCAAAGAAAATTGCGCTCTTACCAAGTTGAGTCTTATTGGTATCAAGATTACGCCAACCACTGCACAGCAGACTGTGTGGTGCCTAAATGCTTATGGCTGGGTAATGCTATAACCTCGCCAAATGCAGATGATTGTTATGCCATATTACTGGTGCTTGAAGATTTAACTCAAATAGGCTTTAGCCGTATTAACCATCACGGTGATCGCACTATTATTCAAGCCAGCTTAACTTGGCTGGCACATTTTCACGGTCAATTTATGCAGCATGACGGCCAAGATCTATGGCCTATCGGCACCTACTGGCACTTAGCCACCCGGCCGGATGAACTGGCCGTATTACAAGATGATAAACTCAAAAATGCGGCAACTGAGTTAGACTACATTCTTAATAATTGCCCGTTTAAAACCTTAGTACATGGCGATGCTAAGTTAGCTAATTTTTGTTTCACCCCAGATAATTGCCAAGCCGCAGCGGTAGACTTTCAGTATGTGGGTCAAGGATGCGGCATGAAAGATGTGGTGTATTTTTTAAGTAGCGTGCTGCCATTCAATCAGCCAATATCCACAATAGAAACCACTGTAGAAACGTACCTCGACTTTTATTTTATTCAGTTAAGTCAAAGCGTTGGTCATTACCATCCCGATATCGATGTTAGCGCGCTAGTTAACTCCTGGCGATCACTCTACCCTATTGCCTGGGCTGATTTTCATCGTTTTATTAAAGGCTGGAGCCCTGAGCATCAAAAAATCAATGCTTACTCGGAAGCATTAACCCAGCAAGCCTTGTTGCAATTAATATGATGACAAAATTAGCCTAAAAACTCGATAAGTCGTCTGCCAAGCAGATTAACGGCTTAAACAGACGACTAACCTCGATTGATGGTGATATCGGCGATATAACCATGTTCAGTGGCAATTAGGGCTTGTTTGAGCATAATTGCTGCTTCATCTGCACTCATAAACGTAGATGTATCGAGCGCTTTACCGCTCGTTGGCCAAAATTGGGTATCCATTCCTCCTGGGTATACCGCAATAATTTTCATCGGATAGCCCTTTAGCTCTAATCTAACTGACTCGATAAAACCGCGAACGGCCCATTTAGCGGCGCAATAAGTGGATTCCCCCGCCTTAGCGGCTAACGCAGCCGTAGACATTACTATCACCACATTAACCGCTTGATTACGGTAGCGCTTCACTAATTCACGTACCAGTAAAATAGCCGAGGTGACATTGTTTTGAATCAAATTAGCTATCGAGTCGGCTTCTTGGGTGTCAATATTGCCAAAGTAGCCACTGCCAGCACAATGGATAACCGTGTTTAAGGGGGATGAATCGGTTTCGGCCTGCTGAAGTTGATCAAACAGTGCAATCACGCTGGTTTCCGAGGTTAAATCTGCACTCATTGCCCTTACTGCTTGCGCTCCCTGATCTTGAACTTGCTGACCTAGCACTCTCTGATTAAGTGTAGCGGCAACAAGGTTTAACCGTGCAGCATTTCTGGCACTGATAACCACTTGCTGTGTTTCTTCTGCATAACATTTAGCTAATGCCGCACCCAAACCACTGCTTGCTCCGGTAATTAATATCATATTCACCCTTCAGCTAATTCATGTTTATGTTTATGTTTATGTTTTACTTTATAGAAATCGTTTGATGTTACTAATCTCAACTCAGATTAATAGTATGCCGAACTTTACCCAGGTAAAGCGTGAGTCGGGATAGATTTTAAGCATAAAAAATCCGACATCATTGATTGATATCGGATTGATAGGGTCACACAAGAGTATGCTTCATTAAGCTATTAACAAGAATAGCTTAAGGTGCTACCTGTTCAACACGCTTAACCCAGCCTTGTGGGCCTTGGATGTTACCTTTTTGAATATCGGTAAAGACTTGATAAATCTTTTTAATATTCGGACCAACTTTGCCATCACCAACGGTAACAATGCGATGATCTTCAAAGATATATGAGGTTACTGGCGACACAACTGCCGCAGTACCAAAACCACCGGCTTCAATAATTTCACCTGACTCAATATCAGCGATGAATTTATCTAACATCACGGTTTCCTGGCGTACTTTACAACCCAGTAACTCACCAAGTTCTAAAATAGACTGCGAGGTAATCGATTTTAAAATGGTGTCAGTAAACTGAGGAATAATCACAGTACCATCTTTTAAAATATGGAAGTGGTTCATTGCCCCCACTTCTTCGATTTGCTTGTTAGTCGCATCTAAATACAGCACCTGTGCAGCGCCATATTCTGCCGCTGCTTTACCGGCTCGTAATGATGCAGCATAGTTACCAGAAGCTTTTGACGCACCTGTACCACCTGAAACCGCACGGTGGAACTTAGTGGTAATGAGTAAGCGAATGCCTTCATTCACACCTGACGCATAATAAGCGCCAGATGGACTTAAAATAACGCAGAAGGTGTATTGCTGACTCGGGCTAACTGATAGGCGATCTTCTGTGGCAAAAATAAAAGGGCGAATATATAAACATGCGCCATCTTGCATCGGAAACCACTTTCTATCGACATCAATTAAGCTATTAATTGCATTTAACTGGGTTTGCTCATCAATGTTAGGAATACACACTATGTCTGCTGAGCGATTCATCCGCTCGGCATTCTTGTTTAAACGGAAAGTGTAAATTTCACCATCTTGATGCATAAAGGCTTTCGCGCCTTCAAAAATAGACTGGCCATAATGCAAGGTCATTGCACCTGGAGCCATTTCAAAAGGGCCGTAAGGTACAATGCGAGGATCACACCATTGACCGTCACGATAATCCATCAAAAACATATGGTCGGTACGCAGCTTACCAAAGCCCACATTACCTTCGGGAGTAAACTGCTCAGTGCGGCGCTCTGACGCGGGTTTTAAATTATATTTTATATCCATTGCATACCACCTTAAAAACTGAGCTTGAAGACTATTGAGAGCGGTAAATAAAGTCAAGTTTACGGTCTCTTTTGTTGCGAAGATTACGTCAATTCAACGTAACAAGCATCAGTATTTTTTTTCAAATAAGCTTTTTACAGCTAAAAAACAACCCAGAGCTTACGCTATCACAGCAGCAATAACTGACACTTCAACTAGATATTCTGGCTCTGCTATAGCGGCCTGAACGCAGGCTCTAGCTGGGGCATGCCCTTGAGGCAGCCAATTGTCCCAAACATGATTCATGGCATCATAATCTTGCATATCTTTAAGGTAGATTGTGGCTGATAGAATATGATCACGTTGACTACCAGCTTGAATAAGTAACGCATCAACCTCAGCTAACATAGTGTGGGTTTGGGTGGTGATATCAGCAAATTTATCAGTTGCGACCTGGCCACATAAATAAACGGTTTTATTGTGAATAACAATACTGCTCATACGTTGATTGATATCGATTCGGTTGATCATCTTGCTGTTGTCGCCATCATGATTTAATTGAACACAAAAAGTATCATGAACATTGGCTTTTTTACTAGCGACAATGGGCCTAGCGATGTTGAATTTATCGAATGACATGAGCAGGTTTGGGCTAAGATAGGCTTAAACGTAAAAATAGTATTAAATTTAGTTTATTTTTTACTCACTTAGCGATTAAGACTGTTCCACAGGGGGCTGTCACTGCTAGAATGAGGTTTACATCCAGAAACCATTAGGACTCCCCATGAGCCTTGAATTATTGTCCCAACTGGAAACCAAAATCCAGGCAACTCTTGAAAACATTGAGCTACTAAAAATGGAGCTTGAAGAAGAGAAGCAAAAGAATGTCACGCTAACAGCAAAAAACCAACAATTAGAGCAAGACCTAAACTCATGGAGTGATAAGGTCAACGGTCTTGTTGGTTTATTGAATAGCGAAATTTAGTCAAATATTAAATTCTACGCGGGTTGATCATGTTGTGATTCAATTAGCGCATTTAATTCTAAAATAGCCTGCCTCACCTGTGGCAGGCTTTTTTTTGGCAATAAAAACCTTCCATAACTAAATTCTAAACGACCTAGGTCTTTGACCCAAATCACGCCATTAAAAAATATTCTTGCGTGTTTAACGATAAGTTTAGGGGCATAAACAGGGAACATTCTCATATCTCCTCCTTATTATTTTCTATGTATTATTAATCACTCTTAGCCGTTACTTAATAGTGATTAATCCTGACTCATTGCATATCATTCATTGCTTATTGAAGTGAATACTTTGAATCATCGTCAGTATAAATGAAGCACCCTTAAGGGATGCTTAAATTAAGTGAAAGCGGACTGAATCCCATCAATAGTTTTCTAATCTGATACTGCCATTATTGATGTTTCAACTCTCTATTACTGTATTCAATAAACATCTTCCAAAATCAATAATCCTATGGATGACTTAACATGCTTGTCGATTACTTATTGATCCGACATGCATGTTATTCGACCAGCATAAATGTGCAAAGTTGCATCCTAACAACTTTTTTTGATGAAACGGTATTCACATCACAAAAAACAACCGACAAAAAAATGTCACTTGCCAATGTTTTGACGCGCTGATATTATCTGCCACGTTACTCAGGGTATATAGAGCTATTTAGCTCTGCACCGTACAGCTTTTAAAGCGTACGGTTTTTTTTTGCCTGTTTATATAGGCTTTATACTTCCCCCAATTATGCAGACAAATTATTGAGCCAACAAAAAAGGAGCCTAAGCTCCTTTTCTATTTTAGGATAATGAATAACTATTTTTTATTCATTTGCGCTAAGTAATAAGCGATATCTAACAACTCATCGTAAGATTTGATTGAACCCGTCTCAACACGGTATTTACCGTTAACAACTAATGACGGTACGCCAGATATTTTGGCATTTGTCGCATCGCGTTTCATTTTAGACATTTGCGCATTAACCATAAATGAATTAGCTGCGGCATCAAAATCTTTACCTTCAACACCATTGGCAATAAATAATAAACGAATATCATTTAAGCTGGTGAAGCTTTGCTTCTTGTCGTGAATAGCAGCAAATAAAGCAGGTTCTACTTTGTCTTCTACTTTTAATTGGTGTGCTATAGCAAAAGCACGCGACATTTCTACACCCATTTCACGGCCAATAAATTCAACATGAGACTGATTGAATGCAACCCCTTCAGGTAACGTCTTGTTAATTTTTGGAATAACCGTTTGAGAGAAGTTATAACAATGGCCACAGAAAAATGAGAAAAACTCAGTAATTTCTGGTTTAGCAGAACCTGGACCTTCATTAATCACAGTGTAATGCACACCTTCTTGGTAATCTGCTGCAGTTGCAGCCAATGGAGTAAACAGTAATGCCGCAGCCATTAATAATGCTTTTTTCATTTTAGTTCCTTTTGCGTAACGCATGTATGGGTAATGTATTGGGTTAACCATCAATCAATGCAAGCATCTTACCTTTAGCATTGAATAAACCCATAATCTTAGCTCGATTGTATTTGTAACAATTTACACCAACCAGTAAAAATGAAGTTTATTTAACCTTCACTTTGCCAGTATGTTTAAAATAAGCTCAATGGGGCTTCATCTAATGCAGCCAATTGCTCTTTAAACGCTAAAGTTTGTTGTTCCCAGTATTTGAGATCCCCAAACCATGGAAAGTTCATTGGAAATGCCGGATCTTTCCAACGTTTAGCAAGCCAAGCATTGTAATGGATCATTCTCAGCGCCCGCAAAGGCTCAATTAAGCTTAACTGGCGTGAGTCAAAATCTGCAAACTCTTGGTATCCCTCCAGCAAAATATCAAGCTGCAATATTTGCTGTTGACGGTCACCGGTTAACATCATCCAAATATCTTGCACTGCTGGACCTTGTTTTGCGTCATCTAAATCCACAAAACCCGGCCATTGGGTGTCCATAAAATATTACCTGGATGTAAGTCACCGTGTAAACGCATATGACTAAATGACTGACGCTGCCAAATTGCCGTTGCTTTAGCGAGCACCTGCTCTACTACAGTAAAAAATGCGTTAGCCATTGAAGGAGCTACCATGCCACTTTCACGCAGATAATTTAACGGTTCAACCCCTAAAACTTGCGGATTTAACACTTCACGCTGCACAAATGGCTGCTTAGTGGCATATTGATGAATACGGCCAATAAAACGCCCTACCGCCTCTAACTGTTCAAGGTTATCAACCTCAAATGATCGTCCGCCAATGGAGTCAAATAACGCCATCCGAAAGCCTTTATAATGATGCAGTGACTGACCATTTATAATCAGCGGCGCAGCCACTGGCACTTCGTTTTCAGCCAGTTCGAGTGAGTAGTCATGCTCTTCTTGGATCTGTTCATCGGTCCAACGATTAGGCCGATAAAACTTCACCACATAGCGCTTGGCGTCATCACAACGGAACTGGTAGACCCGATTTTCATAGCTGTTTAATGCAAGTAAGCCTGTTTCAGGATAAATACCAATGCTTTCTATGGCATCAAGAATTAAATCTGGTGTTAACGCTTGGTAATGAAATTCTGTAGCTTGTTCGCTCATATCATTCACTTATAGTTGGTTTTCGATCACGCTGAGTGAGGTTGCTGATTTGTCGAGTCGAGATAAAAGTTGATCAACAAAAACATGCTCTCTTGTCGTTAAGACTGGATATAGGGTTTCAACAAGCTGTGCAAATACACTAGCACGTCAAACTCATCTTGACGCTCAATGCTTAGCCAGCAAATGTCGCCGTAAAATTCGTAATGTAAGCAAAGCTGGCAGCCTTCAAAATCAAGCAACCATTGATGTCGATCCGCGCCCCATTGACGCTCGCGTACCTGACAATCTAATGCGGCAGCCAATCGCTCGGCAAAGTCGCCGAATTGCTCAAAGTCGACACTGGCACTGATCAATAAAGTTAAATTTTCGCGGTCTAACGTGGCTGATTCTATGTTCATTTCAGGTCTCAATTAACTACTACACGACATAATTAAACCCTGTCCCCAGTCAGGGGGACGCTTAGCAAAGCTTGCCATTTCTGGTTGCTCCGCAAAGGGCTGACGCAATAACTGATGTAATTGCACTAGCTTACTGTTATCGCCATTTTCTTCAATGGCAATAATGGCTTCTTGGGCTAGGTAGTTACGCAAAATATACTTTGGATTGGCGGCGTTTCTAGCTTGCTGCCAATTGACCATATCATCCACTTTACCAACACGCTGCTGGTAAGCTTCAAACCATTGATCAAACTTTGCTAAATCAACCATATCATCACGTAAACTTATATGTTGACTAGTTAAGTCTAACTCACCAAAGCGACGTAAACTGTTGGTGTAATCTAATTGATTTGCTTCAAGTAAAGCGGTGAACTGATCCACTAACTTTAAATCTTGTTGCTGCTGAGTTTTCGCGGTGTCATGTGACTGATCCGAAGCTAACTCAAACACGGGTAAGCCTAATTTATTGCTCATCAGTAATAAATAATGGTCGACTAAATGGGGTTGATATTGATTCAATGCCTGCACTAAATCATCTGAGGCAATAAGCGGTGTTAACGCCTGGGCAAGTCGTTGTAAATTCCAAAAACACACACCAGGTTGTTGACCAAATGCATAGCGACCTTCATGGTCAGAATGATTACAGACAAAATCTTCTTTGAAAGTGTCTAAAAATGAAAAAGGCCCAAAATCAAAACTGTCACCTAAAATCGACATATTGTCAGTGTTTAGCACCCCATGAGCAAAACCAACACTTTGCCAATGGGCAACCATTTTAGCGGTAGCGGCTACCACCTCAGTAAACCACTGTACATAACCAGCATTATCGGTCGATAAATGAGGAAAATGCTGTTTAATGGTAAAGTCCACCAACTGTGTCAGCTTGCTGTTATCGCCTTTCCTGGTATAACTGAAATATTCAAAATGACCAAAACGAATATGGGTTTTAGCCAGTCGCACAGTGATGGCAGCGGTTTCTTGACCTTCGCGCCATACAGGCAAGTCTGAGCCAATAACAGCTAAAGCACGTGATGTCGGCACATTCAATGCCGCTAAAGATTCTGACACAAGAAACTCTCGCACCGCTGAGCGCATTACCGCACGCCCATCACCCATGCGTGAATACGGTGTTGGTCCGCCGCCTTTTAATGCCACGTCCCAGGCATAATCAGGACCAATAGCCTCACCTAAAATAATTGACCGACCGTCACCGAGTTGCGAGGTGTAACCTCCAAATTGATGGCCACTATACACTTGCGCATAATAAGTGGCGCCTTCTGCAGCATGATTAGCCGAAAGCTGCATCAATAATTGATCATTGGGTTTATCTAAGCCAATTAATGCCGCGGCTTCATCACTCCACCCTAACCAATGAGGGTTAGAGATAGCTTGCGGATAAACTTGGCTATAAAAGCCTGCTAATTGTTCAAAAAAGTCCTGCTTAAAGCGCATGATGAAATCCTTATTACAATTTCTTTTAAACAGCCATTTCTATTATTACAATTGCTTCAAAAAGTCTTTATTGCTAACAGATTGCTGACAATCTAGCTGATTATCATCTAACGTTTGACACTGTTGGCTGCAAATAAAATCAACATTTTCTGTCATCTCTATCCCTTGAATCCGCAGTAGACCTGAACCTTTTGCTTGGCACTGTTCAAGTGTGTCGTAATAACCTTTAATGACATCATGCTTTATGGTGAAATCGGTTTTGTCGGCTGCATCAGCAAAATAAAATAACGTCCACTCAGGGGTTCGGATACAAGCACTCAGTAAAAACAGGCTAAGCATAAGCGTTAACATGATGAATTTATTCAGTAGATTGGCGGTCATATAAAATCCCTAGAGTCACCTTATGGCAGCGATTCATCAGTACAATGACCGAATCCACAATGACAATTACAATGCATAAAAAAAGCGGACTGATGTCCGCTGTTTACTTCAGTGAGTAACATGATACTCGAAATTGTCAGAGTCTGTTTACCTTTCGCCGGCGGGCCACAAAAGACCAAGCTAACTAACAGCAGCATTAAAACCGTAACATTAAACCGCAACATTTTATTGCGGCTGTAATTACAGCTAAGCTTTTAGTTTCGCTTTTTCGATGCGTGCAAGTCGCCCCTCAAACCCTGTAATTGTGCCATCTGATAGTTGATGAGTCAGTGCATGCTGGCAAATTGAAATGGCTTGGTCAAACCGACCAACGTCATTAAGCAATGTTGCTAGATGTAAATGACCAGTGGCTTTTCCATCGGAAAATTGTGACTTATCTTGCTGATATAATTTATCAAATAACCCCAAATAGCCCTGTTGCAACTTAGCACCATATTGACAATAATCGGCCTGTTTACGCATTTTATAACTATGGTTTATGACATTGGTTATTGCGTCAAATTTACCCTGTTCACCCTCAGCATGATTGGCTTGGTCGACTAGTTGTTTAAACGTGTCACTTGCCCAAGCACCGGTTTTAGGCAATAAAAGCCCTTTGACTGGCTCTGGCTCTGGCTCTGGCTCTGGCTCTGGCTCTGGCTCTGGCTCTGGCTCTGGCTCTGGCTCTGGCAGCAAATCAACCACAGCCACAACAGCAGGGTCAACTGCTTTAGGTTCGACTATTTCAACTTCAACGCTTTCGGCTTCATCAAGCGCACTAATTTCAGCTTCAGTACGGTTCAACGGCTTTGATGATTCATTCTCAGATGTTTCTTGCTGCGCTGTTGCCTTGGCACGATTAAATAAATACACCCCAATCGCAACAAGAATAATGACTATGATCACTTTCATTCTATATCACCCTGTTTAAACGCGTTTAACCGCGTGTGATTTGTTGTGCTCGCTACAATATGGCTAATGCCTATCGAAAAACAACGCTGTTTTTTTGAGCACACAATGCTATTAATAATCTAATCACTACCTACAAATCAAGTATATAAGTTATTTAACTGTAACAAAGCGTTGAGTTTGTGCTTAACAACGCATTTTTTGTGATTAACTGAGCAATTTTTTCATTTATTTGTCATCCGTCACGACCTGTACTGATAGACTTGTGTCACTTTATTGAGCGCCCTACACTGTCATTAGTTGAGTAAAACACTAAGGTATAGCAATGGCCGTTTCTGAGTTACTTTCTGCTAAGTTACTGTATGAGTTTCGCACCATGACAGCGATGGTCGATATTTACTGTAAAGCACATCATCCAATGAAACCTGACTGCGGAGTTTGCCAATCTTGTAGTGACTTTTTAGCGTATGCCGAAACCCGCCTTGACCGCTGCCCATATGGTCAAGATAAGCCCACTTGCAATAAATGTCCGGTGCATTGCTACAAGCCTCATATGAAACAAAAAGCACGTGAAATAATGATGTTTGCAGGCCCCAGAATGATGTTGCCACACCCAATAATGGCAATAAAACATTTACTCGCTGAACGTAAGCCTGCACCGGGTAAACCACCAGAAGGTGTTAGCAATCGTCACCAACGAAAATTGGGCTAACCAGCTGAGGTTTATTACCCCTGTAGGATGTTTTGAGGTAACATTCACTTTCAACACTGAGAGTGATAATGACAGACTATCAAACTTTTTTTATCCAAGCCTATTGGTGGCTATCTTTACTAGGCGGTATACATTGCTTAGGGGTGGCGTTATTTATTCGTTATAGTTATCAAGGTCAAGCAACAGAGAATAAGTCACTTGCTGGCATTGTGGGGTTAGTGGGGTTCTATTTTCTCACCGGATTGCTCACTCAAGAATTTAGCCCTATTCCCATCCACTTATTACTCTCCTTATGTTACCCCGTTTACTTTTTACTAATGCCTTTACTGTATATTTACAGCAAGCAAAGTTTGCATGGCAACAATTATCAGGCTAATTTTTTCAAGCACTTTATGGCTGCGATGTTAGCGGCAATTTTGATCTGTTCGGCAATATTTTTTGGTATAGGCATTAATCTACAAGCCAGTAATAATACAATAAACTCGCTTGCTGAGTTGAGTCATATCAATGCACTTGCGCTTATTCTGCCTAGTTTGATTTTAATACAAGCTGTCTTTTACTTTACGCTAATTTACCAACTGCTAATGCAAGCAAAGATCAACAACGAACCATTACTAAGCAGTATGCGGTTGCGTTGGATTACCATTTTAGCGATTGGCATGCTAATAAATTGGTTAGTGCGATTTACGATTGTCTATTTCCCCTTCTACTCAGACGGTATGGTTTCTATTTTCCCCCAAGCCATAACCCGCTTAAGTTTATTAGTAACTGTGTATATTCTGGCTTTCTATGGTCTACACCAAGTTACTCGCGCGGCTTATTTAAGTGGTCGCACGATCCCCCGCTCAAGTAATTCACTTAATAGCCAACAAATTTTAGATGCAGATGAACTGAGCTATCTGCAAGATGTCATCGCTGACGATGATGCCGATAAACACAAAGACTCGACAACTTAAAGGAATACCATGCGCATTTATTCTTACATCAGCATGATGGCAATACTGCTTTCAAGCTCTTTGGCTATTGATGTTCAAGCTGCACCCACGGCCACTCCCCGCACTCACGCCATAACTATTGATGACTTTTTCGATATAGGTCAAATGCAAGATGTAGCCATTAGCCCTAATGCCAAGCAAGCCGTGTGGCTGGAAAGCCGTTGGGATGAAGCCTTAGATAAAGCCCAAGCAGATCTCTGGCTAATTAACACCCAAGATAAGAAAAGCCAGCGCCTAACCTTTACCCATGACAATGAATCAAGCCTGGTTTGGAGCCATGATGGAGAGTTTATTTATTTTATCTCTGCCGATAAAAAAGATGATGCTAAAGCCCCATATAACGGTAAAAACCAGGTTTTTCGCATCACACTAGCTAACCTAGTCATTCAACCTATGACCAAAGAAGCCTTGGGCGTTAATGCATTCCAATTAAGTGCTGACAGTAAATTACTTTATTTTTTAGCCAATAAAGAATCGACAGATACTGACCAATGGGCCGACATGCGTGCCAATTATTCAGTGCCTAAGTATGCCCATGGTAAACGCGATACCAACCCATTGAAGGTGCTTGATCTTACTAACTTTAAACAAAAAACCTTGCTAGATGATGACAAAGTAGTTTGGCAATTTAATGTTAATGACAGCGGCAGTAAAATAGCCCGTATCACCACCAGCGATAATGAATTAGTTTTTTATGAAGGCTGGTCAAATATTGAAATTTTTGATGTTAAAACCACCAGCAATAAAGTCATCGATGATACACAATGGCGCCAACAAGCTCCTTCAGCTTATGGGTGGTTATTGGGTTTAGATTGGCATCAAGATAACCAGCAACTGGCTTTTAGAATCGATTTTGATGGCTATCCGGGTAAGTTATTTGTGACTAATACCAATGCAAATATCCCCACAATAGAGCTTAAGCCAATCGGTAAAACCACCTTTGAAGGTGGCAATATTCAATGGCGTCCTAAAAGTAATGAATTATGTTATCTCGGCGCGCAAGCTGCACGTACACAATTATTCTGCAGCCAAATCAACAAAGGTAAAGTGGGTGATACACGTAGCGTGCTAGCCGGTGATACCGTGGTAGGCAGTTACAGTTTTGGCGCATCAGGCAAACAAGTGGTTTTTAGTCACAATAGTCTGACTCATTTCCATGACTTATTTATTGCTGATGCCGACTATAAGCGCAGTCAATTTAAACGCTTAACTAACATTAATCCGCAAGTCGATAGCTGGCAGTTACCACAAATATCTGTGGTGACCTGGAAAGCACCCGATGGTGCGACCGTGGAAGGCATATTAGAACTGCCATACGGCTATAAAAAATCCCAAGGTAAGTTACCTTTAGTGGTACAAATTCATGGTGGCCCTACCGCAGCAACGCCTTACTCACTGCAACACCGCTCGTATGGGCGAGCAACATTTCCAGCTACCGGCTGGGCATTGTTATCGCCGAATTATCGTGGTTCTATTGGCTATGGCGATAAGTTTTTAACTGATCTTGTCGGTAAAGAGCACCAAATCGAGGTGGCGGATATTATGGCTGGAGTCGACACGTTAATTGCTGATGGCATTGTTGATGGCGACAAAATGGCGGTAATGGGCTGGAGTAACGGGGGCTACCTCACCAATGCATTAATCAGCACCAGCAATCGCTTTAAAGCGGCAAGTTCTGGCGCTGGCGTGTTCGACCAACGTTTGCAATGGATGCTAGAAGACACGCCAGGGCATGTGATTAACTTTATGCAAGGACTGCCTTGGGAACAGCCAGAAGCGTATGATAAAGCCTCATCTTTAACCTATGCGAATAAAATTACCACCCCAACACTTATTCATATTGGCGAGAATGATCAACGTGTTCCTGTTGGTCATGCTCAAGGGCTTTACCGCAGCTTAAAGCATTACTTAAATGTTCCGGTAGAGTTAATTGTTTATCCTGGTGAAGGACACGGACTCAACCTTTATAAACACCGTAAAGCCAAAATGGAGTGGGACAAGAAGTGGTTTGAATATTATGTGCTGGATAAACAATAAAACAGTTAATTGTATAGAATAAGAGTAGGCTAGCTTAATTAACATTAATCTTTAACGGTATTGAGTATGCTTAATATGTTAGCTTACTTATATTATCACTAAACTAATGCACCATATTGAGGTATTTATGACACGTTTACTCACCCTGTTCAGTGCAACTATTGTTAGCTTATCTTTGTTATTAAGCCCTGCTAGTTATGCTGATGAATCTAGTTATACCGATGCGATTACTAATTTCAAAAAAGCATCTGAAACCCAGGCATTTTTTAATACCGCATATGGCTATGCGCTATTCCCAACAGTGGGTAAAGGGGGCATTGGCATTGGTGCTGCATATGGTAAAGGCCGTGTGTACAAAAGTGGCGCACACACAGGCGACTCAAGCTTAACCCAAATATCGATTGGTTTTCAGTTAGGTGGTCAAGCCTATAGCGAAATTATCTTCTTCAAAAATGCCAAAGCTTATAATGACTTCACCAGCGGCAGTTTTGAGTTTAGCGCCCAAGCCTCGGCTGTGGCGATTAACGTCGGTGCCAGTGCTCAAGTAGGCACCACTGGCAACTCAGCAGGCGCCGGACAAGCTGGCAGTAACCATGCAGCAAACGCGGTGTACATCAATGATATGGCCATCTTCACCGCAGCAAAAGGTGGTTTGATGTACGAAGCCGCATTAGCGGGTCAGTCATTTACTTTTGATGCAAAGTAACTCAGATTAAACTGCGATGATTTAGTGTCTTCCAGTTAGTTTTACCCAATAAAAATGGCTACCTCAGGTAGCCATTTTTATTTTTTATTCTTATCACTGATTGGAATAGCGTACCTGTCGAGCAGAGTGGGGAGGGAATTGAATGATAAAGTGCCTTTTTAAAAAGTTTCCCCAGCCCCAACTAACCCAATGACCATAATGGTACTATTGTGCATGTTTTAGTCTGAGGCTTTTTTTGAATAGACTAGGCGTGCAACCTTTAATTGAGAGAAAGTGGCGATTGAAATTGGAAATATTATTAAAGCCACATCGATCACTAATCACCGAAATAGGATGATTGGAGTTTATTAATAACTTACAGGCTTTGCCTATTCTTAACTGGTTAATAAATTCAGTCAAAGTACGTTCGGTGCGTTTCTTAAAAAAGCGGTGAAAGTGATTGGTACTCATATGAGCAATGGCTGCCAACTCATCTGCATAGAGTGCCTGGTCAAAATTGTCATAGATAAACTCGATAACCCTATCTAATTTATCTATCCCCGAGTCTGTTTTATCATCATAGGTAAAAAAGCGACTAGATAGCAGTTTAGACTGATTATCTTGAATCATGACGTTGAGTAAATTCATCAACAAGATATAACGGCTAAAGGGATCTGCACTCTCCATCTGTTGAAACAAACAAAGGGCTTGTGCCGTGGACTCTGAACTATACAAAACCCCCCTTGAAGAACGTATTAGCATCTCCTGCAATCCTTGCATCTCGGGGTGCTCAGCAACCTGAGAGTCGAGCCAGACCTTTGGGATTTGAGCCACATATACCACTTGAGTCGATTCATCCTCATTAGCCCCTGAGTGCCAGGTATGAGGCATATGTGGGCCGATACAAACAAGCTCCTGCTCAGAATACTCCTCAATGTGATCGCCAATATATCTCAGTCCTTTACTATTTAAGGTCAAGCAGATCTCATATTCAGGATGGTAATGCCAGCAAAAATCGATACTTGGCAGTTCGTACTTAACAAAACGCCATGAGCTGTTACTCGATGGAATCACTTTCTCGCACATAGGTTTCATGTAAATAAGTCCATTTATTTATTGCCGCCAAATTTCGTTAGAGTCTATCAGGGTTATCATCAAAGGGTATTAGACCTATTTACCATATGTTTTTTTGTGATATATCTAGATTTAATTCTTATAAAACAAAGATTAAATTATTCATGAAAATATTCCTTAACCAAAAACTCACTATAATTCTTGGCCTGCTCAATTAATGCTAAATCTAACATTTGGTGCGGCATAACCAGCGTGTCATCTCGATAATCCATGCCAGCTAATAGGGCATACCAAGAGGGTCTAAAATAGGCCATATCCCTTTCATGACGATGCAGAAACTCATCGAAATCAGCACCACTCTTCCATCTTGCTAATAGGGCAGATAAACGCGGTGAAAGGTATTGCTCCGAGGTTGCCCTGCACCAGTAGTCAGAATCACACCGTTTACTGGTCACATAGTGGCCATGTATGTACTCTTTAACCCCTAGCATGAGTCGCGTGACCCCTTCATTGAACTTCAGCTGTCTCTGCTCTATAGAAATATCCACCTGCGTTAACAACCGAATGAAATACTCAATACTCCACTGGGTGATCATCAAAGCTGTAGCCTCAAGCGGTTCAATAAACCCATGGGATAAACCGATAGCCACCACATTTTGACTCCAAGGCTTACGACGCATGCCAACCTTCATACTGATGTGCCTGAAGTTAACAGTTTTAACGTCAAGATTGAGCTCTGCAGCTAACTCTTTTTCAGCTTCTATTTTAGAGAGATATTGACTGCTATAGACATAACCATTACCGGTACGAGAAGTGAGCGGAATTCTCCACATCCACCCTGCGGACAGCGCTGTAGACTGAGTATACGTGGCCAACTTTTCACTCAGGTTTCTTGGAGTACTGACTGTTACTGCGCAATCATTGAGTAACTCTGTGTCAAATGGCTCAAAGGGAACTTGCAGTGTTTTACCAATCAACAGTGCATTAAAGCCACTGGCATCGATAAAATAATCCGCTTGAATTTCACTACCATCGCCTAACACTAAAGAAATAACATCGCCGCTATCATTCTGATTAACGTTAATAACATCGGCACTAATATGCTTAACCCCTTGAGAGAGTGAAAACTCGCTGAGTACTCCTGCAAGCTTTGCTGCATCAAAGTGATAACCATACTCGGTTTGAACTGGCAGCTTTTTATCAGCAATTGGCGAGAGGTGATGTTGGGCTAAATGTCCTGAAACAAAGAAATTATCACCCTTAATATGTGGCCCAATTCCTCGTCTGCGTGCATTAGCACAGTTAAAAAATATTTCAGCGGGGTTAACGTCTAGAGAAAAATAAAAAGGATGAAAATAGCGGCTGTTATCTCCGTTCCAATTATCGAAATAGATACCATTTTTATAGCTGGCATCGCATCTCACCATCCAGTCTGATTCCTGAAAACCCAGCGAATCCATAAAATGCTTCAGATATGGCGTTGAACCTTCACCCACCCCGATGGTGCCAATACGGCTTGATTCAATCAGTGTTATCTCAAATAGATCAGTGTTTAACTTGCTACTCAATGCCGCTGCCGCCATCCATCCAGAAGTGCCACCACCCACGATGACGATTCGGTTAATTTTTTTCATCCAATCCTCCTTAGCGAACAAAAGGAAAGTCTGTAAACAGACTTTCCTTTTTTAGCACGACAAACTCTTAGAACTGGTAGCTTGCGCTCAAATAGTAGCGTGAACCGAACTCAATGGTGTTTTGAGTCAAATCAAATTTGGTATCTTGTGACTGAATGACCTCATTGGTCAGGTTAACCCCTTCAAGTGTTAAGTTAAGGTGATCCATAGCATGCCAAGTAATAGATGCATCCCATTGACTATAAGCATCGTTCAATACTGCTTGAGTAGCACCAACACCAATCCACTCAGTACGCCAGTTATAGGCAATACGCGTGGTGATATGATCATTTTCAAAGAAAACGGAGCCATTGAAAGAGTTCTCTGATACACCAGGAACCATCTCTTTTTCACCATCTGGGCGGGTGGTTTCACTGTCAACATAAGTGTAGTTACTCAAGACGCCAAATCCTGAATCCCAGCTGTGCTGTAGTTGAAACTCAATACCTTGTACTGATCCTGTCCCCCCATTACGAGGACGGGTAACACGACACTCATTCCAATCCGCCTCTGTTGGGCCACATTTCTCCACAAATTCGACGCTTTCGGTATTAAAGACAACGTTGTCAATTTCTTTGACAAAAATAGCAGAAGAAAGCAGAGAAGAAGACGAAAAGTACCATTCGATGCCTAAATCGGCTTGGTTAGACTTGTAAGGTTGTAGATCTGGATTGCCCCCGCTTGCGCTGCCAATATTAGCCGCAATGTTCAAACCTGGCTTTAAATCACTGTAGTTATTACGCGCCATCACTTGTGACGCCGCGCCACGCACAATAAGATCATCCGCCAAGTTATAAGCAAGGTTCAGGCTCGGCAACCAGTTATCGTAATCTATGCTTTCTTCAAATACTTTACTATCTGCAAAGCCAGTCGACTTTTGCTCTGTTGTCACGTAACGGACTCCAAAGTTACCGCGATAATTGTCACCAGAAAAATCAGCCTGTGCATACAGGGCTAACATGTTCTCATCGACAGCAAAAGTATTACCTTGGTTTACAACCTCTTCAAGCTCACCATTTTGATACTTTTCGCTAATAAAATCCCACCACTTATTTTCATCTAAGTAAGCGTATGCGTTAAGTGTGTTACCGGGTGATTGAGAGTGTAAATCACTCAGCACGCCACCTGTCCAGTTAGACAGATTGCCATTAGGCACAAAACCTAAGATCTCACTTGGGTTACGGTTGTAAGATTGACGAGAAAAATCGCTGGAATTGTACTTGATACCTGAGGCAACATTGTCGATATAGTCGTTATTTAACTCAAAAACAGCATCGAACTGAGCATAAGCAATATCATGTTCCTGAACTGATGTTTCATAGTTAGCTTCTTGAGCATGCTTAAACAGAGATGCATCTGTCGCATCCAGTGATGTCAATTCAACTTGATAAGGACCTGTCGCGTCATAGCTAAAGCCACCATCAACACTGCTTTGCCCATCCGGAAAAGCAGGATCACCTATCTTGCCGCCTTCGTCAGTGGCTGGGATCCACCATGAAGAGGCTCCACCTTGTGTTCCGCCTTCAGAGGTTGACTGACCCACCACACCACTCAAGGTATAACTGTCGCCCGTGTATTTACCCGTTAGGTTCAATACATCAGCTTTCATGTTTACCGCATGACGCACTACCAGGTTGTAAATAATCGAAGCGTAAGCAGGTTGAATGGTTGCCGATTCAGTACCACCTTGAGCATTATTAACCACATTTGTCGCTTCAGAACCACGAGCGCTGACGGTCAAAAAGTTATGGTTTACATGGGGATTATCAAATTCGAAGTTAAAATAATCGAGTGTAAGCTCAACGTTATCAGTAGGCATAAACTGCAGGGTGACTTGAGCACTGGTTCTCTCGCGCTCAGCTTTAAATGCCTGTGAGCCAATACCCCAAGCACCTACTGCGGCGTCTTCACCTGTCGCTTCATTCTCGGCAAAATAGGGATAATATCCACTGAGTGATTCCAACACTTGACGACCACTGGTCAATTTTTCAAGAGAATATGCCGCTAAGATACCGAAGCGCTCATCTTCATCTTTCCAGCTTCCTAGAAATGCACCACCGGGATCATTTTCTTCATACATTGAACTGCGTGCTACCTCTGCAGATACCATATAAGTATTGGCATCTAAATCCAGAGGCTTACGTGTCTGTAGGTTAACTGTTCCCCCCAAAGCTCCCTCTTCGATGCTCGCTTCAGGTGTTTTGTGTACTTCTACCGATGAGATTTGTTCTGCACCCAATAGCTCCATATTGAAAGTACGTGTTGCTGGACCTAAATCGTACCAAGAAGTATTCGCTACTGACTGACCATTAAGCAAAATACGTGACTGCTCAGGTGCGGTACCACGAATCGTCACACCACTCACTTCGCCATACTGTCTGTCAACTGTCACACCCGAAATACGTTGCAGCGCATCGCCGACATTTTTATCTGGGAACTTACCAATATCTTCAGCGGTAATAGCATCAACAATAGAGTTGGCAAACCGCTTAGTATTAAGGGATTGCTCCAAAGAGCGACGCATACCTTTCACTTCAATGACTTCAATGTTATCCGTCGCCTGAGAGTCTTCAGCCAATACAGGGTTTGACGCCCCCATTAGGACTCCTGCGACACAAAGTGCCAAGCTCGAACGTTTGAATTGTTGCAAATTATTATTAATTTTCATGCTAGTCCTATGTTCCAATCACATTCAATGTTAAAAAACATTACTAATCTATACTGATATCCCCCTGCAATTAGGTACCTTTCAATCAAGTTCTGATACTTATCTATCGTAACAATCCATTTTTAGACGAAAATAAAAACAAATGTGAATTTTTAGTTACTTTTAAGTGTGAATAAATAACCTTAGATGAGTAATAATCATGACAGATTAGCTATGTATTTTTAGACATGACATATCTAAACAGCATGAATAGTTCATAGGTTATTACTCCACTTAGGAGTAAATATCATCAAGAGATAACTAAAACTAAAATTAAAATTAAAACTAAAATTGCATAGAATAATATAGAAAAAGATGTGAATCCTATAACCAGAGACGACCAACAAGGATTAAGTTATTCATACGAATATAAGACTGATTATAAAAATAATTGGCAATTTATGTTTCTTCCCTCTGAATAACACTAAGGATCTCACTTTGAAATTAACATCACTTACCTGTGCACTAACGTTTGCTTTTGCTTCTATTTCATATGCACAAGCTAATAACAAAACTATCTACTTAACCTTCGATGATGGCCCGATGAATGCAACCCCAGCACTCATTGAAACCTTAGATAACGCGGGAATTAAAGCCACTTTCTATATCAACGCATGGCATTTAGATGGTATAGCGGATGAAAATGAAGATCTTGCATTAGCAGCATTAATTCAGACGTTAAACAGTGGTCATATCGTCGCTAATCATAGCTATGATCATATGGTACATAACTGTGTTGATGAGTTTGGTCCTACAAGCGGAGCTGAGTGCAATGCAACCGGCGATCACCAAATTAACTCATATCAAGATCCCGTTTTCGATACTTCAATGTTCAGTAAAAACCTAACGGTATTGGAATCTTATATTCCCAATATTCAAAGCTATCCTAACTATAAAGCCGCCAGTTTAGCGCGCCTGCCATACACTAATGGCTGGCGCTCAAGCGGCGAGCTTAAAGGCGATGGTTTATGTGCAACCTCTGACGATTTCAAACCTTGGGAGGCTGGTTATATATGTGACCCAGCGAACCCATCAAACAGTTCAAAAGCTGGGGTTGTAGTATCAAACCTTCTCGCCGATAAAGAGTATATTATTCACGGCTGGGACCTTGATTGGGCTCCTGAAAACTGGGGGATCGCGTTTCCAGCCAACAGCCTAACAGAAGCTGAAGTCTTTTTAACGTATGTAGATGCTGCACTAAACTCCTGTGCGCCTATCTCAATAAACCCCGTAAATTCAAAAACACAAACTTTCCCATGTGGTGATTCACTGCACGCAGACAAAGTGATTATTTTGACCCATGATTTTTTATTCGAAGATGCTAAGCGTGGACAAGGGGCAACGTTGAACCTGCCTAAACTGGCTAAGTTTATCGAACTAGCACAACAAGCGGGTTATAAATTCGATACTATGGATAACTACGCACCACAATGGTTAACTGAAAACAGCTATCAAGCGGGTGATTACGTCACCTACAACAACACAGTATATAAAGCGGTATCTGCTCATACATCTCAGGATAACTGGGCTCCAACCGCCAGTTCAAACCTTTGGTTAAAAAGTACTCCAAGTTCTGTTTGGTCTGAGAATGTCAGCTATCAATCAGGAAATGTCATCACTTATATGGGGCTTGAATATACCATCATTGCAGACCACATTTCGCAAACATCATGGACGCCAAATGTGAGTGACACTCTATTTATAGCCAACTAATTACTCCTTAATAGTTAATATATCAAGCTCACTTTTAAGCAGCCAAAATAAAAGGTCAGTGATTAAATCACTGACCTTTTATCTTTATACTGAACTTGGCATAAGAATGATGTTGATAAAAAAATATAACAGTAATAAATAGCCAGCCAATGTAAAAAATCAACAGCAGTTGAAAAGTATCATAAGTTGATAGTTTAATATCTCTACAAACTTTAAATACAGGCAGTATAAGCGTTACAGAAAATAATTTTATATAAAAATAATAAAAGTTACGTTAATTAAACTAAATCGAGCGACACCTAATACCTTATATATACACTAGATATTAATCACGCAAAGGATGCTGAAAGATGAATAAAAACACGCTGATTTTGGCCTTAGTTTTACTGACATTTTTTGTGGTGTCATTCATCACTAATATACTTGGCCCGCTATTTCCCTCGCTGGTCGCGGACTTTAATTTAAGCCTAGCAATAGCCGGTTTTTTACCTTTTTCATTTTTTGTGGCCTATGGCGTCATGTCTATCCCCTCGGGAATATTGGTCGATAGATTGAGTGAAAAAACCGTACTCTTTATGGCATTTATGATGGCCGCCTTAGGCTCATCTATATTCGCAATATCGCCAAGTTTCTACATGGCCATGTTCTCACTATTCTTAATTGGCACTGGGATGGCCATGCTACAAGTTGCGATTAACCCTCTATTAAGGGTAGTTGGGGGGGAGGAGCATTTCGCCTTCTACTCGGTTTCTGGTCAACTTCTTTTTGGTGCTGCAGGTGCCCTTAGCCCTTTAGTCTACAGCAAGGTCGTGCTTGCCATTGAAGAACCTGAGAGTAACAATTTTTTGATCAGCACACTTCAGACACTCGTTCCTGCCAATATGACTTGGGTGTCGATGTACTGGATATTCGCCCTGATCTCTTTGGTGATGTTAGCGCTAATCATCATGCTTAAATTTCCTAAGGTAAACCGTAAGAACACTGAATCGGTCGGTGCCATAAAAGTATATATCACGCTGTTTAAAGATAAGAAAATCTTACTCTTCTTTATTGCGATTGCGGCCTACGTTGGAACAGAGCAAGGTGTAGCTAATTTTATTTCTATTTTTTTGCAAGAGTACCACGGATTAGACCCTCTTACAGAAGGCGTAGACGTGTTGAGTCAATTTTGGTTGATGCTAACCCTTGGCTGTTTGCTTGGGCTCGTGTTAGTGAAGTTTCTAGACAGCAGACTCGTATTAAAAATATTCTCGCTTAGCGCGATAGTGTCGCTCACTTTGGCGCTATTTGGCCATACGCAGCTGGCATTAGTCGCATTCCCATTAGTCGGCTTTTTCCTCTCTGTTATGTGGTCAGTGATCTTCTCACTCGCGCTTAATTCAGTTGCTGAGCACCATGGTTCGGTGGCAGGCATTCTGTGTACCGGAATTATTGGCGGCGGACTCGCCTCCCCCATAATCGGCGTAATAGCTGACCTATCCGGTAATCTCCGTTTAGGCATGATCGTGATTTATATTACTCTATTTTACATATTCGGCGTCGGTTTCTGGGCCAAGCCACTTATTCATAATAAGACAATTAATCTATTTAAAAACAGCAATAAAGACACGGTCAAAACAAGTAACTTGTAGCGTACACACGCTTAATAAAAACAAGTAACCATCTTAATTAATCTGTCATTAAAAGCAGAGTAACGTCTAGGTTTAATATGAGTTTTCCTTCCATTGTCACTCTCGATATTGGTGGCACTAAAATCAATGCAGGCCGTTACGTTAACGGTGTAATCGAACAATCGCATGCATACGAGTTTTACGCAACTTCCAGCTCTGATGATATTGAGCGTTTTATTATTCACTGCATTGACGCTTTTTTACTACCAAGCACTGTAGGCATCGCCATAGGGGTGCCTTGTATTGTTGATACTCAGCTAGGGGTGGTTTATAACGCAGTGAATATTCCTTCATGGCAAGAGTTTGCTTTAAAAGACAGGCTTGAAGCCCATTTCAAACTCAAAGTTTATGTTAATAACGACGTTAACTGTTTTACCGTAGGTGAACACATTTTTGGTGCAGGCAAAGGCTATGATGCTATTGTCGGCTTATGTTTAGGTACTGGAGTGGGTGCTGGTTTTGTCATTCAAAACCAACTCTACCAAGGGCGTAACTGCAGCGCAGGTGAAGTGGGTGAAGTGCAATACCTCAACTCCTCTATTGATGACTATTGCTCTGGGCGATTCTTCGACATTGAGTATGGCGTCAATGGTGCCACACTTGCCAAGCAAGCTAGATCAGGCAATAAAGAAGCCATTGACGCCTTCGAACAATTTGGTCTGCATTTAGCACAGGCCATCTCTTATCTATTACTGATAATCGACCCTCAAGTCATTGTTATCGGTGGCTCAGTCGCGCACTCTTTTGATCTATTTATCGAAGGTGTCAGGCAAGGATTATCCACGTTTCCCTACCAAAAAGTAGTCGATAATCTGGTAATCGTTCAATCAACTCAAAGTAACAGTGCCCTATTAGGTGCTGCACAACTGCATTTAGAATCTGTTAGGTAACACTATGCATAATAATAAAATACTGATTAGTTTACTCGCACTCTTTAGTCTTTCGAGCCATTCAGCAATGGCCACCAGCCAGATAACAATCAACAAACTGGCCCATGGGCTACAGGTGCAACATGAATTTATCGACTCAAACCCACAAAACTGCCCTAACGAACTTGAACAGTGCTATTTATCTAAAATTCATCTGCTATATCCTCAAGACTTCAACCCTGACATTGAAGGTTGGGGGATCTACTTTAGCCAGTTAACCCCAGTACAGGTCGACTATTCTGACGAGTTTACTATCCATCATATCAATGGCGATTTGCACCGCATCACTCCTACAGATAAGTTTACTGGCTTTAAAGCAAACCACCCTATTAGCATTGAATTTTATAGCTATGGAACTCAGATTACGCGCTCAGAGTTTATGCCCAACTACTTTGTTCATGCAGATGGGCTAAGCGCCAAAATCATCGACAGCACCCGTACTGGTATCGATCCGGAAACAGGGCTTGAAACTCAAAATTACTTGCTGCCTTTTACCAACAAACAGTCTCAATTTAAATTAACCCCTACCGATAACACCCGCTGGGCTGATGCTGCATACCTTTATGCAAACACCGCCAAGGTGCCTGATAACATAGATGTCAGCAGCAGCTTAGTACCACAACCCACATCGACCAAGGTGCTTTCTGATGTCAAAATCAAGCTTGATAATGGTTTAGCATTGAACTTGCAGGGGATATCGGTAGAATCACTCATTCCCGCCATTGCCAGACTCAATTTATTTGGTTTTCACCTAAACTCCCAAGGTTTACCGGTAACGATTAACGTCGATAATAACGTCGCTATGGATAATGAAGGTTACCGCTTTATCAGCCAACAGCGCGGCATCACCATCAATGCCAAAACAGATACTGGCGCCTTTTACGGGCTTATCTCCCTCGCCGGTTTAGTCTCCATTGATGACCAGACCATCCCTTCACTAGCGATCAATGATCAACCTCGATATGCCTTTAGAGGTTTGCATATTGATGTCGCACGAAACTTTTTATCTAAAGCATTTCTCTTAAAAACTATTGACCAGATGGCGGCATATAAGCTCAACAAACTGCATCTTCACCTTGCCGATGACGAAGGTTGGCGCATCGAAGTCCCTGGGCTACCAGAGCTCACTAACGTAGGATCAAAGCGATGTTTTAATGCTCCCGATAAATGCCTAATGCCACAGCTTGGCAGTGATATTAGCGGAGTGAGCCAAAGTGATGGCTACTACAGTGTAAAGGACTACCAAGAGATTCTAGCTTTTGCCAAAGCGAGGCATATACAAGTCATTCCTTCACTGGACATGCCCGGTCATAGCCGCGCAGCAATCCACGCCATGGAAGCCAGATATCAACACTACTTATCGAAAGGGGAAAGTGATAAAGCCAACCAATATCGCTTAGTCGAACCTGAGGACAAAACTCAATATAGCTCGATTCAACATTACTCGGATAACACGCTGAACGTTTGTTTAGAGTCAACGTATGACTTTATCGACAAGGTGATTAGTGAAGTTCAAGCCATTCATCAACAAGCAGGAACACCACTAAATACCTATCATATTGGCGCCGATGAAACAGCAGGTGCTTGGATAGACTCGCCAGCTTGTGACATATTAAGAAGCCAAAAAGCAGACCAAATTGCGGGGCTACACACCCTCAATGGCTACTTCATTGAACGTATATCAGCCATGTTGTTAGGCAAGAGTATAAAAGTAGCGGGTTGGAACGATGGTATGGGGGAAACTCGCCCACAGAATATGCCAGCTCAAGTACAAACCAACTCATGGTCATTGCTGTTCGAAAAAGGCCATATCCCTACCCATAAACAGGCTAATTATCGCTGGGATACTGTCATATCAACACCTGAAGCCACCTATTTTGACTTCCCATATCAAGCACACCCAGAAGAACCTGGAAACCATTGGGCAGCAAGAAACATTAGCACCCGTAAAGTGTTTGAGTTTATGCCAGATAATCTACCGGCTCACGCCGAGTTTTGGTTTGATAGCACCAATCACCCCTACCGCACTGATGACAGCAACACTCCACTTGCACCAGGCGTACGCTACAAAGGTATGCAGGGACATTTATGGAGTGAGATGATAAGAAGCGATCAACAAGCCGAGTTTATGCTTTTTCCACGTCTACTCGCCTTAGCTGAGCGTGCTTGGCATAAAGCAGAATGGGAACTTAAATACGACTACTCAGGTAAGGTCTACGATAAAAACACAGGCTACTTTACCCAACAAGCACAGCAAGCAAGAGAGCTGGACTGGCAGCGATTCGCTACTACCGTTGGCAATAAAGAGTTAGCGAAACTAGCAAAATATGACGTATTTTATCGCATCCCTACCGTTGGAGCTAAAATTGAAGACGGTCATTTAAAGGTTATCGTTCCCTTCCCTGGTATCGCCATTGAATATCAGCAAGTCTTAAAACAAAGTGATATTGATAAAGCTCAAGCGCCCAACCAAGACGCTGCGAAATGGATACCTTACACCTCTGAGGTAAAAGTAAACGGGTCAATAAATATTAGAGCCATAAGTGCTGACGGCACACGTAAAGGCAGGACGTTACATCTGTAGCCTTAAAGCAAGTATCATTTCCACAGCATTGCGCATTGCTCAGGTTTACGCTTAATAGTTTCCACTGCGTAAGCCTTGGCAGGCTGCTATCTTGTGTTTTTTGCTCGCTAGCGGAATAACTTGCCCTCGCCTGCATGGGGCTCATTACATCTTGTACCCAATAAAAATGGCTACCTCAGGCAGCCATTTTATTTTTTATTATTATCGCTAGTTGGAATAGCACGTATTTCGAGCAAAATGGGCAATTGAATGAGAGATGTCTTGTATAACGTTAACCCTGTGCCAACTATTTACCAATAGATTATTGGTATTGGTTCGATTAATAAAGACTAACACGTCATGTGTAGTGGTTATACTCTACTCTGATTTGTGGATTTAATTCAAGATTTTCTGTCACATTTATATCTGAATTTATTATTAAAAATAGATACTTGTATAGATATATCCTAATTAGGCTAAATCGAAGAAATTGAATGGCGAAGTGTAGATGCGGTTGAGGGTATCGAAAACAGGGATGTTTTCGTTAAGCGGCCACGGATGCCGTACAGCGTCCCGAAGAAGTATTTACATATAGCCAAGCTGCTGGCAATGGTTAAGTGGCCAGTTTAAATAACACCCACTTACCTTTACTCAGCAAAAGCTTGGCTCAACCTTTAACTTAATCGACTGTTACTTATGCCCCCAAGGCGTTGGCGGTAATGCTACTGGTTTGGTTAAGTCAAAATCAACTCTAAAATCACGAGCTTCGCGGGTAAGGCGATAAGTAAATGAGTTTGGCTCAATATACATGTGCCATACATTCGTTACTGACTGGTCTAGACCATTCTGTTTAAAGTTTGCAATAGACTCTGCATCAACTGGAAATGATTGTTGGGTAACGGTGCCAGAATCTATGGTATCGCCACCGTACATAGTGACTTTATCTTCTGTACCATCTTTATGGCGGTGATCATGCTTTAAGCGTAAACCGGTTTCGGTTTTGCTGATTACCCAAGTACGAGAATGGTCGTCGCCAACATGAAATGGCACTTTCAATTCAGTGTCGCTGCACTCACGTACATGCATCACTAATTTCTTGCCACTAAAGCCATCATCAGCACTGCTACCAGCAGTAACAACGCCTTCAAATGCTTTGCCACACTGAGCGGATAAAGCATCAAAATATTGCTCTTGGGTAGCATCAGCCGCCAGCACAGAAGATGAAGCCAATGCACTTATGGCGAGAGAAAAGGTCACGGTTTTTAACATAGGAGTTGTTATCATTATTTTACCTATTGGAGTAGAAATACTATCAAGATTGCATAAAACTGGTTTGGGTTAACAGTAGAATTATGCGTTAAGCACTTACCATATCAAGGTTTATTTAATTGAACCTGAACGGTATTGGCTTGCCCAGTTGCTGCTGCGCAAGCTAGGCGCGGACAACCACTTAATAGGTATATTAATGAATACTAACCGAGAACATTACTGGTAGAAACGCTATCGCTGACTAAGCATAAAGCTATAGCTTAGTCGGTAGATTTTTCTAATGTGGTATTTCTACCACCACCTAAGCCAAACAATGCACACAATACCGCCGCAATAGCGCATAACCATAATGCAGCATCCCAACTTCCTGTTGTAGAGTGGAGCGATCCAGCAATCATAGGCCCTACAGCCGCCAGAGAATAACCCATACATTGTGACATACCAGAAAGCGAGGCCGCCTGTTGTGCACTATCTGTGCGTAAACTAATAAATGATAATCCCAAAATAAAACATGCCCCAGAACTAAAGCCTAAAGTTATCGTCCATGCAAAAGCATAATGAGGCATATACAGTAATCCTAATACACTTACAGCACTGAACATGCCCAAAATAAAGCTTAATGCACGCTGATCTTTTAACTTAGTCAGTAAAGGGATTAACACCAAACCAGGTAATGCTGTCGCTATTTGAAAAGCGCCGTGATAAGTACCAGCTTGTATCGCAGAGTGGCCAGTATCGGTAAGAATACTCGGCAGCCAAGTAATAATGATATAAGTTAATAAAGAGTTTAACCCGAGTAATAAGGTAATTTGCCAGGCTAATAAATAACGCCATACACTTTTTGCGGTGGCAGATAGCGGCGCAATATTAGCGGGACGAGTATGTTTACCTAATTGTGCAGTCCATATAATTAAACTGGCTAACGTCAATATTGCAGCTGAGCCAAGTGCAAGTTGCCACCCCAAACCGTTTAACTGGCTCAGCGGAAATACCATCGCTGAAAAACCACCTGATGTTACTCCCATAGTTAACACATAGGCTGACGTCATTAGTGCTACTTTAGTGGCAAAATCACGCTTAATTAAACTAGGCAATAACACATTAGCAATGGCAATGCCCACGCCAATAATAGTTGTGCCAATAAATAACATTGCAGCTGAGTTTACAAACCGAGAGGCAATACCCACCATAATAAGTATTAAAGCAATAAATAGCGCATGCTCTAACCCTTGTTTTCTAGCAAGCGTGGCGGCCATAGGGGAAATAACGGCAAAAGCAATTAGCGGTAAGGTAGTTAAAAAGCCCGCTTGTGATCCACTAAAACCAAAGTGATCAATAATTTGCGCCAACACAGGGGCAATTCCGGTGAAAGGAGCACGTAAATTAGCCGCAATAAGCAAAATACCCACAACAAGTAATATGCCTGACAAACGGGAGTGCGGTATATGATCCAACTTAGATATTGCCATAAAGTATGTTCGTTTCATGCCTCTAGTAATGGTGACTAGTATAAAAGTTTAGCCAGTTATATAATTTGGAAATTGTGACATAAAATAACTAAAAACAGACAAAAACATGTTTAAACCTATTGGCTGGGATGAAATAGAAAATTTTGAATATATGGCACAGCCTATTATTGCCAAAAAAGAACATGTTTACGCCAGTCATGAAATCCCTTTACATACTCATCCTAAAGGGCAGTTAATTTTAGCCTTACATGGATATGTTACTTGCGAAGTGTCTGCCAAAATGTGGATGGTGCCAACCCATAGCGCTATTTGGATCCCTGCACATAAAGTCCACAGCAATAGAGCTTCTGACAACGCTAAATTATGCCATTTATTTATTGATGCCAGTAAACAAGGCATGCCTACCAATACATGCACATTAGCGATTTCACCACTGGTAAAAGAATTAATTTGTACGCTGGCTGATTGCGATCAACATTACGATTTAAACAGTAAAACCGCACGCCTTGCGCAGGTATTATTTGAACAGCTAATCGATATGCCTATTCAGCCCTTAGATTTTATATTATCTAAAAATATTATTATTCAAACCATCAGCCGACAGCTGATCAATCAGCCTAATAATCGCAAGACGCTGCCACAATGGGCCGAACAGTTTGCACTAACAGAACGCACACTGGCGCGGTTGATAAAAAAAGAAACAGGAATGACGTTTGGAAAGTGGCGCATGCAGCTGCATATTATTATGTCACTACAAGCACTATCAGATAATCAAAGTGTACAGCAAGTATCTGAATTATTGGGGTATGAATCGGTAAGTGCATTCATTACTATGTTTAAAAAAGTGATGCTGAAATCACCGATGAAATACATAAATGAATTAAACACTTACCCATAATAAGTTGTGCTAACTTACCTTAAGATCACAGTTTTAACGCTTAACCTCAACATTATGTACTGACAAAATAACGCTAAACTCAGCTTAAGTAAGCTGAGTTAGCGATCACTTCGGTAGCAACATATTATCAATAGCTTAAAAGCTACTTTGCCCCTTGGGCTGATTTAGCATTTACGGGTTTACGTTGATGCTTAGACGGTGTTGCCCAACCACTACTTTTACCACCCGTTTTACTGGCATTAGCTTTGTTAGCATTAGCTTTATTTGCACCAGTTTTAGCTTGTCCACTCGCCGCTTTCGGCTTTTTATCTGCTGTGGTGTCGCCCTTACGATCATCAAATTGATTTGATGAAAAACGGGTCATGGCTTTTTGGCCATCTTGCTTACCATCGGCTTTGGCAGACGACTTAGCCGGTTTTTGGCCCCACTTAAGTTTTGTTTGCTCGTTGCGGGTTTCTGGCGGCACTAAACAGCTTGGGCTATTACCAATCAGTGATTCTTTGCCCATGGCGATTAAAGCTTCACGGATCATCGGCCAGCCTGCTGGGTCGTGGTAACGTAATAGGAATTTATGTAATTTACGTTGACGACCTTTTTTAGGCACACTGACTATCTCACTGGTGTGCTTCACATTTTTAAGTGAATTTAACTCAGTGTGGTAAATCGTGGTGGCATTAGCCATAGGCGATGGATAAAAGTTTTGTACCTGGTCTAACTTAAATTTTTGACCTTTAAGCCATAGTGCCAAGTTGACCATATCTTCATCTGTGGTGCCTGGGTGAGCTGAGATAAAGTAAGGGATCAAAAACTGTTCTTTACCCGCCTCTTTAGAGAACTTGTCGAACAATTCTTTAAACTTATCATAGGTGCCCATACCTGGCTTCATCATCTTGCTTAATGGGCCTTCTTCGGTATGTTCTGGAGCAATTTTTAAATAACCACCCACATGATGCTTAGCTAACTCTCTAATATAATCAGGGTTTTCAATCGCTAAATCGTAACGAACACCCGATGCAATCAATACCTTTTTAATACCTGGTACTTCACGTGCCGCTTTATATAAGTCGATGGTGTGTTTATGATCTGTGCCTAAATGACCACATATAGACGGATAAACACAGGATAAACGACGACAGGTTTTTTCGGCTTTTTCGCTAGTACAGCCTAAGCGATACATGTTAGCGGTTGGGCCACCTAGGTCAGAAATAACGCCGGTAAAGCCTGGCACTTTTTCTTGAATATCTTTAATTTCTTTAATAATCGATTCTTGTGAACGACTTTGGATAATACGGCCTTCATGTTCAGTAATCGAACAGAATGAACAACCACCAAAACAACCTCGCATAATGTTAATTGAAGTTTTGATCATGTCGTAAGCAGGTATTTTTTCTTGGCCATAAACAGGATGTGGCACACGCTGATAAGGCAAATCAAATACCGCATCCATTTCATCGGTATTTAACGGCCAAGCAGGTGGGTTAACCCACACACCGCGATTAGCATCGTGTGGCTGGAATAACGCACGGGCACAACCTGGGTTTTGCTCTTGGTGTAAAATACGTGATGCGTGGGCGTATAAATACTTATCACCCGCAACCTTGTCATAGGCTGGCAATAATACGTAGGTTTTATCCCAAGGTTTGGGTCTTGGCGGTTGTACGCTGATCGCTTTGGGTGCATCGTTATCAAAAATTTTGTTATCAGTTGGCCCTGATAATTTAGCGCAGCCAACGTCATCTGCCCCATAAGGATTAGGAATAGGTTCAATTTTATGCAGTTGATCAATTTTACGTGAATCCATGCCGCGCCAGCCTGGCATAGCCTCTTTACGCATTACTGCTGTGCCACGCACATCGTCAATATCGCCAATCGCTTCACCACTGGCGATACGGCGAGCAACTTCCATTAAAGGACGTTCGGCATTGCCGTAAACTAAAATGTCGGCTTTAGCGTCAAAAATAACACTGCGACGCACTTTATCTGACCAATAATCATAGTGGGCTATCCGGCGTAAACTCGCTTCGATGCCGCCTATAATTACCGGAACCTCTTTGAATGCTTCTTTACAACGTTGGGTATAAACCGTCACGGCGCGATCAGGGCGTTTACCACCAATATCACCCGCGGTATAGGCATCATCATGGCGTAATTTTCGATCAGCGGTGTAACGATTAATCATCGAATCCATGTTGCCAGCGGTAACACCAAAAAATAAGTTTGGTCGTCCTAACTGCATAAAGTCTTCTTTGCTTGACCAATCAGGTTGGGAAATGATCCCCACCCGATAACCTTGCGCCTCTAGCATACGGCCGATAACTGCCATGCCGAAACTAGGATGGTCGACGTAAGCGTCGCCAGTCACAATGATAATGTCACAGCTATCCCAACCCAGCTTATTCATTTCTTTGCGGGACATAGGTAAAAATGGCGCCGCGCCGAAGCTTTCGGCCCAAAATTTGGGATAACTAAATAATGTTGACTCAACTTGCATGTGTATGACCTAAAAATTGAAAAATACGCCAAAGAAGCGGACGCGAAGTATAGCAGTTGGTAAAGCGGAAGTGTGACTAAAAAAGCAGCAAAGGTAAAATAATTTTATGTTTCAGGTAGAACTAAAACCCTATTAAATAAGTGGATATAGCAGGCTTCCACTTATTTATAGCTGCGATTGCGGGTAACTTGCAAAGCAGCTAATTGATTATAAACCGATAAAAAAACCAATATTAGCCAAAGCTAAACCTAGGGTGACGATCCAGGTGGTTAATACTCCCCAGAAACGACCGAAATGATAGCCGCCTTTACCGTGGGTTAACCCTATGGCGTGTAGCAAACGTGCCACAATCCAAGCAGTACCAAAACAATGAAGCAAGTAAACAGGCATACCATTGCTTTCTGCCAGTCCAAGTAAAATTAGCACCATTGGTGCATTTTCTAATAAGTTGCCATGGACTCGCATAGCTAACGATAAATCTTTATTGCCACCACTACCAATACCGATAGCATGAAAACGTCGTAATTTAACAATACGATAAGCCATTGCGAGAACCAATAACCTGGTCAAACTAGCGTACAAACCCGTTACCAATAAAGCCATTTTTTGCTCCTGTCTATTTTTGTCACGCTATCATAACCATAAATCTCTAAACTATCACCTTGATAAACTCAGCTCAGAGTTTAATGACTAGTATTGAAGGTAAATAGTTTATCGATTAATAACAGCGGATCGGTTACTATTCGCTGCATTATTAACCCAAGATTAATTAAGAGTGACTGACGGCCAGTGGATAATCAAGACTTTATCGAAAAACGTAGATTTATCATTAAATTAGGTAAAGCATTACACAAGTTTGGCACGCCAGCTTATCGCCTTGAATCTCATTTGCAGACGGTATCTCACACCCTTGGTATTGAGGGTTATTTTCTTATCTCGCCAACGTCTATGACCTTTGTTTTACAGCATGATACTGAACAAGAATACAACCATGTTGCTCGTGTCAAACCCGGTGATTTAGATTTAGGCTCACTGGCACGTACCTTTGAGTTAGTTGAAGAGTTAAGCTCTGGCCAACGCACTTTGCAAGAGGCGCTTGACCGTTTAGAGGAAATTGCCAATAAACCTAATCCCTACGGCCATAAACTCACTTTATTAGCCTTCGGCTCAAGTGCGGGTGCCTTTGCTATGCTGATGGGCACGGGTTGGCATGATGTTTTCTGGTCTGCCATGCTGGGGCTAATTGTATACAGTTTAGTGTTTTGGGCTGAGCGCTCTAAACGCGTTGCCGAAATGCTAGAGCCTTTAGCCGCGGTTGTTGTTGCTATCTTGGCCTGCGGTATTGCTCAATTTGATGCCAGTATTAACTTACCTGTTACTATTTTGTCTGGAGTAATTATCTTTGTCCCTGGTTTAGCATTGACCTTGGGCTTAGCAGAGTTAGCCGCGCGAGATTTAATATCAGGCACGGCACGCATAATGGATGCCGTTATGCAGTTGTTTAAACTGTATTTTGGCGCCGTACTTGGGATGACAATCGGTAAAGCCATTTTTGGCGAAGCGATTTACATTGACCCTGAACCATTGCCTAGATGGGCCATTTGGTCTGCGGTGCCTATGCTATCTATGTCACTGGTTATTATCTTTAAAGCCCGTCTTAAAGATTCCCCATGGGGCGTATTTGCAGGCATAGTGGCATTTTTCTCAGCCATGTTAGGCGGAATTTATTTAGGCGAATCCATTGGTATTTTTGTGGGTGCACTTGCTGTAGGTATTTATTCCAATTTATATGCACGTTGGATGAAAGCTCCCGCGTCTATAGCTCTGTTACAAGGCATTGTTATTTTGGTGCCCGGCAGCAAAACCTATATTGGTCTCAACGCGCTTATTTCAGGTGAAACTATGTTGAATCAGGCTCACCTTGGCTCGCAAATATTCTTAATCTTTATGTCGCTTATTGCAGGGCTTATTTTTGCTAACGTCATAGTCCCTCCTAGGCGATCTTTATAAGCTGTAGTTATATTTGAATAAATCAGCAGGCGACGACTTTTCGGCCTGCTTAATTTTTTAGCTTCACAATATTATTCAGTCCGCTTAGTACTTAACCATTCTAGTGACCTACAACCTAGCTAAACTCGTCAGTTAGGCTTTTAAATAGCCAATATCAAAAACAATACCCATCAAATACAGCAAACACTTGACTCTCTATCAATTCAGGTGTGTTATTAAACATGATAACAACAAAAATAAAACATTAATAAGCGATTAAAAAATCATTTTAGAAACAATTACCCTAGAAATAATCATTTAAAGGACATCTTGATGCCCAAAACCTGTTTAGTGTTACTGAGCATCGCGTGTTCAACTTTGCCATTATCCGCCTTTTCAGCTGAGGTTGTTCCAAATAATAAGTCGTTAATACAGCCAACAGAAACAACTTCCCCCGTAGCGAAAGATGCACCAAATTCGACGGTTAAAGTCAGTAAAATAGTGGTGCAAAGCAACCCTATTTTTGATGAGTCAGACCCCGAGTCATTCTTTATTCATCGCTGGGCAAACTATCTACATATCAATACCACCGACTCAACTATCATAGATAATTTAAGCTTTGAAGTGGGTGATGATATTAATCAAAAAGACATGCTAGAAGCACAACGCCTTTTACGATCTGAATCTTACATTCGTGATGCAAAAATTACCGTTACCCAAAAAGCCCCCGACGCTGATGCCACCGCAGACCAAACCGTACTGGTTGAAACATGGGATAACTGGTCCCTGTTGCCGACGATGAGCTTGAGTAAAAATGGCGGTGGCACGAAATACTCTTTCGGCATTAAAGAGGATAACTTACTCGGTTTAGGTATTAATACCCGAGTAAAATATCAAGCTAGCGATGACAGAACTGGCTATAAGTTTGCCTTTAGCGCACCGGTAAAAGCCATCAAGCATGCCATTGTTGCAGCAGACTTTTACGATAATAGTGACGGCCAAGCCACTGCGTTAGCCTTTTATAAACCTTTTTATGCTTTAGATACTAAAAACATGTATGGCGCCTCTTGGGTACAAGATGAGCGAACAGACATCATTAGGCAAAATGGTGTCGACGTAAACGAATTTAAACATAATGTCGAGTTTGCTAACCTTACCTATGGTTGGTTATTAAACCGAAGTAAAGATGAGCTTAACCGTGTGACACTGGGGGTGACTCAAGATAGCCATTACTTTGAAAACCTTGAAATGTATCCACTCAATGAATTACCGGTTGATCGTGACTTTATCTACCCTTGGATAGGTTATGAATATTTACAAGATGAGTTTACTGTTCTTAATAATATTCACCTTATCGGCAACAACGAAGATTTTAATTTAGGCTGGCATCATACCGTTAAGCTGGGTTTTGAAACTAATGATGTGGCTGATGATGCTAACCTGGGATATCACCTGAACCTACTCAGTACTCGTGGTTGGCAATCAGACAGACATCTGTTTTTAATAAAGCTACAGGGCGAGGCTGATTTAGCCACCGGCCAACAAGATTTTTATAATATTTCGTTAGCATCTGAATACTTCTATAACATCACAGATAAATGGACGGCTTACACCAAAGCTGTGGTGGCAACCTCTCAGAATAACTACCTTGACCGTACCTTTGCTTTAGGTGATGAAACTGGCATTAGAGGGTATCCTAATGATTACCAACACGGTGACAATCAATGGGTGTTTACCGCTGAATTAAGAAATTATCCTAATATTAATTTATATCAACTTGCCGATTTAGGCTGGGCTTTATTTACCGATGTTGGCCAGGCATTTGGTGGCACAGATGAATTTAATGAAGTCAATGACCCTATAGGTAGCATTGGTATTGGCGCTCGTATTTACTCATCAAAATCCAGTTACGGCAATATTGCCCACATTGATATTGCCAAGCCGTTCACTAACGGGCAAGACATGAATAGCTGGGAGTTTAGATTCCAAATTAAAGATCACTTCTAACCCACCAGCTCGATAGCAAACATAGGAGCTGAACCGTAGAAAATATGTGGGGCCAGGCGTAACGGACTAGCAAATAATGAGTAACTTAGCTTCTGGAACATCTTATAGTGGGGGGTGAGGTACAAGGGGATAAAATCACGATGACTATAATACTAAATCTCTGCCCCACGGTTAATTTAGGAATGAAAGCAGATTGTTAACTCAAAAAAAGACCTTGCCAGCGCAAGGTCATTTTCATTGTGTCATATATTTTTATACAGCGGCAGCTTTACGCTTTTGATGTACCAGCAAAAGTACAATCAATAACACCACGCCAACAGCAATACCTACCGGCTTACTTAACTCTATAGGGAGTCCTAAACCAATACCTGCGGTCATAATATAAGATACCGTAATACTGGTACCAATAATGGCTGGCAGACTGACAATCCAATGGAAAGTACCACGGTCAAACAAATACTTAGTGGCTAACCACAACACACTGGTCGATAACAGCATGTTTGAGAAAGCGAAATAACGCCAAATTAAGGTGAAATCAATCTTAGTCATGAAATAAGCAATCACTAAAATCGGCACAGCTAACAATAAGCGGTTACGCATACTTTGCGGAATATTAAACGCATCGGTAATGGTTAAGCGCAATGAACGGAACGCGGTGTCACCCGATGTGATAGGGAAAATAGCCACGGCAATAATCGCCATAATGCCACCTGCTACACCTAAATAAGAGGTTGCGACTTGGTTAACCACTAACCCTGGGCCGCCCTGAGCCAAAATCTCTTTAAGCTCGATATAACCACCAGGAAATGCCGCAATACCGGCTGTTGCCCACACACATGCCACCACACCTTCTGACATCATTGCGCCAAAGTAAACTGGGCGAACGTATTTTTCATTGGTTAAACAACGCGCCATAATGGGCGCTTGAGTCGAGTGAAAACCACTGATAGCACCACAGGTAATGGTGACAAATAATAATGGCCATGTCGGTAATCCATCAGGATTAGGCTCTAATAAATCATTGTTATAATGGCTATGATCAAAGTAGGCTAAAAAGTCTCCGGCCATAGGTAAATGGGGTGCATTGATCAATAATGCCACAGCTAACGACAAGGTCATTACAATCATTAACAGCCCAAATGCGGGATATAACTTAGTGATAATTTTATCAATCGGTAACAAGGTCGCTAAAAAGTAATAAGCTAAAATAACCAATACCCAAAAAGTATTGCCACTTAAGAATGTTCCTTCAAAATAGCTTAAATTACTTAATAGTCCTGCTGGGCTCATAATAAATACCACGCCCACAAAAAACAGTAACATCGCAGTAAAAATCAGCATCAAACCTTTAAAGAATATATTGAAATAGTGACCCGCGATTTCAGGTAAACTTTTACCATCTTCTTTGATACTCAATACACCAGAAAAATAGTCATGAACCGCGCCACCTAAAATATTACCGATGACAATCCATACTAAAGCAATTGGGCCATATAAAGCTCCCAGAATAGGTCCAAATATTGGACCCACGCCAGCGACATTTAAAAATTGAATTAAGTAAGCTTTTACAGGATGAACCTCAACATAGTCGACGCCATCGTTAAATCTAACTTGGGGTGTTTTGAGTGTTGGATCGATTCCAGCTTGGCGTTCTACGAATGGACTATAGAATTTATAAGCTAGCACCAGCAACGCAATACATATGAAAAATATAAGCATAATATTTGTCCAATAGGAGGAAGGTATTATTGTAGCTTAGAAGTGTCAACGACTTGCCCTACAAGGTCAAGGTTATCCCCCTTAGACGAAGGTCTACAAAAGCCTCTTTAGCTGCATATTTTTTGCTTTTACAACATCAATATCGCCACTAAAACCTCAATGTCGCAACATGCAACATAATAAAAATCACACCTTAAACCTTTCAACCAAATGACTCAATGTATTCGATAACGCGCTTATTTCTCTGGCAAGTTGTTCACTTGTTTGTGCAACTGATCTGGCCGAGCTTGTTTGTTCATTCAAAGCAAATAGATTTTGACTGATTTCATCTGATACTGCAGTTTGTTCTTCGGTTGCCAACGCTGTTTGAGTCGACATTTCGTTTACTCGCGTCGAAGACTGTTGTAGGTTTTTAAATACTTGATTAGCTTCTTCAAAAATATCAATCGTTTTGTCTGCAAGCTGTTTACCTGAAGAAATAGCGTCCGCTGATTGATTAACACTTAGCTGTAACTGTTGAATCATTGTTTGAATATGGTTGGTACTTTCCTGGGTACGTGTTGCCAAGGTTCTCACTTCATCTGCCACTACGGCAAAACCACGCCCTTGCTCGCCTGCACGAGCAGCTTCTATTGCTGCATTTAATGCTAATAAATTAGTTTGTTCAGCTATCCCTCTGATCACATCTAAAACCGAGGCGATACTTGCAGAACTTTTCTGTAACTCAAGCGAACTGCTCAGCGCTTGATCCATCTGATTAGATAATTCGTTAATGCTGGCATTTGAGTTTGCCACAACTGTTATCCCTGTGGTGGCCATATTGCTCGCATTAACGGCCTCATCCGCAGAGGTGCTAGCGATCTCTGCCATTTCTTTGCTAGAGGCACTCATCTCATGCACTGCGCTGACAATCGAATCAGATGCTACATTTAGTGTTTGAGTAATAGATTTAGATTTCACAGCAGAATCCGATAACACAATAGTGAGCGCCTTGAGGTCGCTAGATTGAGCTAAAATAGTCGTAATGAGCTCCCTTAAGTTTGCAACAAATCGATTAAACTGTACGGCAAGATCCCCAAATTCATCCTGGTTGTGAATATCTATCCGTGTAGTTAAATCACCATCTCCATCAGCAATTTCAGCAATTTGTCGTGTTAGCAAACGCATTTGAGAGGTTAAGGCTTTGGGGACTAAATAGCTAAACCAGCCTGCAATAATCAGTGCTGCGAATACAATAACAAAGGCTATTACAGCCAAGGTAGATATATTATTATCCAACTCGATTTTAAGCTCATCAGCTTTATTTTCGGCCGTTACACCTGCTTTATCTAGTACGACTCTTAATTGTTTAAACTTTTGCAATGCATCTTGTTCATACTGAGCTAATTCGTTATGACCTTGACTAGCCGCATCAACAAATTGGTTCGATGCTGTTAACCAACCCTCAAATACATTATCAAATTCACTAAACTGGCTGGTCACATCAGGGTATTGATTTAAAAGTTGAATATATTCGTCAAAGCGTGTTTTAACTTGCCGCGCATTTTCTAATCTATCTTGTTGCTCGGTGTCAAAGTCACCTAACTTAGCTATGATTCTGGTTTCTGCTAATTCGGCTTGATAAAGATCACGATCAGCATTTAACACCAATGAAATAGCCTTCATAAATTGTTGTGATTGCACCTCTAACGCTACGCTCTGCAGCTTTAGCAAGAAAGAGAAAATAACAATAATGAGGATCACTGTAGCGCCAAGCAACACCATGGGAATGCTACTCTTCACTCTAATACTTTGAAAATTCATATTTCACCTACCTAGCCATTATTCAGTTCAATACATAACCATTAGATTAAAGTTACCGTTACTTTTTATCCATGCATCTTTATATTTTTCACTCCAATGTTGCGCTATTTCGGCTCAGCCAAAATCTAATTTCATTGTCGCAATATGTTCAATAAAAATCAGTTAATACTTAACCTCAACTCAGGTGTTATCCCGAACGGAGGTGACTTAATACCAAACCAAGCGACAAAAATAATGTCATCGTCTACATGGCTAATTTATAAGCGTTATATAACGTTAATATTTAGAATTGTGAATTGACTATAATTATAGCCACAGAAGTGTAAGCTGCTTGAACAATTAACAAATTAGTTGCTATATCACACACATCATCTAAAAATGAACTATGTGATATACCAGTTGTTGGCGGGATAAAATCTCAAAAATGAACACGGCAAAAGGTAAACTTATTGCAAAGGGTCAACCTAATCGCAATGTTGATGGTTACAAAGCTATGCACTTAACTTGATTACGTCCACTGTCTTTAGCTTGATATAACTGCATATCAGCTTCATTCAATAGCTTATCCCATCTAGAGTCAATAGTCGGATAAGTGGTTGCCACTCCCGCACTAATGGTGACAGTTGACGAAATGCTGGAGCCAGCATGTTCAATAGCTAATGCCTGCACTGCATTTATCATTTTCTGTGCAATTAATGTTGCCCCTAAGCTATCTGTTTCTGGCAGTATACAAACAAACTCTTCACCACCATAACGGGCAACCAGATCATAAGGGCGACGAGCAACGGCATAAATAGCCTGTGCGACTAAACGAAGGCAATCATCACCTTGTTGATGCCCATAGGTGTCGTTGTAGTGTTTAAAGAAATCAACATCGAGCATCACCAATGATAACGGCTTATTCTGGCGGCTACAGTGCTGCCATGATTCAGGTATGCTGCGTTCAAATTGACGACGATTGGCTAACCCTGTCAAACTATCAAGTAAGGCAATAGCCCGCAAAATATCAGATTGGCGCTTTAACAATAACTGATTATTCACTCTTGCTGTGGTAATAATACTGTTGATAGGTTTGTGAATATAATCCACTGCACCTAACTGAAACCCTTTAGCTTCCTGTTCTTCATCAAAATGTGCTGTTACAAAAATAACGGCAGTATTAGCGGTTATTGGATTATTTTTTATTGCCTCACAAACCTGCAGCCCGGTCATTCCTGGCATTTCGATATCAAGCAACATCACATCAGGCTTTATTTTCTGGCACACTTCAATAGCTCGCTCGCCACTGGTTGCCATATAGATATCGCATTCATTCTGGAATAACTGATGCAATATTTTGATATTTAACGGCTGATCATCAACAATTAAAATTTTGCCTTTATCACTGCTCGCCAAACTCAACACTTCAGAATTGGACATTAAATTACCTCCGCCTCAATAATCGCTAATAAGGTCAATGCCTTTTCAAAATCAAGAGTTTGTACTTGCTCATAAAATTCAGCCCAGCACCTATGGTGAGATAATGAACTGGCTATCTCGTCCACTGCGTACATAGCATCAAGATTATTATGTTGTAATTGCTCTTTCAATTGCATGATTTGTTTCTGAACAAGCTCAATGTTTTGAGGTTTATCTTGTGCTGATTTAATAACCGCTAGTGACTCATTTTTGAGTGGTTCAGAGATATATTTAGCAAGCTGCTCAACGCTAAGTCGAGTTAATAAAGCCAGCTTATCTTGCCACTGCTTAATTTGCCACGGCTTATGGCTACCTTGTTTAAACTGCACTTCTAAATAAGCAGCAAAATCAGCTAGCATTTTGGCACCAAAATTACTTGCTACACCTTTAATACTGTGGCTAACGGCAACAAGCTGTGATGTCTCTTGTTGCGTGAAAGCATTATCAAAGTGCCACAATTGCTTGTTTATTTCCGCTTCAAATCCTTTAGCCATTTTTTTAAAAAACACCTCATTGCCGCCAAATCGACTCAACACCTTTGCAAGACTGTCTAATACATATTGATCTGCGAGAATTTGGGGCTCTAGCAAATCAGACGCATCGTCACTAAATGAATAGTTATCAACGACTAACTCGCTTAATTCACGTCCGACAAGCGTTAAAATGCTGGGGACTAACAGGTTCATATCAATAGGCTTACCGGTATGATCATTCATCCCAGCGGCAATGCACTCAATTCTGTCTGACTGAGAGACGTTAGCCGTCATAGCCAGAATAGGTAATAACTCAAAACGAGGATCTTTTCGAATACACCGAGTGGCTTCTAAGCCATCCATATCAGGCATCTGTACATCCATAATGACGATATCAAATACCTGTGGGCTCTGAGTCACTAAGGCAACGCCCTCCACTCCGCCCTCAGCCAACACAACTTTAGCCCCTTCTAAAGTAAGCAGTTCATCGGCAATTTGTCGATTTAATTGATTATCTTCAACCACTAAAATGGTTAATCCCTGCAGTCGCTTTTGTGCTATCGGCTTAACGGATGTCGCCATGAATTTTCCGGACATCACTTGGCTAATGGACTCGGCTAATAATTGAGATGTCACCGGTTTAGTTAAAAAATGCACAAAAGGCGCACCATGCTCTTTATCATCCTCCCTGAACACTTCCTCGCCATAAGCCGTCAGCATAATGACCGCTGGAATACTACCTTGCAAATCTTGTATCGATGCTCGCAATAGCTTAGCCGTTTTTATGCCATTAAGTTCAGGCATATTCCAATCCATAAGGACGACATCAAAAGGAAGCTGGGCATTATGTGCCTGATTACATTTGTCTATAGCTTCTGCGCCGCTATAAGCGCAATCGACTGAACAACCAAAATCAACCAGAATCTTCTGTAAAATTTCGGTAGTTGTGCGGTTATCATCAACCACCAACACTCGACGCCCTTTAATATCAATAGCCACTTCCGTCGTAATAGGGACGACTGAGAAAGTCGCATCAAACCAGAAGCAGCTGCCCTCATCAACTTGACTGGTTACCAGTAATTCTGCGCCCATTAATTCAACTAAACGCTTACTGATGGCCAATCCCAACCCTGTACCACCAAAACGTCTAGTTGTTGAAGATTCAGCCTGTTCAAAACCATTAAAAATACGACTTATTTGCTCTTTGCTGATCCCAATCCCTGTGTCTGTCACAGAAAAACGCAGCTTTTTACTATTTTCAACTGATTCGAGACATTCGATCCCTATAATGACTTGGCCATGACGGGTAAACTTCAATGCATTACCAGCTAAATTGATCAATACTTGCTGTAATCTGAGCTTATCAATCAGCAACCAAGATGGAATGGTTGGGTCGAGATTAAACATCACCTCAACATCTCGATTGCTCAAATTAGCTGATAACACCACCGCAAGCTCGCGCATCAACACTTCGATTTCGCAAGGCTCAGGGTCAAGCTGGAACTTACCCGCTTCAATTTTAGAAAAGTCTAAAATATCATTAAGTAAGCCTAATAGGGATTTCGCTGCAGTTTGGGTCTTATGAATATAATCCTCTTGCTGGGGGGACATGGTGGTATGACGCATTAATTGCAACAAACCCAACACGGCATTCATCGGGGTGCGGATCTCATGGCTCATATTCGCTAAAAATGCCGACTTGGCCGCATTGGCATCATCGGCTTGTTGTTTCGCTGCTCGCAAGGTTTTTTCTACTTCACGTTGCTCTGTTATATCGAGATTGATGCCAATAACTCGAATCACATTATCATGCTTATCTCTTTCAACCTCAGCTGCCGCCTGAACATAACGCACTTGACCACGAGTCGTTAGTACTCTAAAAATAAGATCGTATTTTCCTTGCCCGTCAATTACATTATTCAGTTGTTGTTCCATCATGGCAACATCATCAGGGTGAACCCGCATTATCCAATGTTGGTAATTTAGGCCTTCCTCTCGCAAGCTAAGCGGATGATCGTAAATAGTAAACATACGATCATTCCAATCTAAATGGCTATCTGACACATTGAAAGTCCACATCCCCAGCTGTGCGACCTCAGCAGCCTTACGAAGATGGTTACTGGCAGTCACTAATGCTTCTTGTTGCTGTAATGTTTGAGTGATATCTACTGCTATACCTAAATAACCGACAATATTGTTGTCAATATCACGTATTGCAGTTACAGATAAAGATACTTGACAGTGAGAGCCATCTTTCTTTACATAGGTCCAATTTCGGGTTTCTGACCCTTCCATTCTGGCCTTATAAACAAATACATCAAAGCCTTCAATAACTAGACCATATTGTTCCGATAACTCAATAGATCGCGCATTAATTTCCTCTGGTAAATGTATTAAGGCTGGGCTAGATATTCCAACTAACTCATTTGCGCTATAACCTAACAACTGCTCTGAACCACGATTAAATATATTAATTATGCCGTTTTCGTCAGTGGAAATTATCGACATTTCAGAAGCAGCATCGAGTACGCTGGTTAATAGTGAGCCAAGTTTGTTCTTCTCTATTTGAGCAAATTTACGTTCGGTAATATCGGTACTTAATGCAACAAAACGTTCTATATGACCATTTTCATCGACCACAGGACCAATAACGGTATCTAACCAGTGTGTATCGCCTTGCTTGTCTATATTACAAATTTCACCATGCCAAGAGTTACCCGAGCTAATTTGTGCCCACATATTTTGCCAAAATACGTCATCATGTTCACTCGAACGTAATAATGAATGATTATTACCAATGAGTTGTTCGCGAGAAAAACCACTGATACGACAAAAGTAGTCGTTAACGTCTAAAATCACACCGTCAATATTGGTGACAACTGAGATGAGTTGATTATTAATCGACTTAAGTAATGCTTTATTTTCAGATACAGCCTGTTGTAACTCTTGTGTTCGATTTGCTACCTTAAACTCTAGGCTTTCATTCAACTTTAAAATGCGTAACTCTGCATCTTTTTGCGCTGTAATGTCGCGAATAGTTTGGCTAATACCAACAGTATCACCATGCTCACCAACAATGGCTAACATTGTCATAGATGTCGATAAAATCATCCCATCTTTACATTGATGCGATGACACTTGATTTAAGATCACTTCTCCTGCTAACGCTTTAGCAAACCAGCCCTTTTCCAATTCAGCCTTTTCAGGGGGAACAATTAACTCAGTACTGCGTAAGCCAATCGTTGTCGGCTCCTTATAACCGAACAGTAATTCAGCACCTCGATTCCAGCTGGTAATAAACCCATCAAGATCATAACTAATAATGCCATCAAGCGAATGTTCAAGCATACTGGCTCGTCTAGCCTGTTCGGCTAACACTTGCTGCTTTCGCTGTACCGACATTGACCACATCAAGACTAATGCTGCCAATAAAACGCTAAAAAGAGCACCATAGGCAAACACCAAACTCGCACGATTAAGATTCAATCCATTGATGAGTTTAGGATATGCCTTAACCTTAAATTGCCATTTACGCCCAAGGATTTCTTTTACAACAGAGTATTGAGAATCAGTTAACTCATCATCTGCTGTTGTGGTATAGAACGGAATCGGTTGATTAGCTTGAGTAACATCACTTAGGGTTAGCTGGGCAGCTTGCAGGGGTAAATTTAACCCGCTTAACACCTCATTGGTGACCAAAGGCGCATAGCTCCATCCAAATATTGTAGCTTTGCGGGCTTCAGGGGTTAAGGGGGTTGAGCCATTATGGTAAATAGGTAATAGAATTAAAAAAGATTGTAGTGGTTTACCCGTAGCCTGCACTAGCGTAATTGGCCCAGACAAACGCACCTCACCAGACAACATTGCCGCATCCGCGGCTTCTCGCCGTTGTACTTCTGAACCAATATCAAGACCCACTGCTGAAAGGTTACTTTCAACGGGTTCAATATACTGAATCACATAACGATCATTATCGTGGGGGGTCAGCTGACGGATTGCAAAGATTGGCCAACTATCTTGCTGTGCTTTAAGAATAAAAGAAGCTTGCTGTTGAGGTGAAACGATACGAATAAAACCAAAGCCTCGCGCCCCTGGGAATTCCTCGGCGACCTCTCTCGTTAAGCTATAGCGACCAAACGTTTGCCGAGAAATTTCATCTTCACCAGCCATAACAACCATTCCGCGTACGCCGCGAAGGCCATATTGGTATAATGTAAGGCGATTTAAGACCTGATAACTAATTTGCTCTACGGTACGTTGAAGGGCTTCATTTACTGCCGTTGAGTTACGACTATTTACTGTCAATGCCACAGCAAGGCTGATAGCTAAGCCAATAAACAATACTGCACAGCCCCACTTAGCCGCCGTTTTATCCCCCAAAGACAAACTCATAATCACCTAATATCCAAAAATCATAGAGTTATAATATTGGACTAGGCGGAACAATTTCGCCAGTAATATCATTAACCAATGATAATTATCCTTATATATTATTAATGGTTAAGGAATTTATAACGCATTACTTCACTAGGGGCTGTCGATGTAGCTAAAGAGACACAAACATAAAAGGCCTCACATCGCTGTGAGGCCTTTTTATTTCGAAAGGTTTGAGTTGGCCGATAAGCCAGGTCCTGTCGTGGACAGTTATTCATCTAGGCCTGCAATCGCTCACAGGCTCAAGCAACCTACCAGGTTCCTACGCGAGCAGCGCATATACTATTTAAAGTAATGGAACCCTATTTGGTCTTGCTTCGGGTAGAGTTTACCTTGCTACGAACTATTGCTAGCCGCACGGTGCGCTCTTACCGCACCCTTTCACCCTTACCATTTCAGCCGAAGCCAAAATGGCGGTCTCCTCTCTGTTGCACTTGTCGTCGGTTCACACCGCCCAGGCGTTACCTGGTACCCTGCTCTTTGAAGCTCGGACTTTCCTCCCCGTACTTGCATACGCGGCAACTGTCTGGCCAACTCGGCGCGGATTATAGCCTAAGCCTGCCAACAAACCAATCCATAGTTAGCTTTATCGACCCGACTTTTGTTATAAACCAAGTTCGAGCCCGAGTTTATACAATGCATTCTTTTTAAAACCATATATTTGCGCGGCGATTGCCGCCGCTTTCTTAAGTGGTAACTCTGCTGCAAGTAAGGTTAACGTATCAATAGCGACTTTAGGAATGGCTTCATCGTCGGCTTGAGCAAAACCATGACACATAATAACAATTTCACCTTTTTGCTGATTTTCATCAGCGATCACCATCGCTAATACAGCTTCAGCTGTACCTGATAAGAAGGTTTCAAAGGTTTTAGTGACTTCTCTGGCCATAACAATTTGGCGTTCAGCTCCCAGAGCAGCAACAATTGACATCAAGCTTTGTACAATGCGATGCGGTGATTCATAGAAAATTAACGTGCGAGGGTCTTCTTTCAACGCAGTCAATTTATCGATACGACCTTTTTCTTTGGCCGGCAAAAAACCTTCAAAGCTGAATCGGTCTGATGGTAATCCTGAAGCACTTAGTGCGGTAATTGCCGCACAAGGTCCTGGCAGCGGAATAACTTGATGACCCGCTTCTCTAACATGTTTAACCAAGTGATAGCCAGGATCGGATATCAGCGGCGTACCTGCATCAGAAATAAGTGCAACTGATTGACCTGATTGTAATTGTTCAACAATCCATTGAGCGCGGTCACGTTCATTATGGTCATGTAGAGCCGTTTTACGGGTTTCAATACCGTAATGACTTAACAATCTACCACTGTGACGAGTATCTTCACAGGCTATCAAGCTGACTTGATTTAACACTTCAATTGCACGGCTACTCATGTCCGCGAAATTGCCGATGGGGGTGGGCACAATATAAAGTGCTGCTGCTTGATCCATAACTACCTCAATAATCTCTTTGCACAAGTCTTTCGCCAAGCGTAAGAGCAGGTTAAACTAAAGCCAATATCTTACCAGAGTGAAGCCCTGTGTTAAAAAGACTGATTTCAATTAAATTTCTATTGGCACTGACACTACCAACATTATTGATTGGTTGTGCAACCAATAAAACCGAAAGTATTGATCAAGTGATCAATACATCCTTAGCGTCAGTAGAGCAACCTGCTAATGTTTATTTATCCGAAGCCAGTAAAAGCAGCTTACCTGAAAAACGTGATCGCAACCTGCTACTGGCGGCGCATGCTTATATTAATGATGGTAATTACAGCTCTGCGAGTAGCATTTTATCGTCGATGCTAAAAAACATGGTAAAAGTACCTACCATTCAGGCTGAGCATATTTACTTAAATGCCCGTATTGATGAGAAAACTCAGAATGCGCAGGCAGCATTGACCACCTTACAATACCCCCCCCCATTGGCAATTACCTCGCTGGCAAATGGCAACATATCATCAGTATAAAGCCCGTCTTTATAAAACCCTGCAGCAGCCCATAGATCAAATTAGACAATTAAGTCTATTAAGTAACTATTTACCTAAATCTGAATCGACTCAGGTTAATGATATTATTTGGAAAGTGTTACAACCATTGCAAGAGGAAGCCATTAAAAGCTTCATGCGCGAACCTGCAAATCCGATATTCTCAGGCTGGCTACAACTTGCTTATATTGCTAAACATTATGCCGTAGAGCCAACCCAGCTGGTGCGTTATTTAGGGGAATGGCAACGTAATAACCCTCATCATCCAGCCGCGGTAAAGTTACCATCGGATTTAGAAAAAGCGCTGAATGCTAAACCTTATCGCCCACAGAACATTGCGGTTCTATTACCGCTTTCAGGTCCTCGCTCGGCAGTTGCTGAACCCATAAAAATGGGAATTATGGCCAGTTATATGGCCGAATTTGATAGTAATGTCACCCTGCACTTTATTGACAGTCAGATAGGGATCAAAGCTGCTTATCAACAAGCAACGAATACCGGTGCCGACTTCATTATCGGGCCATTATTACCTAATGAAGTAGAAGAGTTGCAACGCGCAAACCAAAGTAAACCGCAGCTTATTCCGCAACTGTATTTAAATCAGCTAGAACAATTTGAGCCACAATCTAATCAATTTTACTTCTCGTTATCACCTGCACAAGAAGCCAGTGATGCCGCGCGTAAGTTGTATGCCGATGGGATTAAGTTACCTTTGTTATTAACCAGTAATGATGCCATAGGTAAACGTATGGCTGAAAGTTTCAATCAAACTTGGTTATCACTAACAGAAAATAACGCTGAAATTCATTATTTTGATAGCGGCGACCAAATGAAGCTGACCGTACAAGAAGCCTTAGGGGTAAAAGACAGTCAAGCTAGAATTGCTCGTATGAAAGAAATACTGGGCAGCAAACTTGAGGCTGATTTTCGCTCTCGCCAAGACATAGATGCCATTTATATGGTGTCGGCTTACCAAGACTTATCGTTATTAAAAGCCTTTTTAGACGTTAACTTCAGTGTATTTGCTGAGCCAGTGGCACTTTATACTTCGAGTCGTGGCCGCTTAGAAAATGAATCAACTCAATCTGCACAAGAATTAAATAAAGTGATGATCAGTGACATACCTTGGTTAATGCAACCAAGTAATGAAACCCGCATGGTGGAATCTTTATGGTCTACTTGGAATAATAGCCAAAAACGGCTATATGTTATGGGATATGACGCGCTTGACCTAGTCAATCGTTTAGCCCAAATGCGTGCATTTCCAGGATATCAATTCAGTGGCCGCAGTGGTGCGTTGTCGCTAAAACCTAATGGGTTAATTGATCGTCAATTAACTTGGGGCAAATACGAAAAAGGTAAACTCACGCCACTATGACATCTGGCGAACTCGCTGAACAACAAGCACGCGAATATTTACAGCAACAAGGGTTAACCTTTGTTACCGCAAATGTGCGCTATAAGTTCGGCGAGATTGACTTAATTATGAAGCAGCAACAGACTTTAGTGTTTGTTGAAGTAAAATATCGTCAATCTCAGGCTTTTGGCGGCGCAATAAATGCACTGAGTGCTAAACAAATTCATCGCATTCGCCTCAGTGCAAACGCTTATTTACAACAACAAGGCATTAATCCACCTTGCCGTTTTGATGTTATTGCCATAAATAACACACAAATAAGTTGGATTCAGGGATGTTTTTAAGCATCCATAGTTACCACAGCATTGATTTATGGCATTATATCGACACAAACTTGGCGACAATACACCCTGGTAGTTAACCGCCAGTAAAAATTCTATATCGTAAGGATTGTTGCATGTTAGAACGTATTAAAGACAGTTTCACAGAATCGATTCAAACCAAAATTGATGCGGCAGAAGCCTTACCTGAGTCAATTGAAAAAGCTGCTGAAATGATGGTGCAATGTTTACTCGGCGGTAATAAAATTCTTTCATGTGGTAATGGCGGCAGTGCCGGTGATGCACAGCATTTTTCTGCTGAGCTGCTTAACCGCTATGAAATTGAGCGTCCACCGTTACCGGCTATCGCGTTAAGCTGTGACACATCTACTATCACAGCAATTGCGAATGACTATAGCTATGATGAAATTTTCTCTAAACAAATTTTAGCCTTAGGCCAACCCGGTGATATTTTACTAGCCATTTCAACCAGTGGTAACTCAGGTAATATTATCAAAGCTATGGAAGCTGCTTTAAGCCGCGATATGACCATTGTTGCCATGACAGGTAAAGATGGCGGTGCTATGGCAGGCTTAATGAGCGCTGGTGATGTGGAAATTCGTGTGCCGTCAAATGTGACCGCACGTATTCAAGAAGTGCATTTGTTAGTCATTCACTGTTTATGTGACAATATTGACCGCACTTTATTCCCTCAGGATGAACAGGCATGATAAGGCTTGTTGTCATCATCTCGGTTATAGCCTTATTGCAAGGATGCGCTGGGGCAGTGATGGTTGGTGCCGTAGGTGGCGCCAAGATGGCTAATGATGAGCGAAGTATGTCTACCCAAATCAGCGATACCAATGCTGACTTTGAAATAACAAGCGCGCTTTCCAAACATGAAGACTTAAGTAACCAAACCAACATTACTGGTGTGGTGATGAATAGTAACGTGCTGATGTATGGGCAAGCGCCTAACTCTATGTTGCGCGACAAAGCGATTAAGGCAGTACAAGAGTTAAATATTGGCGGTAAAATTCATAATCAAATACGTATTGGTAATCCCACTTCTTTTACCACCCGTAGTAATGACACCTGGGTAACCACTAAAGTAAAAGGTCGGATGCTGAATGAAAAAGCATTGGATGTGACACGTATTAAAGTGATTACTGAAAATGGCGAGGTATTTTTGCTCGGTTTGATTGAGCGCAAACAAGCTGACTTGGCCGTTGAAGTGGCACGAAATACCGCCGGAGTACGTAAAGTGGTTAAAGTGTTCGAATATATCGAGCCCAAAGAAGAAGATTAATCACCGCGTAAAAAGCAAGTAATTGCATTAAAGCCTCTATTTTAGAGGCTTTAATATTTTCTATTATCCACTAATCAAAGGATGTGTTTTTTTAATTAGAGCCTGTTTATCACTCTGCTGTTTTCGCCACAGATACGCGATATAGGGCAGCACTAACGAAGGCAGAATAATCAATCCCGCACCGAGCCAGCTTAATCCATCAAGCCATTCATCAAACCAAAGCCAACCAAAAAAAACGCAAAAAAGTAGCCCTGTATATTCGGCAATCGCAATGTCGCTAGCCTGTGTTTTTCGATAAGCAAAAAAGCAAAACCATTGGTATATCAGTAGAAAAACATTACTTAATAAAGCCACTAAAATGATGTCGATAGACACTGTCAACTCACCAAAAAACACCACCATCAAACACACTAACGGTAAACTGAATAAATTATATAACATCAGCGTTAATGCAGGTGTTTCAGCCGATGGCAATTTTTTTAGTGTCAGTTGACTAATCGCAAACGTCAGCGCACTAACCAGCACGATCACAGCAAACCAATTTACTTGTGTTGGCCGCAGGAGAATGATGATACCGATAAACCCTAGAAATACAGCAACCCACTGCAGCGAAGTAACCTTTTCTTTAAACAGTAGCGCTCCCAACACCATAATCATGATAGGCCCAGAGAAAAACAAGGCGCCTGCCGTGGCTAAAGGCAAAGACATCAAACCGATAATAAAACACAATCCGCCAATGGCACCAATATTGGCACGAAAAAGGTGCATTTTATAATGGGTTGTCTGTGGGCGACCGCTATATATCCATAGCGGTAATATCATTAACACTGATAATAATTGCCTGATCAATAAAAAACTGGCTGCATCTGCATTCGATGGTAACCATTTAACCGACACATCATAAAGGGCACTAAAAACATTGCCGATAATCAATAACCCTATACCCAACAAAGCTGATGGCTGCATATCTTGCTCACTACAATTTAATATGGCGCCATCATAGCGATCACCTTATATGAATAATAATGATGTTTTTTTTCAATGTATGAGTTAAATTAATACCTGATGTTGAATATCTTAAAATACACTATTAAGCCGCCCTTGGTGGTGTGCAATTTGGTCTTCACTATTAGTACAGCTAATACAGCCAGCTAATACAGCCAGCTAATGTTTATTCATCATTACCTTTAGCAACATAGCAACAGTTAATTCACCCTTACCACCGACCAACAAGGCACTATTCAGTAATGCGAAAACTTCCTCCACTACGAAGCTTACATGTTTTCGAAGCCGCTGCGAGACACCTCAATTTCACACTTGCTGCAACAGAATTGTGCGTCACTCAAAGCGCGGTATCACATCAGGTAAAGCAGCTTGAAAACTACTTTGGGGAAACACTGTTTAATCGTTCGGGAAAGCAATTCCAGTTAACTGAAAAAGGCCGGATCCTATTTGATGAACTAGAGCAAATATTCAATCAATTAAACGATTTAAGCTTACGGATCATCGGTGAGCAAAATCAACATTTACAACTGGCCGTGTTCAGTTCTTTTGCGATTAAATGGCTTATTCCTCGCTTAGGTGATTTTAAACGCCAATATCCTCAATACAATATTCGCCTGAATATGATTACAGATGAACCCATGCTAAGCGACGCTGTGGCGGACATGTTTATCTGCGGTCGACATGAGCAAGCGGGATTTTGGCAAACGACGCTTCATAATGAACGTTTAATCCCTGTTTGTAGCCCAGAGTTACTCCAACAACAGGATCTATTCGATGCCGATTGGTTTAAAAAGCAATCGTTACTGGCGGTCGATGAACCTGGCTTGGGTCTTGATTGGGATTTTTGGGGACTACACAATCAATGGCACTTTAACCATACCCAGCAAAGACATGTTTTTAGTCACGTATTACTGGCGATAGAAGCGGCTAATGCAGGACAAGGCATTGCCTTGGCATCTGACTTTATGGTGGACTCTGATATAAAAGCGGGTCGTTTGGTGGCACTTGATTTACCGCCAGTATTTACTGATTTTACGTTTAATTTTTTGTGTAAACACCGAAAGAAGAAGCTACCCGGTGTTGCCGCATTCATTGAATGGCTACAGCAACAAACCAAAGAGGATAAAAAAACCAGTATCTAAGCCTAGTGATACTGGTTTTTTAAAAATAACAACACTCGAAAGTTAAACGATCATACCAATCTTTTTATACACTAAATCAATTGTTTCTTGGGCACGGGCTTTGGCTTTTTCAGCGCCTTGCTTCATCACTTTTTCAAGATGGGCTTCATCAGCACGATACTGCTTAAAACGCTCTTGCAATGGCTCAAGCATAGCCACAACTGCCTCGCCTGTTGCGACTTTCAAATGACCGTACATTTTACCTTCAAATTCAGCTTCTAAGGTCGAAATTGACTTACCTGTTACACCTGACATCAGGCTCAATAGGTTTGACACTCCCGGCTTATTATCAGCATCAAAACGCACTACTGGTGGCTCGTCGCTGTCGGTCATGGCTTTTTTAACTTTTTTAAGAATTATCTTCGGATCTTCAAGCAGACCAATCACATTATTGCGGTTATCGTCAGACTTAGACATTTTCTTCAGCGGCTCTTGTAATGACATCACCTTAGCGCCGTGCTCTGGAATATATGCCTGAGGCACGGTAAAAGTGTCACCATAGGCATTATTAAATCGAGTGGCAATATCGCGTGTCAGTTCAAGATGCTGCATCTGATCTTGCCCTACAGGTACTGACTGAGCTTGATACAGTAATATATCTGCAGCCATCAATACAGGGTAACCAAATAAGCCAACATTGATATTGTTAGCATGCTTTTGTGATTTATCTTTAAACTGGGTCATGCGATTTAACTCACCCATTTGGGTATAACAGTTTAACGCCCAACTTAACTGAGTGTGTTGTGGCACATGTGACTGCACAAACACGGTGCTTTTATCAGGGTCAACACCACAGGCTAAATAAAGCGCTAATGTATCTAAGCAAGCTTCACGTAATTTAGCTGGGTCTTGACGAACAGTAATTGCATGCAAATCAACGACACAATAAATACAGTCATGTGTGTCTTGCATTGCCACCCACTGGCGTAGCGCGCCCATATAATTACCTATGGTGAGTTCGCCCGATGGCTGTGCTCCGCTGAAAACTATGGGTTTAGTCATGGGTTTTGTTGCTCCAATTACTGTATTTAAAATTATTGAGTGAGTAAAAAACGGCTGATCTGGCCAAAATCGTCACACACTTCATTCGGTTCACTTAAACTAATATGTTCACCATAGTTATAACCATAGGTTAATCCTATGACCGCAACATTGGCCGATTTAGCCGCTAAGATATCATTCTTAGAGTCGCCTATCATTAATAACTGCTGCGGCTGAATTTGCCATTGCTGCAACAGGTGATTAAGGGGTAAAGGGTCAGGCTTCATTCTTGCTAATGAGTCGCCGCCTAAGACGTAGTCAAAAAAGTCACTTAAACCAAACGCTTCCAATAACGGAATAGTGAAACGATAAGGTTTATTGGTCACCACAGCTAAACGATAACCCGCCTGCTTTAAAGTGGTTAGCGTCGATAAAACATTAGGATATAAACGACTATATTTTTCAAGATATTCGCCATAATGGCGCATAAACTTAGGCATAGTGTCTGTTAATAGCGTTTCATCAACCTCTTTAGCCAGTGCAAAGCTGAGTGCTCGGTGTATAAGCATTCTAGCGCCATTACCTACCCAGCCCCTTACTTGCTCTTCACTTGCTTGCGGCAAAGCCAATTCAAGTAATGTTGCATTGGTTGCAGCTGCCAAATCAGGCACACTGTCAACTAAAGTGCCATCTAAATCAAAGGCTATGGCACGTATTCGATCAAAATTTGTCATGGCTTGGCTACTATCTAATGAACTTGACGTTATTGCCTATACTTTTGCTAGCTCGCTGCGCATCTCATCGATCACGGTTTTATAGTCAGGTTGATTGAAAATAGCTGAACCGGCAACAAACATATCTGCACCTGCGGCTGCGATTGCGGCAATATTATCAACCTTTACCCCGCCATCTACTTGTAAACGAATATCAAAACCACTGGCATCAATACGTTGACGTACTTGACGTAATTTATCTAATGTTGACGGAATAAACGACTGACCACCAAAACCAGGGTTAACCGACATCAGCAAAATGACATCTAATTTATCCATAACATGGTCTAGGTAATGTAATGGCGTGCCTGGATTAAACACTAAACCCGCTTTACATCCTGACTCTTTAATCAACTGTAAAGTGCGATCAACATGCTCAGAGGCTTCTGGGTGAAAGGTAATAATTGATGCCCCTGCTTTAGCAAAGTCAGGCACAATTCTATCAACGGGTTTAACCATCAAATGAACATCAATATCTGCAGTGATCCCATATTGTCGTAAGGCTGTGCAAACCATAGGACCAATGGTTAAATTAGGAACATAATGATTATCCATTACATCAAAATGCACCACATCTGCACCCGCATCGAGTACAGCTTTTACATCGTCACCCAAACGGGCAAAGTCAGCAGATAAGATTGATGGAGCAATTAAATAAGGTTGCATCTTGGTCTCGCAGCAAAATGAATGAAGCAATAGTTTACCCTTTGAGGCGAAAAGCCTCTAGTTAAACGACAAAAAAATGCCTTACCTAGGTAACAAGTTTGATATTAAAAATAAATATGCTGTATATGTTCATAAACTATACGGATTTGGTATAATGACCAAGATGTTGGCTATGTTACAAGTACTGCTTCTGATATCGATGCACTCGTATGACTAGTTAGCTATAAATACAACAAAGCTAAATATGACTTTAACAACCTAACACATTGTTAATTAAGTTATTAAATTACTTTTTAGTAAAAATATTATTTTTATATTAAGTTTGATGAAAACGAAAAATGTCAGTACTGTTCTGGCATTATTTAATGGCAAGGATCCTGTTATGGAATTACGTCCACATCGTTTATTTTCGTACCTTAGCGCAAAACCAATGATTTCCATCTTTGCTATGGTAACGACGTCAACTTTAGTTGTGCTAATTAGCTTTGCATTTTCATCGTCAGCCAAACAAAGTTCCGATCAGGCCTGCGCCTGTAAGGCCAATGTTAATTATAATTCAAGCCTGCCTTCTAGCCACCCAGTTAACCGCTGCGCAGTTAAAGAGCATGATGTCAGTTGGAAAAACTGGATCTCTGGTAATAGCCGTTCAAGTCAGTTTCATTTTATCGATTTAATTGAATTATTATATGGTCATAAAGATAAGCCGCTTACGGATATACCTGCATCAAATAATCCTGAGCAGATTTAACCGTGTCTTTTTGGCGGGTATTTAGCAGCACGATTGCGGCATTTTTTGGAGTGCAAACCAATAGCAATCGTCAACGAGATTTTAAAACAACTTCGCCTGTGCCTTTTATTCTAATGGGTATTGCTTTGGCTATAGTGATGGTTTTAACGTTAATCTTTATTGTACAACAAGTTCTGAGCTAATCCCTCAAGCCTAACACGCATCATCATCAAAATAGTGGTGGTCATATAGCGCCATAATTTCATCTACTTTAGTTCGCGAACTGCCCTTCTGGCTAATATTTCGTTGCACAGATATTGTTGCTAGTTTTGCGCCCCGATAAAGCTCTCTGGTCAATGGAATGTCGTGATTACTAATCAGCACGGGAATATTGCGTTTATGCGCTGTATGGCGTGAGTGCCTAGCCAGCAAAGCTTGATCATCTAAGCTAAAGCCTGGACCTGCGTAGGTCGTAAAACTGGCAGTAGTCGATAACGGTGCATATGGAGGGTCACAGTAAATAACATCACCATCTCCTGCTAGCGCAAATGCATCTTCATAGCCGATACACTTAAAAGTGGCATTTTTAGCTTTGGCGGAAAAATACCGAATTTCAGCTTCAGGAAAATAAGGCTTCTTATATGAACCAAAGGGCACATTAAAGCCCCCCTTGCGGTTATAACGGCATAAACCATTAAACCCAAATCGATTTAAATATAAGAAATACACTGAGCGGGTGAAGGAGTCGCGACTTAAATTAAACTCAGTACGTATACGATAATAAGCTTCTTTATTATTCATTTCAGCAACAAATAATGCTTTAGCCGCTTTAATATACTCTTCTGGCTGTTGCTTTACTATTTCATAAAGGTTTATTAAGTCTGGATTGATATCGCACAATAAGTAATCGTCAAAATGGGTATTTAAAAACACTGAGCCAGCACCAACAAAAGGTTCAACTAATCGCTGACCTTCAGGGAGATGCTTCGACAACTCCTCGACGAGTTTGAACTTTCCCCCCGCCCATTTAAGAAAGGCTCGATGCTTTTTTGTCATAAAGTGAGTTACTTGCGGCTAAAATTAAAGCTGAAGATTGTACTCTGTTTACACTTATTTATCATCGACTTTCCAGTTCAATTCTATATTCGCTTAAATCAGCCCACTTTCTCATCCAAGGCGCACTTATACCATGCTCAGTTTGTAAGCGCTGAGCCTGATTTTGAGCCTGTTGCGGGGAAAGATATAGACCGAATAACAACACATATCGCTGTTTATGTTTAGCGATATACACAGCCTCTTTATTACCGATTTTAGTTACTATCGATTCTAATGACTTCTTATCTATTACACTGGCTAACTGAAGCGTATAACCCTTGTTAGGCAGCTTATTATTGTCACTTTCCTTTGTCGATATTGGCTTACTCGCAGCTTTACCGCCCCTTGATGTCTCTAAACTAACGGGTTTAGGTTTTAACCTAGGCCTTATGGCATCAGCATTAGACTTGGTTTGATTAAGCGCTACAGAGTCTACTTCCTGAATGTAACTCACCTTTTCATCCGTAGTGGGCTTATTATCTAATATCATAAGGGGCTGATAGGCTTGATTCTTTTTTATTGCTGACATGATAGGTGATATCAATATCTTGCCATAAGATACGATGAACACTTCAGCACTATCTCTTTGTTGCTGTTGAAGTGCTGTCAATTGTTTTTGCGGCTGGGTTGATTCTATTCGATTAAACCTTGGCTCATTTTTAAACAAATAACCCATTACCACCAATACAGTTAACAGTATTAACAGCCAGGCTAATTTGATTTTTATTCCCCGACCTGAGTTATTTTTTTTAGGCTCTGTTAATGCTAATTGCAGTAACTCTACAACCTCAAATGGTGTGCCTGATTGATTCTCCAGCTGACGATGAATAATATCCCTGGCGATAAAAGACGTGCTACCGGATCTCATTAATAAGCTTTGATATAAGCCATCTCGTTCTGCTATCGGCAATGGCTCAATCGTTATAGGCAATAATAACTCACGCATGTCATTAGATAACTCAGCCATTAATTTTGATAGATAAGATGAGTCCATGGCCATCGTCACTGACACATTTGAGCCAGCACATTGAATTTTTGATAGCAGAATACATTCTGCCCATAAGGTTTTTGGCAATAAATGGGCATCATCAATAATGATATGCAGTGGCTTAGTCAGCGTTGACTGGATACGCATAATTGTATCCATAAGAGGTATTTCATCGTCAAAAATAGGCGAAGAAATTAATTGAACTAAAATTTTACGTCGGATTTCTGCTGAAGCAGCATGCTGAGGGCAAAGTACAAGCGCTGAATTATAATCATCAAGTTCACTAGCTAATGCGGCACTTAAGGTCGATTTACCCGATCCCTTTTGACCACATAATAGCAGTAGCTGGCCACTATAACTGGCGGTATGCTGAAGTCGCTCAACTAGCTCTTCTTGGGTTGGAAGTAATAATAATGCTGAAGTCAAAAAATCCACCACACGTCAATTATGCGCGGCTGATCACCCGCTCAAGTAAGTCTTCACTAACATCACTGAAAACATCTGCTTGACCTAAAGCGGTTGGTAAAATTAATCGAATCTTACCAGCTAACACTTTCTTGTCACGCCGCATATGCTTAATAAAACTATCAAAATCCATCGACTTAGGAGCATTAACCGGCAGATCAAATGCGACAAATAAATCCCTTATACGACAAACTATTGACTTATCTATTAAATCGAGTTCTTGCGCAGTTAATGCAGCAAGAATTGTGCCTGCTGCTACAGCATCACCATGCAGCCAGGTACCATAGCCCATTTCAGCTTCTATAGCATGGCCAAAAGTATGCCCAAGATTAAGTAACGCTCTAACACCGCGCTCTGTTTCATCTTGTGTGACAACATCCGCTTTAATCTGGCAGCATTTAGATATGGTATATTCAAGCGCTTGTGTATCTAGTGCTTTTAAAGCGTCGACATTTTGCTCTAACCAAGCAAAAAACTCCCCATCCCAAATAATACCGTATTTAATAACTTCAGCCATACCGGCAGCAAATTCATTAGCAGGAAGAGTTTTCAAGCATTCGGTGTCAATAATAACGCTTTTAGGTTGATAAAATGCGCCTATCATATTCTTGCCGAGGGGATGGTTTACAGCCGTTTTTCCACCAACAGAAGAGTCCACTTGAGACAATAATGTCGTTGGTACTTGAACAAAATCGATTCCACGTTGATAACAGGCAGCAGCAAAACCGGTCATATCTCCAATCACACCACCACCCAAAGCAACGAGAACTGAATCACGGGCAAAGTTATTCTCAAGCAAAGCTGAAAAAATAATATCCAGATGATCAAGATTTTTGAATTGCTCGCCATCAGGCAGAATAATTTTTTCAACTGACGCACAAGACACCATTGCCTGTTCCAATGTAGATAAATACAGAGGGGCAATAGTGTCATTGCTAACGATGAGTATATTCTTGTTTGCAAGGTAACGGCTAAAAAGCGCGCTATCATGCATCAAACTCTGGCCTATATAAATAGGATAACTTCTATCACCTAAGTCGACCTGAATTTGTTGCATTATTTTACCTAAAAACCGAGTTGCTCAATTATTTGATTTGCGACAATTTTCGCACTTTGTTCATCTGTCTTTACGATGACATCTGCAATCTCTTCGTACAAAGGATTACGTGATTCTGCTAAGTTCTCAAGAACTTCGCGTGGGTCATCAACTTGCAGTAATGGACGACGTTTATCACGTTGCGTACGAGCAACTTGCTTATCGATAGTCGTCTCTAAATACACCACAATTCCGCGAGCAGAAAGATAATTGCGAATATCTTTACTCTGAACTGAACCACCGCCAGTTGCTAACACAATACCTTGCCTCTCTGAAAGATCGGCAATAACTTGTGCTTCACGACGACGGAAACCTTCTTCACCTTCAACATCGAACACCCAAGCGATATCAGCGCCTGTACGTTGTTCAATCTCGTGGTCAGAATCGTGGAATTCTAAATGCAGCATTTGAGCCAAATGACGGCCAATTGTGCTTTTACCTGCGCCCATAGGGCCTACTAGAAAAATATTACGTTTTTCAGCCATTTCGTATACGTCTGAATCTTATATAAAAGAATGCCTGATCGACTAAAGATACAGCCGACCGCTTAAAATATTACCTTGCTCTACTGAGACTTGACGGAGGATTATCTCAGCTTAAGGCTACTGCTGGCAAGTGATGGTGGCAATTATATTAAATAAAAGTCACTAATCTAGCTAAAAGCAAAGGCCAGCTTAGAGTTAGCTGGCCTTTATCATTTTATTGTATGTTATAACTTTTCAGAAATAATCTTTGGTGTCACAAAAATCAATAGCTCTTGGCGTTCGTTTTTATCCGAAGTATTCCTGAATAAAAATCCAACTAAAGGTATATCGCCTAAAACCGGCACCTTACTAACACGGCTAATTAGGTTCTGTTGATAAATCCCCCCTAATACAATCGTTTCACCGTTATCAACAAGCACTTGAGTACCAATGCGTTGTGTATCGATAGATACTGCTTCACCAGTGGGAGTCTGAACCGTTTTACCCTGTGAATCTTGGGTAATTTCTAGATCCAAAATGACACGGTTATCTGGGGTAATTTGCGGGGTAACACGTAACGACAATACAGCCTTCTTAAAGGTGACTGATGTGGCGCCACTTGATGCTGATTCCACATATGGAATTTCAACACCTTGCTCAATATAAGCCGCTTTTTGGTTTGAGGTTGTGATACGTGGGCTAGCAATAATTTCGCCTTTGTTCTCTTGCTCTAAAGCACTTAATTCTAAATCAAGCACGGTACCGTCGGCTAACTTTGCCACATGGAATGCAATACTGGTTGGATTAGAAATCGCTGCAGGCAAGTTGACATTCAAACGGTCATCTAAACTAGGCACTATTCCACCAGCAATACTTCCTGCACCTTCAAGTGAACCTGATGAGCCTTTCGTTCCCTGCTGATCTGTGATGCCCCAACGAATACCTAAGTCTTCAGAAACATCATCTTTAACTGTCACCATACGGGCTTCAATTAGCACTTGTTTGATTGGAATATCTAGCACTTCAATTAAACGATGAATACTTTCTAAAATCTCAGCAGTGTCTTTCACCAATAAAGTGTTAGTACGCTCATCAACCGCAACACTACCTCTAGTAGATAACAAGCTGGAATCAGTACCTTTTAATAGCTCTGCAATATCAACCGCTTTAGCATAATTAATCTGCAAGTATTCCGAATATAATGGCGCTAATTCTTTTACTTCCTGCTTATTTTTAAGGTCATTACTTTCGCGGATAGCCAATTCTTCACTCGGCGCAACCATTAAAATATTACCTTCAATTCGCTTATCTAGTCCTTTGGTTTGCAAAATTAGATCTAATGCTTGATCCCAAGGTACATCATCTAAACGTAATGTAATATTTCCTTCAACGGTATCGCTGGTCACTAAGTTGAAATTATTATAATCGGCAATAATCTGTAACACAGTTCTAACTGAAATATTTTGGAAATTTAATGATAAAGAGCGGCCATTATATTTTTTAGCCTCTTTGGCAACCGATACTCTTTCTATTTTATCGATACTGACAGTAAACACATTACCATCTTGCTTATAATTGTATTCATAGTTGCCACCAACATCGACTAATACTCGTGCAGTTAAATCTTCTTTGAATGTTTCAAAACTACTGACTGGAGTCGCGAAATCCTGGACATCCATTACATACAATAAGTCATCACCAATATTAGTGTTATATAGTTTAATTTCGAGTTTTGCGCCGACCTGCTCAACATTGGCAGCCACAGAGCGATTACTAAGATTAAATAATAACTCTCCACCACCTTTTGCATTTCGTCTAAAATCAATGCTATTTATCGCATTAACAAATGGGTTATCTGCGCTAGAAGGCCCTGATACCGCATCGTTAATCGTTAAACGATAAGTATTACCCTCTATTTTACCCTGATAAGGCTTAACACTTTTAAGCGCGACAATAACTGAAAGATCACTCGCTTGTTGCTGTGCTGTCAGATATTTAACACCTACGCTATCTATAGGTAATTTGTCTTTAGCTAAACTAGAGATAGTGTCATCAAAGTTTAAAATAATTTCGGCCGGATTGGCTGAAAGATCCACTGTAGGGGAAGTAATTTCAGACTCAAATACCAGCTCTAATTCTAATTGATGATCGACAACTGAATGATACTTCACATCCAGCAGGCGATTAGCCGCAAACGCACTCGGCAAAGCACAAATTAACAGCACAGACCCTAAAAGGGTTTTTATTATTGATGAATTCGTCATTGATTTTCTCATCGCGGCAGAAGATTTCATTATTCGCTCATCCTTCGCATGGTTACTTGCCTGATAATTCTAAGTTGCTAGGGCGTTCAGCCCAACAACCTGAACCATCAGGAATTAATTCTATAATTTCGATATATTGGGGCGATACATTTGAAATGCGACCATGATAAAGCCCTAAATACTCGCCCACTCCCATCCGATAAACATTAGCATCAGCTGACTCGATTAATGCCCAAATACTATCGTCTTCACTTAACGTACCACGCATTCTTAAATTATCTAGCGCGTAGGTTTCCAATCGTCCCTTACGTCTTTTCAAGTCGGGTTGTAAACAGTCTTTTGACGTATCAATGACTTCTTCGGTTAACTCTCTTGAAGGCGGAACAAAAGGGCTGCGCATTAATTCTGCTTGATATGAAAAATGCTCAAACTTTGGTGTTTCTGTTAGTGGCGGAATACGTGCGACATGCTGTGCTTTAGTTGTTGTTACAAATAACTCTAAATCACTGCGGTCACCAATACAGCCAGTTAATAACAAGCTAACACCAATAAAAACGGGTAAGAGTTTCATTTAATTCTTCCCCTTTGCATTTTCTTTAGGTAACTCTGCACCTTCTTTAAAGCGGTAGGTTTTAGCTAAAATAGCCATAGATAAACCACCGCCTTCTTTATAGCTAATAGTAAAATCATGCAAACTCACAATACGAGGAAGTTTTGCAACCCCACTAACCATATTGCCGATTTCATGGTAATCACCCTCAACATTTAATCGAATGGGAAACTCGATATAAAAATCACGCTCAATTTCATTATCCCAATCTAAACTGTTTATTCTTAAACCTGCATCCGTGGCGGCAAAAGTTATATCATCGAGTAATCCTGGCATTTCATTTTCAGAAGGCAGCATTTTTAATAACTCTGCAAATTGCATTTCCATAATCACAAGTTGCTCACGGTATAACTTTAGATTAGCAGCTAATCGATATTTAGTTTCAAAATCAGCTTTTAATTCGATTTCTTTTTTCTGTTCAGACTCCATTACCGTAATAGTATCTGCAATAAATAGATAATAGCTGGCACCAATAACACATATAGATAAGAACGCTGCAAAAACGATCTTGACTAACTTAGGCCAGCCACCAATATTTTCAAAATCAATATCATTAAATTGGTCTAAATCAAGATTCATTTTTTCGCTCCTTGCTGCATATCAAGGACTTGATTACCAAATTCATTAGTAATAGATACTTTTAACTTAAACCGCTGCAACTGGCGTAATTCTTCATTTTGAGAAATAATTGACTGCATGCTTGGATCCGTTAAATAGTCAGAAGTTGTGACTTTCCTCATCATATTCGCTACGTTATTATTTGATTCGCTGCGACCTTCAATCCAAAGGGTGCTGCCTTTCTTCTCAATACTCGATAAATAAATTCCTGGAGGAACGATTCTCACTAACTCGTCTAATACATGAGTCGGTAAGTTACGAGATTGCTGAAGCGCTAAAATAATTTCAGTTCGACGTTCGATGTCTTTTTTACGTTTAGTTATTTCGCTAATTTCCGCAATTTGGGTATCCAAAAAGGAAATTTCAGACATTAAATAACGATTCCGCTGACGTTGATCGTCTGTCACTAATTCTATATAGCTAATAAACAAATAAACTAATAATGATGTCACTAAAAAGACTAGCGCGAGGATACCGATAAAGTCGCGCTTTTGTTTTTCCCGCCTCTTCGCGCCACGGAAGTAGATTTATGTTCGCCATTGAGCGTAACTCCTCAGCGCCAAGCCACTTGCTACCATGAACTTATTAATTGATGGTTGTAATTGGGATTTAATTGCTTCATCGGCATACAAACAACCTTGAAAAGGATCTGCAACAATAGTGTGAACACCAAGTTCATTGGTTAATACGGTTGCCATACCTTCTAATTTGCCTGTCCCACCACATAACACAACGTAATCCACTTTCTCGCGACCACTGGCAGTGCAGTATATTTGTAAAGTACGTTTGATTTGTTGCAGCAGTTGAGTTTGGAATGGGGATAACACTTCAAACATATAATTTCTAGGTAAATTGCCGCTCACTTTAGCTAATTCAGCCTCTGCATATGACATGCCATAGAAGGATAAAATAGATTGAGTAAATAGCTCACCACCAAATGCTTGTTCACGTATAAATGTCGTTTCACCACGCTCGACAACGGCAAACGTAGTAATATTAGCACCGACGTCAACCATGGCTATGGTCTTATCTTTAGCACCTTCGGGAAGTTGTGCATAAATCAGCTCAGCTGATCGCCCTAGCGCATATCCTTCAACATCCACTACTTTGACATCTAATTCGACCGCATCTAAAGCATCAACACGTGAGTCAATATTTTCTGTACGACAAGCACTCAGTAAAACATCCACCTTTGTCGGGTCGGTACTGTTTTGACTCAGTGTTTCGAAATCGATACTAACTTCATCAAGTGAATAGGGGATCAAGTTATCTGCTTCAATTTCAATTTGTGCTTCCATTTCTTCTTCATTCAATGAAGCATCCATGTAAATCACTTTGGTCATAACCGCTGACCCTGAAACGGCAACAGACGCAAACTTCACCCCTTTAGGCAAAGATCGTTTCACTTGTCTTAACGATTCTAATACCGCCTCAGAATCGCGAATGTCGTGATCGGCTACTGCACCCTTTTTAATTGGCACAGTCGCATAATTTTGAATTTTATATCCATCAGCAGTCTTACTAAGCAATATGGCTTTTACTTCATGGGAGCCTATATCGACACCCACCATTTGCGGAGCTTGACGCCTCCATAATTTAGAAAGCATATTCCGTCATCACAATTCTTTTATTGTTTTAAAATATAGTAGCACAAAATCATCTCGTTACACTTATTTGTATAAAATGTTTCTATATTGTACAAACACAATTTTTTTGTTTATACGTTTTTACTTCACCAAAATGGTTGCGGCTTATATACTAGGGCACTATTTAAGATTTTTTGGAATACATGCGTGAAGTGGTTTAAACGATTATTAATTGCTTTTTTTAGTCTCTCTTTACTTGGTGTAGGTGCTATTGCTGCAGCATATTTTTATGTTTTACCTGACCTACCTGATGTTAACTCACTAAAAACAGTTCAATTACAAACACCACTGCGTATATATAGTAGTGACGGAAAACTCATTTCTCAATTTGGTGAGAAGCGTCGAGTTCCAGTTGAGTTTGAAGATGTACCACAACAACTTATCAATGCTGTACTTGATACCGAAGATGCGAGGTTTTTCGAACATAAAGGTATTGACCCAATCGGCATTATTCGTGCTGCAACCATTTTAATTACTACAGGCAAGAAAAGCCAAGGCGCGAGTACTATTACTCAACAAGTTGCTCGAGGCTTTTTCTTATCAAACGAAAAAACATATATTCGTAAAATAAAAGAAATATTTCTCGCGTTAAAAATTGAGAAAACCCTTACTAAACACGAAATTTTAACGCTTTATTTAAATCGCTCATTTTTAGGTAACCGTGCATACGGTGTTGGAGCGGCGGCGCAAGTTTATTATGGTAAGAACTTAAATGAATTGTTATTACCAGAAATGGCAATGATTGCAGGCTTACCGCAAGCTCCCTCTGCGGCAAACCCCATTCGTAATCCTGCTAGAGCGACAGCACGCCGCAATTGGGTATTAAGCAGAATGTTGGAGAAAAACAACATTACTGAAGCAGAATATCAAGAAGCGATTAATACTCCTGTTACCGCACGATACCATGGTGCTGAAATAGATTTATATGCACCATATATTTCTGAAATGGCCCGTGATTACATGATCCAAAAATACGGTGAAGAAGCAGCTTATACCAATGGTTATAATGTCTACACCACTATTTCATCCGATTTACAGTTAATGGCTCAAGATGCGTTACGAGATAACGTATTCGCATACGATCAACGTCACGGGTATCGCGGTCCAATTTCACAACTCTGGACAGAAACGCCACTCGAACGGGCAGAGATTATTGAACAGTTAGCCAAAACACCTCCTATGCAAGGTATTTTACCCGCAGCGGTTATGGCTGTTACTGATCAGCAAGCAAAGATGCTGCTTGCCGATGGTTCAGAAATAACCATTGAATGGTCTGGGTTAAAGTGGGCGCGTAAATTTATCACTGATAAACGTCAAGGTTTACCCCCTAAACTTGCTGCCGATATTTTATCGCAGGGCCAGCAAGTCTATGTACGCAATAACGGCAGCTTCTGGCAATTATCGCAAATCCCTGAGGTTTCAAGTGCAACGGTTAGTTTAGACCCATTTGATGGCGCTATCCGCTCACTTGTAGGTGGATTCAGTTTTAGCCAAAGCCAGTTTAACCAGGTAACTCAAGCTAAGCGTCAATTAGGTTCTAATATTAAGCCATTTATTTATGCTGCGGCTTTGGAGAAAGATTGGACCCTGGCCACCTTAATTAACAATGCGCCTATTAATAAACCTGATACTCGTCAAGGAACAGCCTGGCGCCCCAAAAACTCGCCGGATATCTATGGTGGTCCAACTCGATTACGGGTAGGTTTAGCTCAATCGATTAACGTTATGTCGGTGCGCGCACTGCGTCATGTGGGCTTGCAAAATGCCACGGATGAACTGGTAAAATTTGGCTTTGATGCTAAAGATTTACCACGCAATGAGTCCTTAGCTCTGGGCTCCCCTTCAGTGACACCTTTGCAAGTGGCAACAGCATTTAACGTGTTTGCCAATGGTGGTTATTTGGTTGAACCTTACTTTATCGACCACGTAACAGATTCATACGATAATGTAATTGAACAAGCCTCTCCTACTCTGGCTTGTTCCTCAGAGTTGAATGACCAGCCCATTAACGAGCCATTAAACGATGAAACTAGCAGCGATCCTTTTGCGGCAATGAATCAAGAGCTATCAGCTGCTAACTCGGATACTGAATTAGTCTGTAATCGTCAAAATGGCCGCTATGCTAAGCAAGTCATTTCAGCGCAAACGGCCTTTTTGATCACAGAATCACTTAAAAGTGTTATTTGGGGTGGTGGAGATTGGAGTAAGGGCACTGGCTGGAACGGTACTGCATGGCGTGCATCTAAGTTACTTAAGCGCCATGATATTGCTGGTAAAACAGGAACAACTAACGAATCACGTGATACCTGGTTTAGTGGTTTCAACCCAACTTTAACCTCAACATTTTGGGTTGGGTTTGATGATCATGGCCGTCAACTGGGACGAGCTAGCTGGATGGCAAGCGGTGCACCTGATCAAATATCAGGTGGAGAAGCTGGCGCGAAAACGGCTGGTCCGGGTTGGAATGACTTTATGAATAAAGCACTAAAAGGCACTGCAGAAGTATCGGCTGAGCCACCAAAAGGAATTGTCTCTGTTCGTATTGATTTAGAAACTGGCAAACTGACTCGAAAAACAGATCACACCACAGCATTTGAGTATTTTGTTGCTGGCACTGAACCTAAAGAGTATGCAGTAGAGACCCAGAGTTCTGGTGAGATATTTATTGATAGCGCTACGGAAGATTTATTTCAATAGCAGCTTATAGGTGATGATATAGCCGTATTAAGTGAATGCTTAATACGGTTTTTTATGTTCGTTTGAATATGAAAATCGATTAATTATGGTAATAGTCGTTGATGTAACTCGGTTAATGAGCTGACTTGATAATGAGGTTGAATATTACTGTCAGCCATTAAACCTGCGGGATTTAGCCAACAAGTGTCGATACCTGCATTAATACCACCCAAAATATCTGACTGCAATGTGTCACCAACCATTAACACTTTATGCTTTTCAGGCTGCCCCATGCATTCAAATGCATGATCAAATATCGCTTTATCTGGCTTAGCTTTACCCACTTGTTCAGAAATAATTACCTGAGAAAATGCTGTATCCATTCCGGTTTTTTGGAGGCGAATTTGTTGAAGTTGGGTAAATCCATTAGTAATAATACCTAAATTAACTTTGCCCACTAAAGCTTCAACCAGCGCCCTAGCACCGGGTAGAGGTTCACAAATATCCGCCATTGCCATCAAAAAACCATGATTTAGCAGCTCAGGTTGTACGGTTAACTTCTGCCCCCACTCAACAAATCTTTGTGTCTGTAACTCTTTGGCATCTATCACCCCATTTTGGTATTCAACCCAAAGAGGTTTATTTACCGTTTGATAATGAGCAAAATCAGCATGATTAAATTCAACATTATATTTTGCAAATAATAACTTCAGTCCCGCAAAAGCATCAAAGTGAAACAAGGTTTCATCTGCATCAAATAAAATCCACTGATATTTTGAAATATGCATCACTTAAATTCACCCATTAATTAACCTTTATAGTCGACTCAATATTATTCGAAAAGTGGTTTTAATCTCGCCTCTTGCGCTAACAAACTTTTAAAAATAGTTAACTGGTTAGTCGCACGATCTAAATTATGATTGGGCCTGTGAATACAGAAATAAACATCGCCATTAATATGGTCTGCTAAAAAGCGACTCCCCAACATCAATGCCATAACTTTTATACCTAACCATAAGCTTCGCTTTTCTATCGGAGTAATCACCCCAGCTAGTGCTTTGATGTAACTTTCGCTGGCAGCGGCAATAATCTCTGGTCGTGCTATAACCCTATCTAATGCGGTAGAATCCTCTTCCTCTGGCGAGCAAAAGGCCCGCACCATATCGCCAAAGTCATACATCAAATAGCCTTTCATACAAGTATCTAAATCAATAATGGCCATCCTTGACATATCACGCTGGTCAAACAGCATATTGTTAATTTTGGTATCATTATGACAAACACGTAAAGGTAATAGCGATTCAACCTGCTCCAGCTCATCAAATAACTCATGTTGACTAAAAACCAAATCAACCCAGTATTGACATGCTGATAAGCGCTGGCATTTATCATCACTTACCGCTTGTTTTAGCTGTTGTAATCTGAAAGGAAAATTCAAAAAATCTTTAATAACATCATTAATACAATCGGGGTTTAGTGAGCTCAATGCCGCGGCAAAATGACCAAAGGCGCTGGCCGCCATTTTTGCTTGTTCAGTATTGGTGACCACTTCAATAGTATGGCTATTGGGTAAATAAGTAATTGCCCGCCAATAACCACCTTCACCAAGATTAATAGCATATTGTTTATCTTGGGTGATAACAGGCTTAACAACTTGTAATTGATAATGCCCTTGTTCAGCTTGCTGTAGAAGATGTTCACTAACATGGACTGCATTGGTGATCAGTATGTCTGGCTGGGTAAATACATCGACATTTATTCTTTGTAAGACAAATTCACCTTCAGGCCAGCGTACTAGATATGTCTGATTAATATGTCCATTTCCAAGCGTTGAGATGGTGAATTTATCTAAATCAATGCCAAAATGAGGCAACACTTGCTGCCTAATAAAATCACTCACTCACATGCTCCATAGTCTTTTTAAGTTAAATCGTATCAATATATTCAGTTAATTTGTTGGTAGATAATCAGCAAACTCTTGATGCTGCATCAAAGTGGCTTGACTGCCCTTCAAACTAAAGTCATAGCCACAAAGTTTAAAACTACCACGCATTGCAATATGATTAATAATAGATTTGTTATCTAAAGGTGAAAAACGCGCCTCTGTTGCCTCATCGCTCATTAAATCAACACTCATAGGTCGATATTCACTGCCATCGTTAAAAACCAGCTCACTACAGGTTTTATCGCCTTGAGCAGTATCTAGCCGCCACAGATTTTTTTCCGCACCGTTATCACCCAACCAGCGCACTATAAATATGCTGTCTTGCATGACTATCCAGAAACCATCGGGCAACTTAGCGCTAACTCTGCCAACTTGCCCCGACTCAGTAACCTTAACCTCTGCAATTTCTTTCTGATCTGTTTCATCGTCACCAGTTAGGCTGACTAACAACCAGACGATTAAACCAGAAACCAGTAATACACCCAACACCTTAGCCCCCAGAATCACTGGAATACGATGTTCCTTTAAGCGGTTTAACCAAGATTTGATCAGTTCAGTCACTGAACCGGTATCAAGTGCATCACGATCAACATCAAAACGATGAGAAGCCTGCCAAGATTGCTTAAAAGCAGACATTGGCTCTGGGGTATGTTCCTTATTGCTAGCAGAAAAATGCATTGGCGCAACTAAAGGATCGTCGGTAGCATCAATTTCGATATGTTCGCTACTTATCGGCTCTGTTCCATTAACTTCTGCATTATCAAATGAGACTTGATGTATACCAAAATCTGATACCTCATTTTGCTCCCGCTCATCATCAACAACATGATGAACTTCAGCAGCCACCGGTTTAACATCTGCACGAGTGGCCTGGCCAAAAACTTGTGGTTCACGGCGTCTTCTAACACCGCCTAATTCTGACTTAGCCTGAGCTTTAGGGCCATAATAGCCTTCAATATAATAAGGCACCTTTTGACTGTTAGCGGGAAAGAAACTAATAAAAACACTACAGGCAATACCTAATAGGCCGACTCCTGCAATAGCAGCAAAAGGCCAAAATAAATAACAACTCAATATAAATAATAAATGAGGTAATACAGCAAGTAACACCCAAAAAGCTGGCCTTCCTGCATCATGTAAACGTCTTAGCGCTGACAAGCTAATCACAGTAGTTGTTAACAGTGCAGCAAATAAAATAATCATGCTTTGCGGAAAAACTAAGCCGACTAAAAACAAAAAACTAAAACTGGCTAAAATGATGGCCAAAAAGCGGAAGGCATTGTCGCGGCCCTGATAACACCAAAGCGTGTTTAACTGCATGAAAAATCCTTGAATCGTAAGCAAGGCAACCCGTTTGGGTCGCTGGGCGTATTTTAGTATGAATCAGTGAAAAAAGAGAGCATTGAATTTCAATCTCAATCAGCAGGGATTTTATGGCTTTGTAGGCAGTTTTGGTTGAGTTATAATATTAAACTTTCTTAACCGTATTGTGAGAACAGCAAAACTATGAGTACTCGTGGAAATCTTTTTATTGTGTCAGCCCCTAGCGGCGCTGGGAAATCGTCTCTTATCTCCGCACTGTTAAAAGATAAACCCAGCGATATGCAAGTATCTGTATCTCATACCACTCGCCAACCACGCCCTGGTGAAGTTAACGGCCAGCATTATCATTTTGTCACGGTTGAACAATTTAAAGCGTTAATCGCTGAAAACGCCTTTTTTGAATGGGCTGAAGTATTTGGTAATTACTACGGTACGTCCCGTACTGTTATCGAACAAACCTTAGTCAAAGGTGTAGATGTTTTTTTAGATATAGACTGGCAAGGTGGCGAGCAAGTTAAAAATCTTATGCCTGAAGCGATTGGGGTATTTATTTTACCGCCGTCAAAAGCCGAGCTAGCGCGCCGTTTAACCGGCCGAGGCCAAGATAGCCAGGAGGTTATTGATAGTCGTATGGCGCAAGCTGTCGCAGAAATGTCGCACTTTACTCAGTATGACTTTGTCATCATCAATGATAATTTCGACACTGCGTTAGACAATTTAAAAGCCATAATTAGTAGTCAAAGATTAACCTGTGCTAGTCAGAGACACACTCACAATGATATGCTTGTCGATCTATTGGCAAACTAATTGTCTTAGTGTACAATTTTGCGTCATTTTTTCCCCATAGATAACACTGGAGTTTCCACACATGGCTCGCGTAACTGTAGAAGACGCTGTAAATAAAATCGGCAACCGTTTTGATATGATCCTAGTTGCAGCGCGTCGTGCACGCCAAATCGCCGTGCAAGGTAAAGATCCAATGGTAGAAGAGATGAATGACAAGCCAACGGTTATCGCATTGCGCGAAATCGAATTAGGTTTAGTCACCTCGAATACTTTAGATGCTGATGAGCGTCAAACTGTCCGTGAACGCGAAGCTGCTGAAATAGCTGCTGTTGCCGCCATTGCGGAAGGTCGTGTAATTTAAGGAGTAGCGCCACTTGTATCTGTTTGAAGGTCTCAAAGAATCAGCTTCCGCTTATTTAGAGCCGGAGCAAGTAGAATTACTCAAGCAGGCTTATTTGGTCGCGCGCGATGCCCATGAAGGGCAAATGCGCACAAGTGGCGAGCCTTACATTACCCATCCGGTTGCGGTTGCCCGCATCCTGGCAGACATGCGTCTTGATTATGAGACGTTAATGGCTGCCCTGCTTCATGACACCATCGAAGACACTCCTGTCACCAAAGAAGAACTTGCTGAGTTATTTGGTGTAGATGTGGCCGAATTAGTCGAAGGCGTATCAAAGTTAGATAAGATCAAATTTCGCGATAAAAAAGAAGCCCAAGCTGAAAATTTTCGTAAAATGATGATGGCCATGACCCAAGATATTCGGGTTATTCTTATCAAACTGGCTGACCGAACTCATAACATGCGCACCTTAGGCGCGCTTCGCCCTGACAAACGTCGTCGTATTGCCCGCGAAACCCTCGAAATATATGCACCTATCGCTAACCGACTTGGTATTCATAATATCAAAATAGAGTTAGAGGATTTAGGCTTTCAAGCTTATTACCCTATGCGATATCGGGTGATAAAAGAAGTCGTTAAATCTGCTCGAGGTAATCGTAAAGAATTAATCATTGGTATAGAAGGTGCCATTGAAACGCGATTAGAAGATGCTGGCATTGCAGGCAAGGTCAAAGGCCGAGAAAAAAATCTTTACTCCATTTACCGTAAAATGTGCAACAAAGAGCTGCAATTTGAAGAAGTAATGGACATTTACGCCTTCAGAGTGATCGTTGACAGCATTGACACTTGTTATAGAGTACTTGGCGCCATGCATGGGTTATACAAACCTCATCCCGGCCGCTTCAAAGATTACATTGCTATACCTAAAGCCAATGGTTATCAATCATTGCACACCTCATTATTTGGCCCCCATGCAGTTCCGGTTGAAGTGCAAATTCGTACTGAAGAAATGGACCAAATGGCTGATAAAGGGGTTGCCGCGCATTGGATGTATAAAAACAAAACCGATGCTAGCCAGCAAAATACTACCCAAGTCAGAGCCCGTAAATGGATGCAAAGCTTACTTGAATTACAGCAAAGTGCATCTAGCTCATTTGAGTTTGTTGAAAACGTTAAAACTGAACTCTTCCCTGACGAAATTTATGTATTCACTCCTGAAGGCCGTATTTTAGAGTTGCCGGTGAATGCCACCGCGGTCGACTTTGCCTATGAAGTGCATACTGATGTGGGTAACACCTGCGTGGGTGCAAAAGTGAATCGCCAAGCTTACCCACTAAGCCAACCGCTAATTTCAGGCCAAACCGTTGAAATTATTACCGCAAAAGGTGCACGTCCTAATGCTGCATGGCTTAACTTTGTGGTAACAGGTAAAGCACGCGGTAAAATTCGTCAAGTATTGAAAAGCTTAAAGGGTGACAATGCCGTCACACTTGGCCGTCGTTTATTGAATCATGCACTAGGCGCAACTAAATTTGACACGATTCCGCCAGAGTTAATCGAAAAGGTCATCAAAGAGACCAAGCATGCTAACTTAGATTCATTGTTAGCAGATATTGGATTGGGCAATGCGATGAGCATTGTTATCGCCCAGCGTTTGTTAGGTCACAAGCTTGACTCAGCCTCAAGTAAAGACGGCAACATGATGCCAATTCGCGGCGCGGAAGGCATGCTGGTTACTTATGCAAATTGTTGTCGCCCAATTCCCGGAGATGCGGTGATCGCCCATGTCAGTCCAGGTAAAGGTTTAGTGGTCCATATGGAAAGCTGTGCCAACATTCGCGGTTACCAGGGCGAGCCAGACAAATATATTTCAGTGCAGTGGGATAATACCGAAGGTGTGGAATATCATGCTAACTTGCGCGTTGAAATTGTAAATCATCAAGGTGCATTAGCCAAAATCACCTCAATTATTGCCTCAGCAGGGTCAAATATTCATAACTTGAGTACCGAAGAGCGAGATGGTCGCGTGTACTTAATTAATTTGCGTATTTCGGTTAACGATCGGGTACATTTAGCCAATGTGATGCGCCGTATAAGAGTACTTCCTGAAGTGCTGCGTACCTCACGGAACAGATAACCCTTTTATAAATCATTATAATAATCAACAAGAGAGCACAAAATGGCTGAAAAAATTATCATTGCAACTGACAAAGCTCCACAGGCTATTGGCACTTATTCTCAGGCTGTAAAAGTTGGCAATACCGTTTATTTATCAGGTCAAATTCCATTAGATCCTAAAACGATGACTATGGTAAGCGATGAGTTTTCTGCGCAAGTTGTGCAAGTATTTGAGAACTTAACCGCAGTGTGCGAAGCCGCTGGCGGAAAAATGTCAGACATAGTGAAGTTAAATATCTTCTTAACTGACTTATCACACTTTGCTACGGTTAATGACATCATGAGCCGTTACTTCCAACAACCTTACCCAGCCCGTGCTGCTATTGGGGTAAAAGAGCTACCAAAAGGCTCATTGGTTGAAATGGACGGTATTATGGAGCTATAAGCTCCGTCATTAACGTCCAAAATTACTCAGTATAGAGGGCGCTTATGCGCCCTTTTCGTTTTCTCAACATGAACATTTATTATGAGCCCAGAACGTTTCGCCCGTATCAATAAAATGCTAGACAATCGTCAGGTTGATCTGACCCTATGTCTAGATACTGTCCATAAAAGCCAAAATATTGCCGCGGTTATCCGCACTGCAGATGCTGTAGGTATACACCAAGTTCATGCGGTATGGCCTGACGTTCAGATGCGGGTATCAGGTAATACAGCATCTGGTAGTCAGCAATGGGTAAAAACCATAGTGCACGACAATATGAACCAAGCGGCTTCGCAGTTTAAGGCCCAAGGCATGCAAGTGCTGGCAACCAACTTTTCTAACACTGCCGTCGACTTTCGCCAAATAGACTACACCAAACCAACGGTGATCATTATGGGTAACGAGCGCGATGGTGTCAGTGATGAAGGACTAGCGATTGCTAACCAACATATCATTATTCCTATGCTTGGTATGGTGCAGTCACTGAATGTATCGGTTGCTTCGGCATTGATTATGTATGAAGCACAACGCCAACGGGAACAAGCAGGCATGTATGGCACCCGTCAATAAGATGAGGCTTATTGCCAGAGAATGTTGTTCGAACAAGGCCACCCGGTTTATGCCAAAGCTTGTCGCCGTAAAAATATCCCTTACCCGCAAATTGATCAGCAAGGACAAATAAAAGCCGAGGATAATTGGTGGCAACGCATGCGAGAGCCTGATCCTCATGCTGAAGAAGTATAAGAACTAGATAACAAAGTAACTCAGTTGAAAGCTGCAGTGAAGTTAACAAGTGGGTTGTCGTTTCAGTATTGTCGAGTAAGATTTCGATTAAAAGATTAAAACTCCGTAATATCTGTAATACGGTTAAGTTAAGTCATTTAACAGCAAATACGATAACCCCTACTACGTCGCCATTTTAAATATTCCCTGCACCGCATAGAAAATCACGATATAACTAACAGTTAATCATTGCCCACTTCAGAGCTAGCCAGAGTATTCCATTGATTCATAACGTTTACTGTCTCATCAGCTCAAACTATTTGCGCCGGCTCACAAAACTCGCCATACTGGTTCAAACGCATGTTTAAACTAATCTTAATTAAAAACAATAAATCAGAGAATAGCCCTATGAATAATGCAATTAAAACACCCGTTGAAATGCTTGAGCATTGGGTTGAAACACATGGTGATAAAGTTTACTTACGCCAACCAATCAATGGCAACTATCACGACTTCACATGGCGAGAAGTACAACAAAAAGCTCAACAAATCGCAGGGGCTTTGCGCCATCTAGGGTTAGTGCCTGGCGACAAAGTGGCTATTTTATCTAAAAACTGTGCCGAATGGTTCATTACCGACTTAGCCTTAATGCTAGGCGGCTACATCAGTGTACCTATTTACCCAACCGCTAATGCCGATACGATTCGTTATGTATTAGAACACAGTGGTACTAAAGCTATCTTTATCGGTAAATTAGACTACTGGGCAGACCAAGAAGCCGGTGTCGGCGGTGAACTTTTACGCCTCGCCATGCCCTATGACACTATGCCAGCCCAGTATCAATGGGATCAATTATTGTCATTGGGGCAACCTCTGGTTGATGCAGAACATCCAACGCCCGACACGACTATGACCATCATTTATACCTCTGGCTCAACAGGTAAACCTAAAGGTGCTATTCATACCTTTGCTACTTACAGCTGGACCTGTGAAGCGGTAGTGCGTGATTTACAAACCAACACTGCTGATAGACTGCTGTCTTACCTGCCTCTGGCCCACATCACTGAACGTATTGCCATGGAAGGGTCATCTTTTTACTCCGGCTCAATGGTGGCGTTTGTTGAAAGCTTAGATAGCTTTGTTGAAGACGTAAAACGTTGTCGGCCAACGGTTTTCTTTTCTGTGCCCCGTTTATGGACTTTATTCCAACTTAATATTGTCAATAAAATTGGTGAAAACAAACTTAATTTCCTGCTTAAATTACCTATTATCAATAGCATTATTAAACGCAAAATTCAGAAAGGCCTAGGCTTAGAACATTGTCGTTTACTCGGTTCAGGCTCGGCGCCAATTCCACCGACGTTAATTAAGTGGTATCACAGTATTGGAATGAATATTTGTGAAGCCTGGGGTATGACTGAAAACTGCGCTTATTCGATTATTAACTACCCTTTTAATGTCAATAAAATTGGTACTGTGGGTCGCGCAATTGAAGGGTGCCAAGTGCGCCGCACCGAACAAGGTGAGTTGCTGGTAAAAAGCCCTGGATTGATGAAAGGGTACTATTTACAAGAAGAGGCTACCGCGGCGGCATTTGATTCCGATGGATTTTTTCATACCGGCGATTTGTGTGAAATAGACAGTGATGGTTATATTGATATTACCGGCCGTGTAAAAGATAATTTCAAAACATCAAAAGGTAAATACGTTGCCCCTGTACCTATCGAACGCAAACTGGCTCAAGATTCACACGTTGAACTAATTTGCGTTATCGGCTCAGGCCTACCGCATCCCGTAGCCCTAGTTCAATTGTCTGAAGGGGCTAATTTACAACCCCGTGAAGAAGTGCGTACGTCATTAAAAGCCACCTTAGACAGCATTAACCCTAACCTTGAATCCCATGAACATGTTGATGCAATTATCGTAGTCAAAGAACCATGGACTATCGAAAACGATGTATTAACCCCAACACTTAAAATTAAACGCCATGTGCTTGAAAAGGCTTTTAGCGCTAAAGTAGAGGGTGTTCGTGGTGCAAAAATCCGCTGGGAAGATGAGCTATAAATTGATGAACTAAAATTCATTCAATAGACAAAAAATACACGCTGAATGCGTGTATTTTTTTGACATATTCTGTCAACATACGCCTCATTATATCGACAACCAAAAAGTGGTTAATGGCTAAGCCCAAAACCACTGACTAAAATGAGAGTAACATGTTAATTGCATTGGCCATTCTTGGCGGATTTATTATTTTAACCATTGGGGCTGAAGCCCTAGTACGTGGCGCAAGTGCTGTGGCACTTAAGCTCGGTATTGCCCCGTTGATTATTGGTTTAACCATTGTTGCTTTTGGTACCAGTGCGCCAGAACTTGCGGTCAGTATAAAATCAGCTCTTGCCGGCAATCCAGGCATTGCCTTAGGTAACGTTGTTGGCTCAAACATTGTTAACATTGGATTAATTCTGGCTATTACCGCCTTAATTAAACCGATTCAAATACAATCACAAATGGTTAAACGTGATATTCCAATCATGATTGGTGCATCCATTTTAGTGTGGACCTTGTTACTTGACGGTGTAGTCAGCTTTATCGACGGTGCAATTCTATTTAGCTTATTAGTCAGTTACTTAGTCTTTAGTTATGTGAGTTCAAAAAATGCACCCGAAGAATTAGACATTGATACCAAACCGCAAAACCCATTACTGTCTGTAGGGCTTATTGTTGTTGGTATTGCTATGTTGGTTGGCGGCGGAATTCTGTTTGTTGATGGCGCGGTAGATCTCGCCAAAATGTTTGGTATTAGTGAAGTGATTATCGGCTTAACAATTGTGGCTATTGGCACCAGTATGCCAGAGCTAGTAACATCCGTTATGGCGGCACTCAAAGGCCAAAGTGATATTGCTATTGGCAACGTAGTGGGATCGAACATCTTTAACGTATTAGGCATATTGGGCGCAACAGCATTAATCCATCCGGTATCTGCTGAAGGCTTTAATCAAATAGACTTTATCGCCATGCTTCTCTTCGCCATTATGGTACTACCTTTTGCTTGGAGCGGACTGCGTATCGGTCGTCGCGAGGGTGCGGTATTACTAACAGGCTATCTGGGTTATACCGGCTTCTTGGTTTCTCAAGTGGTTGCTTAGCTTAAACATGTTCATCATCAGGTCTAAAAACCTCGTTTAACTCAAGTGTTGATAAACGCTTAAATTGATTTACTCACCAAAGTCACTACCTGGTGTCCTCAAAAAAACCGTCTCATTTTATAGACGGTTTTTTGATACCCTTTTCTGCTTACCGACAAAACTCACCTGTAATTGATGACATTTGTCATACCAAATCCATGACCTATGTGCCTGCCAAGTTTCACTGTTTGTCGACATAATTATCTCAGTTTCAAACCAGTCTGGTTTGGCTTATTAACATCAAAAAATGGAGATTGACATGAAAACACTACTCTTAATTGGCAGCTTAACCCTTATCAGCCACGCAAGCTTTGCTGACATAAACCAAATTGATGCCGCGGCCAACACCATGAATATTGAGCAGCTAAAGCAAATTAGTAGCCAAACTTTTGATTATGAAAAAGCTTATGCTGATTATCGCTTAGCCATAACCGCTAATATTTTGGGACAAAGACAACTTGCCAACACCCACCTAGATTCGGCCCAAGTAAACCTTGAGCAATTGATTAGCAGAGAAAACAGTGCCGATGCCAGCGCGCTGTTAGCATCAATCTATGGCATGAAAATCGCTTTTGATAGTCGTCAAGCGGCCACCTTAGGTATCAAGTCATCGCGTTTACTTACCCAAGCAGAACAACTTGATGCCACTAACCCAAGGGTTAAGTTGGTGCAAGCCATTAGCGCATTCAATACCCCATCAATATTCGGTGGCGGTATAGAAAAAGCGCAAACACTGGCTACAGAAGCCATTAGCCTTTTTGAAGCACCCTGTGAAAATATTTGCTGGGGACATGCCGAAGCCTACACATGGCGCGGGCTAGCGAAACAAGAAGATGGCGATCTGGCGGGTGCAATTTCTGACTGGCAAACCGCATTAACGGTTGATGCACAATATGGTTGGGCTAAATTTTTACTTAGCCAACAAACGGCAAAGCAGATATCAAAGTAAGAGTCATATTAAAAACCTTGTTAAATAAAGGCTTACCTATATACGCGCAATTAAGGCGCAGTTAACATATGATTAACAGCGTCTTAATTGCCTGCACGGCCTAATGATTATATTGGAATAAGCACCATGAGTTACTTTAATAACAACAGCCAAACGGCAGAACAAAGCTATGAGCAAAAAACTGCTTGGGTTTATCTGTTAAATTTAGGTTTTTATTTTATCCCGCTGTTTTTCATGCAAGGTCAATGGCTCAATATTATAGTGGCACTGTTAATATTAGTGCCTTTTATTTTCGGGTATTATTGGGCATATAACAGCAGCACCCAAAAAGCACATTATCCCATTGCCGTAATGCTAACCTGCGCGATTGTGGCAACTCCCTTTACCTCCGGCACTATTTCATTGTTCTCATTTGTGTGCTTTTTTATTGGTTTTTTCTACACATTACCCACCGCTCTTTTTGGATTTTCAGCGATTTTCTTGCTGCTATTTGCATTGAATCAAGTGGTCAATATTGAAGGCTACTATTTTGCTTTCTATGGTATGGGCATTAGCTTAGGTGTAGGTATTTTTGGCATTATTGAACAAAATCGTCAGCGTATTAAACGTCAACATCAGCGTTCACAAGACGAAATAACCCAACTGGCAACGGCATTAGAGCGTGAACGTATTGCCCGTGATTTACACGACATTATGGGCCACAATTTATCTTCCATCGCCTTAAAAGCTGAGCTTGCGACTAAGTTACTCCAGGCCAATCAAGCAGAACAAGCTCAAATACAATTAACCCAATTGGCCGACATTGCCCGTGATAGTCTTAGCCAAATTCGGCAAACTGTGTCGAATTACAAACACAAAGGCCTGCAAGCTTGTTTGCCTACATTAATACAATCTTTGCGCGATCAAGGCATGGAAGTGCATGTCGAAGGAGATACCCCATCATCAACAGAGTTGGTCGAGTCGCAATTAGCGCTCATTTTGACCGAGGCTGTTAACAATTGCCTCAAACATAGTCATGCCGAAAAGGTGAGCCTGGTTTTCGCCCAAGATGAGCATAATATTCATCTTAGTCTTAGCCAAAATACGGCCACCAAAGAGATCAACGAAGGCAATGGTTTAAAAGGCATACGTGAACGGGTAGATTTACTAAATGGCACATTTTCATATCAAATCACGCCAGTGTTTACGCTTAATATCACTCTGCCTAATACCACCCAATAAAGCGAATAACAGATCGCTATAAACATAAAAGACAGACCAAGGATAAGGATACCGGATGAAAATTTTACTCGCAGAAGACCAGGCTATGATCCGTGGCGCCTTAGTCGCATTACTTACGCTGGCAAAAGATAAATTACTTCACCCCCAGTTAGCTAATAGCTTTGAAATTATCGAAGCCGAAAATGGCGAACAAGCTTTAGCTTTGCTAAAAAAACAGCCTGTTGATTTATTACTCACCGACATAGAAATGCCGCATAAAACCGGCCTTGATTTAAGCCAATGGCTACAATCACAATCCAGTACAACCAAGGTCATTATTTTAACCACCTTTGGCCGAGCCGGTTACATCAAACGCGCATTAGAATACGGTGTAAATGGTTTTTTATTAAAAGATGCTCCGTCAGATGAGTTAATCAGTGCCATTGTCAAGGTCATGTCAGGCAAACGCGTGATTGACCCTGAGCTGGCCTTTGCCGCCATAGGTGAAATTGACCCACTAAATGGTAAAGAACGCCAAGCACTACGATTAGCCAGCGAAGGTAAAGCCACCAGCGATATTGCCAAATTACTTTTTATTGCTGAAGGTACGGTACGTAATTACTTGTCTGAAGCTATTGCCAAACTCAATGCCAGCAACCGCATTGATGCAGCCCGAATCGCCAAACAAAAAGGTTGGTTATAAATTTAAGCTAATATCTTGATATTGCCTTAGATCTAATCTCTGCTAAGATAGTAAAACATATGTATATAATCACAGTACTATGTCAGTGCTAAGCAAATTGAGTTAAGCATAACTTAGTGGAGTAAATAACGTTTGTTGCGTTTAGATTTAGTGCCCATCACCGAGCTAAAAGGTGTGGCTAAAAAAATGGCTGAAAGGCTGAATAAGCTAGGCATTAAAACAGTACAAGATGTGCTGTTTCATTTACCGCTGCGTTATGAAGACCGCACTCAAATCTACCCTATTAGCGCACTGTCATTTGGCAGCTATGGCACCATAGAAGCCGAAGTACAGTCCACGCAAATTATTCAAGGTCGTCGCAGAATGCTTATCTGCAATGTGCGTGATGACTCCGGGCCAATGACATTACGGTTTTTTAATTTTTCAATGGCACAACGTAATGGCATGCAACAAGGCGCTATGATCCGCGCCTATGGTGAAATTCGTCGTGGTAATCATCATGCTGAAATTGTTCACCCTGAATATAAAATTATCCAACCCGGTGATGACAGTAATTTAAGTGAAACCTTAACCCCTATTTATCCGACAACGGAAGGGCTAAAGCAGGCAAGCTGGATCAAGCTAACCGACCAAGCCCTATTGATGCTAAATCAAGGCGGCTTGCCTGAGCTTATTCCGGTCAATCTACAACCCAACAACCTGACATTGCCGCAAGCCCTTATTCTACTGCATCGACCAGATAAATATGTCGACCCATTTATGCTTGAACAAGGTCAGCACCCCGCCCAGCAACGTTTAGTGCAAGAAGAATTACTGGCCCATAACTTAAGCATGTTGCAGCTAAGACAAAAATCACAGCGTGATGCGGCCATTTCAATCGCTGCCAGCGGTCAATTACTCAACCCATTTTTAAAAAACCTTCCTTTTAAGCCAACAGATGCACAGCAACGCGTTGTCGCTGAAATAAGCCAAGACTTACAGCGATCACACCCTATGATGAGATTAGTGCAAGGCGATGTCGGCTCAGGCAAAACATTAGTTGCTGCCATGGCCGCGCTGCAAGCCATAGAAAATGGTTATCAAGTGGCTATGATGGCACCCACTGAGTTGTTAGCGGAGCAGCATGCGATTAATTTCGCCCAATGGTTTGAACCTTTAGGGGTAAAAGTGGGTTGGTTAGCGGGTAAAATCAAAGGCAAAGCCAGAGTGCAATCATTAGAAGACATTGCTTCGGGTGCGGCACAAATCGTTATAGGTACCCATGCGATATTTCAAGATGCGGTTCATTTTCATAAACTTGCGTTAATTATTATTGATGAACAACACAGGTTTGGGGTTCATCAACGTTTAGGTTTACGCGAAAAAGGCGTTAGCCAAGGTTTTCATCCACATCAACTCATTATGACCGCCACCCCAATACCAAGAACGTTGGCCATGACAGCCTATGCAGATTTAGACACTTCAGTGATTGATGAACTTCCCCCTGGCAGAACACCCGTTACCACGGTAGCAGTATCAGATAGTCGCCGTAATGATGTAATTGAAAGAGTTAGGCAAGCCGCACGACAAGATAATCGTCAAGCTTATTGGGTATGTACCTTAATTGAAGAGTCTGAGGTGTTAGAATGTCAGGCCGCAGAAGATACCGCAGCAGAACTCACTGAGATATTACCTGAACTCACGGTAGGCTTAGTGCATGGACGAATGAAAAGTGCAGAAAAACAACAGGTCATGGCCAAATTTAAAGCCGGTGAAATACAGCTGTTAGTCGCGACAACTGTGATTGAAGTGGGTGTTGACGTGCCTAATGCTAGCTTGATGATTATTGAAAACCCTGAACGTTTAGGGCTGGCTCAATTGCACCAACTAAGAGGACGTGTGGGCCGTGGTGCGGTGGCAAGTCATTGTGTCATGCTATATAAAGCACCATTATCACAAACCGCGACCAAACGATTAGGTGTACTACGTAATAGTAATGATGGTTTTGTTATTGCTCAAAAAGATTTAGAGATCAGAGGCCCTGGCGAAGTGTTAGGCACTAAACAAACTGGGCTCGCTGACATGAAAATTGCTGATTTAATCCGTGATCAACACCTGATCCCCAGCATTCAAAAGCTTGCTGTACATATTTATCAGCAAGTGCCCGATAATGTCGACTTAATCATTCAACGATGGCTAGGTGAACGACAGCAATACGTGCAAGCATAAGATGATTTTTTATTTATATTTTAACCATCCTATAGACATGCAAGCGTAATCTTGCACAATAGAGACAGTATTTACTTTTTCTGTTCCGTATTATCAGCTTTAAACAGCTAAGGAATTGCAATGCAGGTTAATAAAGAAGATAGAGCGACACCCACCACTGAAGCTGAAGCGAAACCCAATACCAATAACGCCATTATCGGTGGCGTTATCGTTGCACTGATAGTCGGTGCAGGTTACTTCTATATGAGTGGCGAAGACTCAACTGAATTAGAACCGGCCATGCCAACACCTATTGAGTTACCTGAACCTATGCCGATGAATCCTATCGAAGAGGCACCCATTGAAGAATCGATTACTGATGTAGATGCACCTGAATCTTCGGCATCAGATATTGTGCCTCTGGGTGAGTCACAAACACCTGAAGTGGTTGCTGAGCCTTTACCACCATTAGCGGAATCTGACGACTTTGTCGCCAAGAAAACCTTAGCCGTAGCAAACGGGATGAAAATTGAACCGCTTATTTTAAAGAAGGATATGGCGCGTCAATTTGTGGTCTTTATTGATAACTTAGCCCAAGGCGAGTTAATCCGTAAAGCCAGCCCAATGCAAGGTCCTGATAATAAGTTTACTGTAAGTGAAATAACTAACAAAACCTATTTAAATCCAGACAGCTATCACCGTTACGATTTATATGCAGATTTTATTTCTGGGCTAAATGATCAAGAATTAGCCGCCACTTATCGCGAGCTTAAGCCGTTATTTGAAGAAGCATTTATCGAGCTTGGTTACGCCAATATGAACTTTGATGAACGCATGCAACAAGCTTTTAAAATGATTGCCGATGCACCTATTATTGAAGATCCTATTGAATTAACCTCAATATCGGTTAATTACCAGTATGTTGATGCAAGGATAGAGGCGCTACCTAATGCACAAAAGCTACTGGTTAGAATGGGTCCAGAAAATACCCGTAAAATTAAAAATGCCGTAAAACGCTTACAACCTTTATTACCCCAATAACCTGCCAACTCAACCACATTTGAGTGACAGTATGCAGCAGCAGCGAAAGAACCCTTCTTTCGCTGCTTTTTTATGCCTGCATGACTGTTTAGCCTGTCATACTTTAGTGTACAATTAACCTGTTAATTTTTGTTTGATGACTCCCCATTTGTTCGCCATTAAACAAAAATGAATACTTAGATAAGGACGACTAGGCAACATAGAGGCAATGTAGTGCAGTTAGCATTTGATATTTTATCGTGGAGCGCTTGGACACCTGACTTTCAAACAAGAGAAAGTTGGTCGCTCTGGCAGGAGCCAAATCAACAAACCGCACTCAGCAAGGTATCTCCGGCACTTTCTGAAATACCTGCAATGCAAAGGCGTCGATTCAGTCGACTAACCAAAATGATGCTTACTGTTGCATTTGACTGTCAGGCCGAAAACTCCACCCGTAGCATCTTTGCTTCCCGACACGGTGAACTCAATCGCACTATAGGTCTACTGGAAGATGTGGTCGCAAAACAGCCTCTTTCCCCCACGGCCTTTAGCCAATCTGTACACAATACTGGCAGTGGCATATTTGGCATATTAAGCGCTAACAAAACCAGTTCAACGTCAATTGCCGCTGGCGCCCAAAGTTTGCCGCAAGCATTTATCGAAGCCTACGGCCAACTTGCAGAGCAACCCCAACCAGTATTATTGATCTTTGCTGATGATCCCGTGCCACCTGTGTATAACGAGTTTTTCAATGAAGTGGAATTCCCCATCGGATTCGGCTTATTACTGACAATTGCAAGTGAGCATCCACACCCACAAAGTATCGCTCAGGTTTCGATTAACAATTCCTTACCCCAAACGGCTCCCTATAGTGCCATTGGCTTAAGCCAATTAATCCATCATCTTGCGACGCAAACAGCATTACAAGGCGAAATGTGCCAATGGCATTGGACTTTAACTCCTAATGGCTAACATTAAAAATAGCGACTCAGCCTCAGCGAGCAAACTTTCTGGTATCGCTTATTTCCCTCGCTGGGTAGGCGGCGTGTGCTGTTACTTTGCCTTTGGATTGGGCGGTTTGCTCAGTTCGCTAACCATTGTGCCTGCTTTACGATTTTGGCCTGGTAGTTATGCCGTCAGAATCGCACGAGTACAACGCTTTGTGAGTTGGATGTTTCGCTTATTTGTGACCATGTTAGCTTTTGCGGGCGTAATTAGAGTCAGCCAAACAGCACAGCAGCAATTGAGTCATATTAAAGGCAGTATTATTGTCGCCAATCACCCGACTTTAGTTGATGTAGTTGTATTAATAAGTTTAATGCCCAACGTTGGCTGCGTGGTAAAACAAACCCTATGGCACAACCCTTTTATGCGCGGAGTCCTGTCCTGTGCAGGCTACATACCTAACCGCGGCGCAGCACTCTTGCTAGATGATTGCACTCAAGTTTTATCACGCGGCACTAATTTAATTATTTTCCCTGAGGGCACGCGCACCTTAATCGGTAACATCATTAACCCCTTTGCTAGAGGAGCCGCTAATATTGCCTTACGCACCCACACTGATATTGTTCCCGTTGTGCTGCGTACCGATGTTGCAGGCCTCACCAAACAACAACCATGGTATGAAATTCCTCGCCAAACGATTAATATGTCAGTAGAAATAGGCCATACTTTTGCTTATCAAACTTATCATCAGCGTGATGCTGGTGAAGCAAAACTTGCTAGGCAACTAACGCGAGAGCTTGAACAATTTTATAAAGCACAATTAGTGCATCCAATTACTTTTGAAAAACAACAACCATAAGAACAGTAAATGACTAATTTAAATAATGAAATTAAACAACTCATCATTGAGTGTTTAGACCTTGAAGACATCGCTATTGATGATATTGACACCGACGCAGCACTTTTTGGTGAAGGCTTAGGTTTAGATTCTATTGACGCTCTAGAGTTAGGTTTAGCGATTAAAAAGAAATTTGATGTTAAAATTGAAGCTAACTCAGATACGACTAAAGCACACTTTTATAGTATTGCCAGCCTTGCCAGTTTTATTGAATCGCAGCGAGCATAGGAGTTAAAAATGCAAAGTCGTGAACAAATTTATGACATGCTGTGTAGCATTTTAGTCGACGAATTTGAAATAGAGCCCGCTGATATTAGTCTCGACTCCACACTCTATGATGAGCTGGACTTAGACAGTATTGATGCTGTTGATTTAGTAATCAAATTACAACAATTGACCGGTAAAAAAATTCAACCTGAGGAATTTAAATCCGTTCGCACAGTCAATGATGTCGTGAATGCCATTGATGGTTTAATGCAGCAATAATGAAAGCGCTATTGCAGGTAATATCTGCGCTGGCTGTCATGGGCTATCCCATCGCGGTTTATTTCGGTTTGCAATATTTACCTAACGGGGTAATCGCCTTAGTGTTATGTGGTTTGTTAATCACTCGGCTGTCATTAAGTCAAAAACAGTTAACCCCCCTGTTAGCTCCATTGCTAGTAGGCATAGGGCTAACCGCCGCCAGTTTTATTGCCCAACGGCATGACTGGTTATTGTTTTACCCTGTGGTAATTAACCTCAGTATGTTGGCTTTATTTATCCACTCACTTAATCATGGCCCAAGTATGATTGAGCGCCTTGCTAAATTAAAAGAGCCTGATTTACCTGCAAAAGCGACACCTTATTTAATCAAAGTGACAAAGTTATGGTGTGCGCTGTTTGTATTTAATGGATTAATGGCGCTTTATACTGCGCTGGCAACAAGCATAGAAACATGGACCCTTTATAATGGCCTTATTGCATATATGTTAATAGGGGCTTTATTGGGTGGTGAATGGCTATATCGTACTTTATGGTTGAAAAAACATGGATAATTTATTACTTAATTGGCTTAAAACAGGGCCCAACACCCAGCAATTAATCAGTTTTAATCATCACGCTATTATGACCAGCACCCGTTTTTGTGCACAGGTAACTTACCTGTACCAACAATTACACGACCAACCCGCTAAACGTTGGTTACTTGCAGCCAAGCAAAGTGACTTGTTTGCTGCTGGGCTTTGCGCTGGACTATTAGCAGGCAAAACCATCATTTTACCCGCCAACATCCAAGCGGGCACTATAACTCAACTCGAGCACCAATTTGATGCTGTTATTGCCGATGAGCCTATTTGTGATGCCGGAATCTATATACCGCTGACCAGTGACATAACACCACCGGCAGCAAAATGGCCTCAAAGCGCCCAATTAGGTGAATTAATCCTGTTTACCTCTGGCAGTAGCGGCGAAGCTAAAGCCGTTAAAAAGTCTATTGCACAGTTAGATGCAGAAGTGAGCACACTCGAGCGTACCTTTGCCGATCATCTGCCCCATTGCTCTGTGGTATCAACCGTTTCGCACCAACATATTTATGGTTTGTTGTTTAAAATATTATGGCCGCTGGCGGCAAACCGGCCTTTTTTAAGTGAACAAATAGAATACCCAGAAACCCTAAGTTACTATTTGGCCATTATGCCTAACCTTTGCTTGATCAGTAGCCTGGCTCAGCTTTCTCGTTTACCAGACGCGTTAGACAAGCAATTACAACATCGCTGCCCCAGCTTGATTTTCAGCTCAGGTGGGCCACTCAGTTTTGAAGCCGCCACAGATATTGAGCAATGTTATCGTCAACTGCCTATCGAAATATTCGGTAGCACTGAAACTGGCGGCATAGCTTATCGACGCCAGCATAATGCCGACGAGCCCTGGCAGATATTCAGCCCGGTTAACATCAAGCAAGATGAAGACGATGGCGCATTATGTATTCAATCATCATATCTAGAAAATACTACCCAGTGGCATAAGTGTGATGACAGCATCGAACTGATTAACCCACAGCAATTTACCTTACTCAACCGGCTTGATCGCATTGTTAAGGTTGAAGAAAAGCGCATTTCTATGGTGCAAATGGAGCTATTACTGTGCGAGCATCCTTTAGTACTTGATGCTGCGGTAACCATACTGACCAAGCCACGACATATGCTAGGCGCGATTATTACTTTGACGGATGAAGGTAAAAAAATATTAGCCAGTGACGGTAAGCTCACTATCAACAACTTGATAAAAAAACACTTATTAAGTCAGTTTGAACGAGTCACATTACCTAGACGTTGGCGTTACCCAGAAACTATACCGCAAAATTCGCAAGGAAAACGAGTTCAAGCCGAGCTGATTTCGTTATTTAAAAAACATGATTAAATCCGTATTACCGCAAATTGTTAACCAACAGCAGCAAGATAACAGCATCACTTGGCGTTTATTTGTTGATGGCGGTTTAGATTTTTTTAAAGGTCATTTTCCTGAGCAAGCTGTGCTCCCAGGAGTGACTCAGCTAGATTGGGCAGTGCAACTCGGCTGTAAAGCGTTTGGCTATCAATCCAAAGTGGCTAGCCTTGAAGTGTTGAAATTCCAGCAGCTACTATTACCCGATAGTCATGTGGATCTCACTATCAGTCATAATAAAGACAAAGCAAAACTAACTTTCCAATATAGCGAAGGTGATAAATGTTATTCATCAGGGCGTATTGTCATCGCCACAGAAACTGAAGTATAGCGTATGAAACTGGCGCTTATTATCCCCAATTACAATCATCACCTTGAAATTGAAAATACGCTGAGCGCACTGGCGCAATTTGATCTGCCTTGCTACCTTATCGATGACGGCAGCCAAGATGAGACTCGCTATGCGCTACAAGCAATGGCGGACAAGTTTGCCTGGGTCACCCTGATCCACCACCCTTTTAATCGTGGTAAAGGCGCCGCTGTAGTCACCGGTTTAAGACGCGCCTTTGCTGACGGCTACAGCCATGCCTTACAAGTTGATGCTGATGGACAGCATAACCTAGCCGATATCCCAGCCATGATTGAATGCGCTACAGCTAATCCTCAAGCATTGATTTCAGGCAAACCTGTATACGATGAGTCGGTACCCAAGGGGCGTTTATATGGCCGTTATATCACCCATTTTTGGGTATGGATAGAAACCCTAAGTTTCGATATTGAAGATTCAATGTGCGGTTTTAGAATTTATCCCTTGGCTGCAACCGAAGCGTTATTTAAAACCCAATCATTGGGTGAGCGTATGGATTTTGATATTGAAGTGATGGTGAAATTGCATTGGCAACACACATCTATCATTCAACTGCCCACTAAAGTGATTTATCCAGAAAATGGCATTAGCCATTTCCAAGGAATACAAGATAATGTGCGTATAAGTTGGATGCACACTAAGCTGTTTTTCGGCATGCTAACGCGCCTACCGCAAAAGCTATTGCATAATAACGACCAGCAACATTGGTCTGCAATGCAAGAGCGCGGCAGTTATTGGGGCATAAAAATACTGGCCGAAAGTTACCGTTTCGGCGGGCATTGGCTGTGTCGCGCCATTATGTATCCAGTGATTGGCTACTTTTTCCTGACTGGCGGCGCAACTCGCAACGCTTCAATGGCATTTTTACAGCAAGCGAAATTGCATAATCCACAGCATGTTGATTTATCTTCAGACATTACATGGCGTGATAGCCTCAAGCACTTTTTGTCTTTTGGTAACGCCGCATTAGACAGAATTGATGCCTGGTGCGATCGCATTAAACTCGATGAAGTAGACTTTGCCGATAGGCGCATTCTGGCAGACCAAATTGACACTGGAAAAGGCGCGGTATTATTGGTATCGCATTTAGGTAACCTAGAATTGTGTCGCGCAATTTCTATTCACCAGAAAAAAGTAAAAGTGAACGTGATGGTACTGACCAGCCATGCGGAAAACTTCAATAAAGTACTTCAGCAATTGAATCCACAAAGTAGTTTAAACTTAATTCAAGTCAACGAACTCGACCCCAGTACCGCCATGCTACTGCAACAAAAAGTCGACCAAGGTGAATTGGTTGTTATTGCGGCCGACAGAACATCATCTAATAGCCAAGGCCGAGTGGTTAATCTGCCATTTCTGGGTAAGCCTGCGCCATTTCCTCAAGGGCCATTTATTTTGGCCAGCTTGTTAGATTGCCCAGTGTTTACTATGTTTTGCCTGCGTCAAAATGGCCGTTATCAAGTCCATGTGACACCGTTATCCAATAGTTTAAAAGGCCCAAGAAAAGGCCGCACTGAGCGATTAACCCAGGCCATGACCGAATACAGTCAACGTTTAGCCCACTTTGCCCAACTCAGCCCATTACAGTGGTTTAATTTTTATGATTTTTGGCGAGAAGACGATAAAAGTCTGCGCCAATCCGCCCCATCTAAGCAGGAACAGTAACCCGATGACGCATTCGATTTCGCAGTCTGAAACTATTCATTTAGGTCACATTGATTTTTACCAAGGCCAGCTGACTATTGAACAAGTTGTCGCTATTGCTAAAGGCGCACCAGTCAAATTAAATGACACGCCAGAATATCAAGATTATATTGAAAAAGGCGCCCGCTTTATCGATAGCCTGCTACATGAAGAAGGCGTGGTTTATGGTGTAACCACAGGTTATGGCGATTCCTGCACGGTTAATGTTAGCTTAGAACTAGTCCATGAATTGCCACTGCACTTATCACGTTTTCATGGCTGCGGTTTAGGCGATGTATTTAGCCCAACCCAAGCCCGAGCGGTGATGGCGTGCCGCTTAAACTCATTAGCCGTGGGCAAATCAGGCGTCAGTTATGCATTATTACAACGCATTGAATGGTTATTAAATAACAATATTACTCCGGTTATCCCCGAAGAGGGCTCTGTTGGTGCCAGCGGAGATTTAACGCCACTATCATACCTTGCAGCGGTATTAATTGGTGAACGCGATGTTGTTTATCAAGGTAAGCGTCTCCCAACTACAGAGGTCTATCAAGCGCTTAATATTACCCCGCTAACGTTACGCCCTAAAGAAGGGTTAGCCTTAATGAATGGCACAGCGGTAATGACGGCATTAGCTTGCTTAGCCTATGATCGCGCCCAATATTTATCACGCTTAGCCAGCCGTATTACTGCCATGGCCTCCTTGACGTTAAAAGGGAATTCAAATCATTTTGATGAAATTTTATTTACCGCAAAACCACACCCTGGCCAAAGTCAGGTGGCAACATGGATACGTGAAGACTTAAACCATCATAGCCACCCACGTAATTCTGACCGCCTACAGGACAGGTATTCAATTCGCTGCGCGCCACATGTGATTGGCGTACTGCAAGATGCTCTACCCTTTATGCGCCAGTTCATTGAAACCGAATTAAACAGCGCCAACGATAATCCAATTGTCGATGCTGAAGGTGAGCATATTCTTCATGGTGGGCATTTCTATGGTGGCCACATTGCCTTTGTAATGGATTCGATGAAAAACACCATCGCCAATATTGCCGATTTAATTGATCGCCAAATGGCGTTAGTAATGGACACTAAATTCAATAATGGTTTACCTGCTAATTTATCCGCTGCAACCGGTGATCGCCGCGCCATTAACCATGGTTTTAAAGCGGTACAAATTGGCGTATCGGCATGGACAGCTGAAGCATTGAAAAACACCATGCCAGCCAGTGTATTCTCCCGCTCTACCGAATGCCACAATCAGGATAAAGTCAGTATGGGCACAATAGCCGCCCGTGACTGCATGCGCATTTTACAACTGACAGAACAGGTTGCTGCTGCAGCGCTATTGGCCATGAGCCAGGGTATTAACCTACGTATCAGCCAAAATGAATTAGCCGCTAATAGCTTAACGCCATCATTAGCCATAACCCTTGCTCAGGTCAGTGCAGACTTTGAATTACTGGTAGAAGACCGTCCACTAGAAGCGGTATTACGACAAACGGTAACCAAAATCCAGCAAGGTGAATGGGAGGTATGTTAATGAAAAGCATACTCAGCATTGAAATAGATATGATTATCCCCTTCCATGATGTCGATTCTATGGGAATTACCTGGCACGGTAATTACCTACGTTACTTTGAGGTTGCTCGCTGTAAGTTACTCGACAAACTGGACTATAACTACCGCCAAATGCAGGCATCTGGGTTTGCCTGGCCTGTGGTTGACGTGCACATAAAATATGTAAAAAGCAGTGTTTTTGATCAACAAATCACCGTAAAAGCCAACATTGTCGAATGGGAAAACCGGTTAAAAATTAACTATCAAATCATAGACAGTCACACCCAGCAACGTATTACCAAGGGGCACACTATTCAAGCAGCTGTCGATATGCGCACTGAAGAGTTATGTTTTATTACGCCGGATGTGTTTCAAGATAAAATTCGGCCTTGGCTTGAGGTAGACAATTTACAAAATCATTTACCTAGCGATAATGACAATAACGGACCGTTAAATGAATCCGCCCAGTAATAGCCGTAGTAAGGCTGCCAAAATCATTAAACAGCTGATATTTATCTGCCAGCTGTGCCTGCTAACGGTATTTTTATGCTTGATACTGGTTAAATTTAATCCGCTACAAGCCGCCGAAGTTACCGCAACAACAGCGGCAACAACAGCGGCAACAACAGCGGCAACAACAGCGGCAACAACAGCGGCAACAACGGAAAGTCCATCGAGTTCAATTATTGATTTAGCGCGGGTATTTGAATACCCTGCCAACGAGAAAAACCTGCAACAACTGGCTAAACAGGTGTCTTTGTCACAGCACAACACCCAAGGGCAATTTACCCAAACAAGGCGTTTAGCCGTGTTAAAGCGTCCCTTGCTCAGCAGCGGGACATTTGCTTTTAACCCTGAGTGGGGCATGATTTGGCATCAGCAATCTCCCTTTGCAACCACTATGGTGATGCAAAACCAGCAGCTGACCACTATAGATAGTGAAGGCAATATCCAACAAACACAGTCAAATACTGGCCAACAAAATAATCCTTTAATGCAGCAAACCCCTCAATTAATGCAGCATTTACTCAGCGGAGAATTAATCGCGCTACAAGCCGATTTTTCATTATTTTACCTGCCGACAGTCACGACTGACACTCAAGTTTGGACCTTAGGACTCATAGCCAAAGACACGCGTTTACAGCAGGCTTTAGGCAAAATCATTCTACAGGGTCAGCAACAGGTTAGCCGCATTGTTATGCTCAGTCAGCAGCAAAGTACATCATTAGCAGGCCCAAATAGTCCGTTTGATATCACCGACATCATATTTATTGATGTGAATAATGGCCCTCTCACACCTGAACATACTGCTTGGTTTAAAGCGGCTAATATCAACACAGACGCTCAACCATCAGCAGAAAAACAGCCTAAAGTGACGGTACAGCCGTGAATAACCCGCAACAAGATAAACAATCACTCACAGCCAAATGGCGCTTGGTAATTTGGTGCCTACTGTTTAGTTCAGTGGTTTTGTATGGCATTCATTTATGGCAATCAGGGGCCAAAATTCAAAGTGATATTTTGGCCATGCTACCTCAGCTCCAACAAGATGAGTTAACCCATGCAGCCCTTGAGCAAGTTGAACAACGTTTGGCCGACCAAGTGTATATCGCCATTATTGCACCGCAAAAAAGTAGCGTAATTGATGCCGCTAAAACGATTATCAACAGCCTACAGCAAGATCCAACACAGGCTTTTACCCAGATAGGTAGTGCCGACGACACAGATATTAATGCTATCGGTCAATGGTATTTCAAGCACAGATTTAAGCTACTCACCCATCAACAGCAACAAGCACTGAGCACAAATCAGCTCGACAGTTTAATCGCCAACGTCCAACAGCAATTATATAGCGCATTTGGTTTTGCCAGCAGCCAGCTTATTAGTCAAGACCCACTGCTTCTGTTTACCGATAACCTGTTGGCGTTAAGCGCTCACTCTTCTTTGAGCCAAGAAGATGGCATTTTACTTAATCAACAAGCAGACAATGTGGCCGCAATAGTCATGGCGAAGGGGACAAAAAGCGCATTTAATCCTAACGCTCAGCAACAACAATTACATGCACTGGCAAATGCGTTTGCCGCTGTAGACGGGCAAAAGGTCATTATATTAAAAGCTGGTGCACTGTTTCATGCCCAAGCAGCTACTGAGTCGGCCAAACAAGAAATTAGCTTTATTGGCGGCCTATCGTTATTGGGAGTAATGATTTTAGTCTGGTTAGGCTTTGGTACTTTAATGCCTTTAAGCTTGGCATTGCTGACCTTATCCAGCGGCTTTGTTATGGCCTTAGTTGCAACGCTAAGCTTGTTTCACGAACTTCATCTACTGACATTAGTATTTGGCACTAGCTTGATTGGTATAGCCATTGATTACAGCTTTCATTTTTACTGCGAAAAGCTGAATCGTCCTGAAGCAAACGCTAACCAAGTTATTCACAGTATTTTACCTGTAATGACATTAGCGCTAGCCACCAGCTCACTGGCTTTTATTGGCATTGGTTTTACGCCTTTTCCGGGGATGCAACAAGTGGCAGTATTTTGTGCCGCAGGCTTATTAGGGGCATATTTAACCTTAGTACTGGCCTTTCCGCTACTGGCTAATCGTCCTTTAACTCCCTCAAAGGCACTGAATTGGGCACAAGATTACTTAAATTTTATCGGTCACATTGCTGCTAAAAAGCAAATCACCATGACGTTAGCTTGCCTATTAGTCATGCACAGCGCATTGGGGTTAAGCCAATTAAGTCATAACGATGACATTCGCAATTTACAACAAAGTCCACAACACCTCACAGATGAAGACAACCAGCTAAGACAGTGGTTAAGCGGTGGTGCTGACAATCAGTTTATTCTGGTCACTGCCAATAATGAAGCGCAGCTTTTAGAAGGGTTACATCAACTAACGCCTGTACTTAACGACGCGGTAAAGCAACAGCAACTGGAGCGGTTTTTTAGTCTTGCCAACATGTTGCCAAGTCGCCAGCAGCAAGATCAAAACTACCAGCTTCAGGGTTTGATTTATCAGCAACATTTAACCGACATCATCAACCGACTGGGTTTAACTGATGACTCCGGCTCACTAACCCAGGCATTACTAACGGATTATCAAGCAGCAAAGTATGATTACTTAACCGTAACAGACTTACTCAAATTCGGTGAAAACACATTCACCGACTTATGGCTAAAACCTAATGATAATGGGCAAGTCGGTGCCATAGTGTTATTGACTAACATTGCAGACTTACCCGCCTTAAAGCTGCGTATTCAACACACCAATTTAGTGCAGGCAAAAGTGCAACTGGTCGATAAAGTCGGTGATATTTCTGATCTTATGGGCCAGTATCGCCAACTTACCTTATATCTGCTAGCCGTGGTATTACTCATAGCAACGATCATTTTTAGCATAAAATACCCGATAAAACTGGCATTAACGGTTATTGGTGTGCCAACGGCTGCCATTATATTAACTATTAGCAGCTTAGGTATTGTTGGCTCGCCATTAAGCTTATTTCATGCACTAGCGCTCATTTTAGTGTTCGGTATTGGCATAGACTACAGCTTATTTTTTGCAGAGGCCAAGCAAGCTAACCGCGGCGTGATGATGGCGATATTTATGTCGGCGTGCTCAACATTATTAGCCTTTGGCTTACTGGCTTTTAGCCAAACCCACGCCATACATTTTTTTGGCTTAACCCTATTGTTTGGTATCGGTTTCACCTTTTTACTTGCCCCCTTTATGACATTAATAACAAGGAAATCGCATTAACATGCACAGCCAACCGTTAACTCTACTCAACAATTTGGACGTTGATGTCGCTATTATTGGTGCAGGCCCAGCGGGCACTATTGCCGCCAGCCTTTTACACCAGCAAGGTAAGCGCGTTGTAGTACTAGAAAAACAACATTTCCCCCGATTTTCTATCGGCGAAAGCTTGCTCCCCTGCTGCATGCAGTTTATTGAACAAGCCGGCATGTTAGAAGCGGTTGAACAAGCCGGTTTTCAGTTTAAAAATGGTGCGGCTTTTCGCTATCAAGACAAGTACACCACCTTTGATTTCACCGATAAATTTACCCCAGGCCCAGGTACCACCTTTCAAGTACAGCGTGCTCAGTTTGATAAAGTATTAGCCGATACAGCTGCCAAGCAAGGTGTAACGATTCATTATGGTCATACGGTTAATCAAGTCGATTTAACCGCTGAACCTGTGCTATACGTCAGCGATGAACGCAATCAAGCCTATCAAATTAACGCTAAGTTTATTCTTGATGCCAGTGGGTTTGGCCGCGTATTACCGCGCTTATTAGATTTAGAAAAACCATCAAACCTGCCTTCTCGCAGTGCAATCTTCACCCACATAGAAGACAATATTAGTGATCCAGCATTTGACCGTAATAAAATACTGATCAGCGTACATCCACAGCATAAAGATATTTGGTATTGGCTAATTCCTTTCAGCAATAACCGCTGCTCAATGGGTGTGGTGGGTGAGCCACACTTACTTAAATACCTTGAAGGCACTCTCGCGCAGCAATTATTGACCATTGTGAATCAAGAGCCTGGTTTAAAGCGCTTATTGGCTAACGCTAACATTGTGCAAGAGTGCGCCACATTAAAAGGTTACTCAGCCAATGTCAGCACCCTAGCAACAGATAAATTTGCGTTACTGGGTAATGCGGGTGAATTTTTAGATCCGGTGTTTTCATCTGGCGTAACCATTGCAATGCAATCAGCAACTATGGCAGTAGACAGCTTGCTAAAACAGCTTGATGGTCAGTTGATTGATTGGCAACAAGACTATGCCGAGCCATTGATGAAAGGAGTTAATACCTTTAGAACCTATGTGCAAGCTTGGTACGATGGTCGTTTTCAAGATGTGATTTTTTATCAACAAGCCAACCCTCAAATTAAGCAAATGATTTGCTCTATTCTTGCGGGTTACGCCTGGGATGAAACAAATCCATTTGTGGCTGAATCAGAGAGGCGCTTAAACACCATTATCGCCCTTTGTAGTACAACCGTAGCCTAACGTCAGCGAGTAAATGACAATTAAAAATAACCTCAAAAATATAAATAACGGTCATGGCGAGCAACCCATTAATGGTACTAAATAAATGATATTGAATCCGCGATACCCGTTAGGACTATTAATATTTTTCTGTTTGTTATTGGGAGCTTGTAGCCAGCAACTGCAACGCCAAACGTGCGTAACCTTATCCAATAATATTGATTACTGCTTAGCGTCTCTTATTGATCAGGTTAAACAGGATGCTCACAGCCAAATGGTGCAGTTTACCCATGATGGTAAATCACACCAGTTAATTACCGAGCTGCAAATTGATAATCAAACCATGACATTAGTCGGATTAGCACCATTAGGCCAACCACTGTTTACCATAGTTTACAATGGTAGTACCTTGGTCAGTCAGCAAAGTAGCTTACTTGGGCAGCAATTTAAAGCAGAATACTTAATGGCGATATTACAACTTGCATACTGGCCGACAGAAACAGTAAATCAACACCTATCCGCGGGTACATGGGAACAAAAACAATGCGGTTCACCTTTATGCCGTCAACTAGTACAGTACGGTAACGAACCAGTATTAACTGCTGAATATAGCCATATTGACCCTTGGCAGGCTGCTATCGACATTCGTATTGCACAAGCTAATGTGCAGATAAAGATTCAAGCGTTACAATAAGCATCATACATAAGCGCTACAAATAAACGACCTCACTAATTAACACGCGAAAGACAAAAAACATGACAGGCATAGGCATCACACACATCGGATTGTGTACTCCTCTGGGTAACACTCCAGAATCCGTGTTAACAAAATTATTGCAAGGTGACACCTCTGCAATGCAATGGCGTGACGACTTATTATTTGAAAAGCCTACATTGGTGGGTAGCATTAGTGATGATGTCTTGCTCGACATTCCTCAGCACTTACAAAAATTTAACTGTCGAAATAATCGCCTACTTCATACCGCAGCAATGCAAATTCAACATAGCGTACAACAAGCAAAACTTGAATATGGCGCTGATCGCATTGGCGTTATCTTAGGTTCAAGCACCTCAGGCATCTCAAAAGGCGAAGCTGCATTAAGTTACCGCGCAGAACACGGCAAATTTCCGCCAAGTTACCATTATTCTCAACAAGAACTTGGTAGCACCAGTTTATACTTACAAATGCTGTTCGACTTACAAGGCCCTTGTTACACCATATCTACAGCCTGCTCATCCAGTGCCAAAGTATTTGCTGCAGCCAAACGGTTATTACAAGCCAACTTATGCGATATGGTCATTGTTGGAGGCGTTGACAGCCTTTGTCAACTGACATTAAACGGCTTTAATGCCTTAGAGTCAGTATCAAAAGGTCAATGTAACCCGTTTAGCCTTAATAGAGACGGGATCAATATCGGTGAAGGTGCGGTGCTGTTTACCTTAGAGAAAAAAATGACTCAAGTGATGTTAGCTGGCGTAGGTGAATCTGCCGACGCCCACCATATATCAGCCCCGCATCCTGAAGGGCATGGCGCGATATCAGCAATGCAGCAAGCACTTCAAGCGGCCAATATCAGCATTAACGATATTGATTATATTAACTTACACGGCACTGCCACACCTAAGAATGATGCGATGGAGTCCCGCGCCGTAAGTTGCTTATTTAAAGGCGCGATTCCCCCCTGCAGTTCAACTAAACCAATAGTCGGTCACTTACTTGGTGCAGCTGGCGCTATTGAGGCTGCTTTTTGTTATTTAGTATTAAGTGATCTTAATGACAAAAATGGCTTGCCACCACAATTATGGGACCAAGTAATTGACCCCAACAACCCCGCATTACCCTTCGTTATACAAGGGCAAACCCGCGCAAAAATTAACTACACCATGAGTAATTCATTTGCTTTTGGCGGTAGTAATGTCAGCGTCATTTTTGCCAAGAGCAAGCATAACTAAGGGCGAAATAATGACCACACCAGCAACATCCACTCAGCCTTTAATCGCCAGTGCTGCATTACTTTCACAATCGGTGAGCGAGTTTATTCCACATCGTGCGCCAATGATTCTAATCGACAGCCTTATCAGCCATCAGCATGACGGCTTAATAACTCAAACACATATTACCAGTAACAGTGCGTATTTTGATCCGCTAAAACAAGGCGTACCAAGCTATGTTGGCGTGGAATACATGGCCCAAAGTATTGCCGCATTAGCGGGTGTTGAAGCCCTTATACAAGGACTGCCAATTAAGGTCGGTTTTTTATTAGGCAGTCGTAAACTACAGTTACACCAAAGTTTATTTAAGCTAGGACAAACCTATCGCACCCATGTAGCACGTTTATATCAAGAGGAATCAGGTTTGGCGGTATTTGATTGTCAGGTTTTTCAGCATCAAATCTTAGTAGCACAAGCTAACATCAATGTGTTTCAACCTACCGACACCTTAGCCTATATTAATAATAGCCACAGTTAGCGACAGCAACAGCGCTTAATATTTGGAGAACAACATTGAATAAAAGAGTATTAATTACCGGTTCAAGTCGCGGTATAGGTAAAGCCATTGCATTAAAGCTTGCCGCTACTGGCTATGATATTGCACTGCATTTTCACAGTAATGTCACCGCTGCAAACCAAACCCAGGCAGAGCTTATCGCCCTAGGTAGCCAGGTCAGCTTACTGCAGTTTGATGTTGCCGACCGCACCAAGGCAAAACTTGCAATAGAACAAGATATAGCAGATCACGGGGCTTATTACGGCGTCATTTTAAATGCCGGCATTACCCGTGACACCGCCTTCCCAGCGATGACTGAACAAGAATGGGACAGTGTAATTCACACTAATTTAGACGGTTTTTATAATGTTATTCATCCTACCATTATGCCAATGGTGCAAACCCGTAAAGGCGGCCGCATCATTACTTTGGCATCCGTTTCAGGCATTGCCGGTAACCGTGGCCAGGTAAATTACAGTGCATCCAAAGCCGGTATTATTGGCGCGACTAAAGCATTATCACTTGAATTAGCTAAACGAAAAATTACCGTAAACTGTATTGCCCCTGGCCTAATAGAAACCGATATGGTCAGTGACTTTTCTAAAGAAATGGTTGACCAAATGGTGCCGATGAAACGCATGGGTAAACCAAATGAAATAGCCGGACTGGCAAATTTTTTACTATCAGACGATGCAGCTTATATTACCCGCCAAGTTATTTCAGTTAATGGAGGCATGATATGAGTCGCCGTGTTGTGGTTACTGGTATTGGCGGCATTTCCGCCCTAGGCCAAAACTGGTCGGAGATTAAAACGAGTCTACTGGCGCAGAAAAACTGTGTCGTCAAAATGGACTCATGGGATAGATACATAGATCTAAATACTCGATTAGCTGCGCCAGTAACAGATTTTGTTACCCCAAGTCATTATTCGCGTAAAAAAGTGCGGTCTATGGGACGAGTATCATTAATGGCCACCCGAGCCAGTGAGCTTGCCCTTGAAGATGCCGAGTTACTTGATCATCCTATACTCACATCAGGTGAAACCGGCGTCGCTTATGGCTCATCAACGGGCAGCACAGCTCCTATAATGGGCTTTGGTGATATGTTAAAAACGGGCACCATGTCAGGGTTAACAGCAACTAGCTACATCCGCATGATGGCCCACACCACGGCAGTCAATATTGGGGTGTTTTTTGGCTTAAAAGGTCGCATTCATACCACCAGCAGCGCCTGCACTTCAGCAAGCCAAGGCATTGGCTACGCCTATGAAGCCATAAAATATGGTCACCAAACCATAATGCTAGCAGGCGGTGGCGAAGAGCTTTGCCCGACCGAGGCGGTAGTGTTTGATACTTTATTTGCCACAAGTACCCAAAATGACACGCCTGAATTAACCCCTAGTCCATTTGATAAACACCGTGATGGTTTAGTTATTGGTGAAGGCGCTTGCACCTTAATTCTTGAAGAGTTGGAACATGCCAATGCCCGCGGCGCTAAAATTTACGCCGAACTTGTCGGCTTTGGCACTAATTCAGATGGTTTACATGTCACCCAACCTAACGCTAAAACTATGGAAGTGGCGATAAGGTTAGCCCTAAAAGATGCCCAGTTAACTGCTGATAATATTGGCTACGTTAATGCTCACGGCACCGCAACTGACCGTGGTGATGTAGCTGAAACCGCGGCAACCCATGCGGTGTTTGGCTGCAATATGCCGATTTCTTCATTGAAAAGTTATACTGGCCATACCCTAGGCGCTTGTGGCTCATTAGAGGCATGGGTTAGCATTCAAATGATGAATGAAAACTGGTTTATTCCCACCTTAAACCTAACCGAATTAGACCCTGAGTGCGCCGCATTAGATTATATTCGCGGTGACATCAGGCCCCTTGAAACAGATTATGTGATGAGTAACAATTTCGCTTTTGGCGGCATTAATACCTCTTTAATTTTTAAACGCTGGAAATAATTCCGCAGAGATACCCCCCATAAGGATATGAAATGAAAAAAATAGCACTCAGTTTATTAATCTCAAGTTGTTTACTGGTACCCGCCAGTTTCGCCAAAGATTATACCCAAGAAGATTATCAACAAATTTTTCAAGGTACTAATCAATATAAGCAACAAAAAGCACTTGAATCATTAATTTTATCGGGACTGAATGACCCAAGTATATTCGACATGATTGAAGCTAAGCTAAACGCAAGCTTACCCCTAGCAACTAAAAAGCATCCCATTGAATACTCATCTTGGTTAGCCAAAGGTTTAGGCTATTCTGGCAATGAAAAATATCGTGCCAGCCTGCAAGCCATTGTTGAGGGTGATTACCATGATAAGTTGCGTAAATATGCCCAAGAAGGGTTAAGCAATATTGATCAATTTGCTATTTGGAATCCTATTCTAAATAACCAAAGCCAATATGATGCCAACCAATCACAAAAATTAAATGTACTGGCCAATGCTTTAGCCAGTGATGATTTAGAACTAAAACGCTTAGCGGCAAAACGTATTGTCAACGAGCGTGTTTATGATGAATTTACCCTGCAAAAACTGGCAGATCAGTTAATCAGTTTAAATAAATTGAGCAATGATAAATTAGCGATTGATGCTTATGCCTGGATAGCTAAAGCACTTTCAGCTTCTGGTAATGAGAAATTCAAACCTGTAATAGTCACGCTATCTGAAACTGCGCCAGAGAAAAAACTGCGTAGTTACGCATCAAAGTATTTACAGTCTTACCGCTAATCAACCTGACAGCTAAATCTTATTGCTTAGGCCTTACTGCTTAGCTTTAACAGAAAATGCGACTCTCTCGAGTCGCATTTTTTACTTAAGCATCTCTTTATACCAACCCATTACACACGATATATCGCCGCTTTGGTTTGATACTCTTCGGTAATTGCCTTCATGCTAGTTACGCCATTAGTTAACTTAGCAATTTGCTCTGATAACAAGGTAACTGTGTTGATGTTGTCAGTCATTTCGCTGCCAATATGGCTTAATTGCTTACCCTGTTGCTCTGTATCATCAGCAACATGGCGACTTAAACTAGCCACTTGCTCAATTTGATTAGCACGATCAGCCAGTCCAGCTGCAATGGTATTAGTATGGGCAACATTAGCCGTGGTCCGTTGCTTACCCTCATCCATCGACTCAACTGTTTTCAGCATACTGCTATTTAATCGACTTAATACCTTGGCAATTTCGTCGGTTGAGTGGCTAGTTCGCTGCGCTAAAGCACGTACTTCATCGGCAACCACAGCAAAACCACGGCCACTTTCACCCGCTCTTGCAGCTTCAATCGCGGCATTTAATGCCAACAAGTTAGTTTGCTCAGAGATACTGCGAATAGCTTGCAACAAGGTAGTGATGGCGGTGACATCTTTGGTTAGATCGGTTAAAGACTCAGTGACTTCTGCCGTATTACTTTCTAGTAACTGCATATCCTTCATAATCGACAAGGCACTTTGCCTATCTTGCACGCTCGATGTTGCCGCTGTGTGCGCTTGCTCTGCTGAGAGCTTGCTGTTATCTGTAACCTGATGAAAATGCTGAATGATATCCTGTGCAGTCTGCGAAATTGAATGCGCCTGATGCTGTTGATGATTCATTGCCTCTTGAGTATGTTCACTTAACATCAATAATTGATCTGACGTCTTAGTCATCTTAGCGGCAATACCATGGTAATCACTGAACAACTTACTCAACTCTTCCAACATCAAGTTAAATGCACTCTCTGCTGAAGTCGTTGCAGGGCTTAGCCTAATCGATAAGTCTTTATTGGCCGAAATTTGCTGAATAGCATCGGCGATACGTATATTGGCCGATGAGTCTTCGCGCATAAAGAGTGATATTTTAATTAAAATAATGGTTTCTGCAGCGGCAAATAAAGCATGTACTAACATAATGCTCCAGTTGCAATCTCCAGCAAAAATCATAATTGGTGTGTCAAAAAAGCTCCCGCCAGACAGTTGAATATAGGTAAATAACATATGATGAACAGCAACAGTTAACAAAGAGGCTAACAAAGGCTGCCAACGCTGATAAATAAGAAAAATAGCCATAGAAGCGAAGATATGAAAATGCATTTCAATCATGCCCATTTGGCTTTGTATTAATAATGCAGATACCGTCATCATGATTACAGCTGCTACAATACCAAATAACGGCGTACCTTTAAGCATGCTGTAACTTGCTTGTACCAACACTGCAATAGCTACAGCAGAAACACCTGTAAACATGAGCATTTTAGCGCCAACAAAACCGCTCAAAATCAGTAACGGTGCTTGCATTAATAATATTAGATATACGTATGCATCATTTTTCAATAGTCGTTTAATGGCCTGTGAGTCAATCATAGCGATCCTTTAATTCGATGTTATATATTGTCTTAATTCGGCTAACATCTTGTCGGTCGAGAGGTGCTTAGAGGTATAAATACGCGCAATACGTCCATTAGGTGCAATTAAATATAGATTACCTACATGATTATTTATAGGTGAGTGTGCCTGAATATTTTCAGACAGATGTTGAGACAACGTCAGCAGATCAGGTTCAGTCAGCGCCGCACTGATAAATCTGGATGACTTATCATCAATCATTTGCTGTCGAATTGCCGGAGTATCATTATCAGGATCAATAGTAATAAACATAAATACTATATCTGCTTGATCCAATTCAGAATCCTCTGCAATGGCATTTTCAAGCTGATGTAATTGCTGAATACGGATGGGACAGATTTCTGAGCAGGATAAAAAACCAGCAAATAAATAAGTGAATTGAGCTTTATTAGCAGGAAATATATGGCTATTGAACCGGGTGTCTTGCCATTGAAAAGATAATGGTGCTAAATTTTCAGCATGAATGCCATATCGACTTTGCCCATCTGTACTACGAATAAATTGTGTTGTCACCATTAATAAAGGCACTAAAAATATCGCGGTAATAATAAACGCTGCTGCCGACCATTTTTGCGTTTTTGTCATTCATCTCACCGCTTAGTAAACATAATACATCTAAGTAAAAAGATGTTAGCACTTCACTTTAAAGGCTAACATTTCATCATAAAAAGCTAAATTTTCACCATAAAAAATGCCCATGATTGAATATAATCAACCATGGGCATAGCACGATAGTATTAACCAAGAATCACATCATTACAATGATATTGCCTTTAATGCTTGCTTTGCACTTGCCATTGCAGCGGCTGCGCTATCTGCGCCCATATTCAATCCTTCTGCATAAATGACGTCTACATCGGTAATGCCAATAAAGGCTAATACTGTGGTTAAATAAGGCACGACATGGTCGCTGCCTGCATCTTTATGCATACCGCCACGGGAAGTCACAATCACGGCTTTCTTGCCAATTAATAAGCCCTGAGGGCCTTTATCAGTATAGGTAAATGTCACACCAGCTCTGGCAATCAAATCAATCCACGCCTTCAATTGTATTGGGATCATAAAATTATACATAGGCGCGGCTAATACTATGGTGTCATTACCCTTAAGTTCAGTGACTAATTTATCTGATAACGCTAAGGCATCTTGTTGACGCTGAGATAAATTATCGCCACCGCGTAAACCGTTTGCCAGTTCACCATCGAGAACCGGCACTGGCTCTGCTGCCAAATCACGGGTGGTGATAGCTGCACCTTGATCTTTAAATAATACTGCCAACTCATCTAATAAAACTGATGATTGTGAATGGTCACCTAAAATACTCGATTTCAACATTAATACTTTTTGCATAATTACTCCTTAAAGTCGTGTCGTCATCTTCAGCACTGGACCCACTTACGTTCAAACGCGTTGAATCGCTGCCTTGATGGAATAACAACAGTATACTTACGAATAAATGGAATAATAGCGGAATAAATCGACACTAACGTTCTAAAAAACAGAATATATACAGAATTAAACCACAGATGGTAAAGAGACATATACGCCACAAAAGCGTGCACATAATACATCATCACACCACAACTCAACCGTAAGCTCGACTTTAACTCGCCGTCCTCGCGCCAGCGGCGACAAATCCAGTGCAGGCCAAATCACTTTTGCACTAGGTTGTTGATGCACTGGCGCAATATATTTTACCTGCGCATCAGCAAGCACAATATCGCCCTTGACCGAGGCTAACTGCTGTTGCAGCCATACCATGCCCCACCCGGTTAACGTCATCAGAGTATAAATACTGCCGGCAAACATGGTTTGATGAAGATTAATATTGGGTGCTAACGGTGCTGTGGTAATGAGCTGACTTACCTGTGATAAGGACAACTCAGCTTGGTGATCAGCAGCGCTTGCGGTTAAGTTATTTGTATCAGTAAATGCTAACACCTCAACTTGCATAAACTGACTCAGCGGAATGGTTCTGTACCAAGTGGCTACCAGTTCCTCTACTAGCCGTTGATGCTCTGTCATATTTTATACCTGCAAACTAAAGGTGACAGGACCGTCGTTGATCAACGAGACTTGCATATCAGCACCAAATCGACCGGTTTGAGCATTAAGACCAAGTTCACCACAATATACGACAAACGCTTCATATAACGTATTCGCTTGCTCAGGGGTGGCTGCACCGGAGAAACTAGGGCGCAAGCCTTTGCCTGTATCGGCGGCTAACGTAAACTGAGAGACCACCAGCAATTGGCCACCAACCTGAGAGATATTCAGATTCATTTTGCCATTTTCATCGCTAAACACGCGGTATTTACTGATTTTAGTCGCCAATTTTTGCATTTTTTCCATGTCATCTTCGCGCTCAACGCCTAACAACACTAACAAGCCTTGGTTAATCTCACCGATAGTTTCATCAGCCACTGTCACTTTGGCGTGCTTAACCCTTTGTATCAATCCAATCATGGTGTAAATACACTCCTTAAAAACGGGTATAACAGCAGAGTCGGTCGATCTTTTAAGATGACTTTTCAGCCGTTTGTAATCATGTTATCCAAGCCAGAGCTTGTAGCATGGAATAATTCGGTATTAAAAACGATAGTCGAGTATCAAGTCGCTATAAGTGTTGCACCCTATCATTTAACCCAGGCGCGCAATATTTTGCATCACGGCACGCAACATTTTAGCATCACTTAAACTATGGTATCCGGACTTTACATGCTCTACCGTTAAATGATGATGCTGAACATCTTGTAAAAAATCAGTCAGTAAATGAGCAGGACACACCCAATCTAGCTCGCCTTGAATTAAATGAGTTTTAGCAGAAATGCGTCCCGCTATTTGCTCAAACAACTCAGGAGCAGAAAAGTAATCATGTATTGCATGATGGTGTTCAATATGGGCGATTGAGATGAGTTCTGGCGCAGTCCCCATCACCCTTATCATGCTTGGCGAAGCAAGAGTTTGTTCCCATTGATTCCACGCCAAAATAGCATGTTGTCTTTGTTGCGGGTCTGCTGAGTGTAACAGCCCATAATAGCCAGATAATAACAGTTGAGTAGTTTCACGCTGATCACTTTCAATCAAAGTACTTTGAATTTGAGCACCTAGCGCTGGTGCATCGATGGCAGGTTTAAATGCTTCAAAGGCCTCGGTAAAAAATAGTGCTGCACCATTAGAACCATACAACCAATCACGTGCTGCGGTATTGGCTAAAAATAGCCCCCAATAAACTTGCTCACTCACTCTAGTAGGATACAAGCCACTGTATAACCACCCTAATGTAGCACCATAAGAACCACCCACTATGGCCCATTTTTCGATAGCAAAATATTGTCGAACTAAGTCAATATCACCGATTAACGCAGGTAAAGTATTCGAGGCTAAATCACCACCTATTGAACGTCCGCTACCCCGTTGATCGATAAAAAATACGTGTAAATCAAGGTGAGTAAATAGAGCCACATCACCTGCATGGCAACCGGCACCTGGGCCACCGTGTAAATACACCACAGGCTTGGCGCCTACACGGCCATATTGCGATACAGAAAGTGTTACGCTCTGGCCAACATCAACCATTGCATGACGAATAAAAGCTAAGCTCAAGGCGTTGACTTAGTGGTTGCTTCAGCCACTATTGATGACTTAGATGACTGAGCTGACTGAGCTGACTTAGATGATTTAGATGACTTAGATGACTGAGCTGACTTAGATGATTTAGATGACTGAGCTGAATCCGTCGCATTGTCACTGTCTTCGTCCGCAGGCTTTAAAATATCTTTTTCAGCAATGGATTCAACGGTGGGATCACTGTCATCGGCGATTGTATCAATAAGTTCATCTAACTCAGGAATAATTTGATGTAGTAATTCAGCAACGTGCTGCTCTAAATACTCAGGTAATGAGGCCGTTATTACCGCACCCAGTAATACAATAATCCAAGAAATATAAACCCATACAAACAAAATAGGAATAACCGCTAACGCACCATAAATAGCTTCATAGCTGGGAAATTGAGTGACATAAAAAGCAAAACCTTTTTTACCTGCTTCAAACAATACCGCCGCCACACTCGCGCCCAATAGCGCATGGAAAAAATGCACTTTTTTATAGGGCACAACCATATACAGCAACAAAATAGAGGCAGCAGAAAATATCATCGGCAACTGTGACATCAGCCATGGTACAAAACCTGAAAGCTCGGTATCGCTCAGCAGCTCCAAAGAGGCAAGATAAGAAGAAGCTACAATACTCCCGCCCATGAGCACCGGACCAAGTGTTAGCACCATCCAATACATGGAAAACGACACCACATAGGAGCGCTTTTCTGTGACTCGCCAAATATTATTCAATGACTTATCAATGGCAGAAATCAGCATAATAGCCACAAAGACTAGCGCGACTATGCCGACAAAAGTGCCTTTAGAGGCATTGTTGACAAACTCATTGATATAAATTTGCACCGTATCGCCGGCTGCGGGTAAAAAGTTCTGATAAATAAACCCTTCAATATGACCTCGAATACCTTTGAATACCGGAAAAGCAGACAGCATCGACATAGTCACCGCCACCATAGGCACCAGTGACAATAATGTCACATAGGTTAAATGACCGGCACGAATATTAATTTGGTCTTCATCTAGTCGATGCTTAAGATGCAATAAGAATTGCCAACTCCCAATAACAAACTTCTTGAGGGATGCCATAGTGATACGATCGGCCATATTTATCCTTATTCTGCAAACGATAGGTAAGATATTCATTGTAATCACATTTCAACTTCGTACAATGTTATAACAAATGAGATGCAAACCAAAGGAACGAATTTATGTCACAACAAGGATCTGCTGGCAATGTGTTAGCCGCTGTCGCAAGTTTATTTTTCCCAGGGCTAGGGCAATTATTACAAGGTCGATTTTTAGCTGCTATCGCTTTCTTTTGTATTGTAGGTACTGGCTATTTTTTTGGGGTACTTATTGTGCCCGCTATCATAGGCGCAATATTTCATTTATGGGCTATTATCGATGCAGCAAAATTTAAATCGGCTGCATAACAATCACTAAGAGAAACCAAATGAAAACATCCAAGATAATTAATATCGGTCTTGCTGCAACCTTAGTTGCTAGCACGCTTTCAATAAGTGGTTGTCAAAGTGCTTATTATGGTGCGATGGAAAAAGTCGGCTATCACAAGCGTGATATTATGGTCGACCGCGTGCAAGATGCAAAAGAGTCACAGGAAGAAGCCCAAGAACAATTTAGTTCTGCATTAGCCGAGATGCAGGCACTATTGGCCTTTGATGGTGGCGATTTAGATAAAGCCTATAACAAAGCTAAAGATGAATATGAGTCAGCACAGGCTGCCGCTGATGATGTTAGCAATCGCATAGATAAAGTAGAAGATGTGGCTGAGGCATTATTTGATGAGTGGCAATCTGAAATAGACGAAATAAGCAAAGCCAGTTTACGCCGTAGCAGTAGCAGTAAGCTAAAAGAGACTCAGCGCTCATATCACTCTTTAGTTAAAAGTATGCGCAGAGCTGAAGCTAAAATGCCGCCAATTTTAACTGCAATGAAAGACAATATGCTGTATTTAAAGCATAACCTTAATGCACAAGCCATTGGGGCGATTAAAGGCGAATTTACCAGCCTACAAACAGACATTTCAAGCCTGATTACAGAGATGAACAAGTCGATTGCTGAATCAAATGAATTTATCAAATCAATGGAAACAGGCAGCTAAGTCGTTCAATAACTAATAACCTCAGCTCGGGATAATAAAAGATTATTAACCCATCGTTTATTTGGTGTCAGGTACTAAAAAGCCGTATTACTGTAAGCAGTAATACGGCTTTTTTGCTATGTACATCTACTGCTCTAACGGCAACATAGTGCGACTAAATACGGGCTTTAATACCACCGTAGAGTGAACTTGGGCAACATTATCAATGTTATTGATATTTTGTTTAATCAAACATTCTAAACCTAACAAATCTTTTGCAACAATTTTAAGCATATAATCATATTCACCAGTGATCACGGCACACTCCATCACTTGCTTTAACTTAGTCATCTCTAGCTCAAATTTATCCGCTTTGACGCTGGTGCAATCAGCGAGTCGCACATAGATAAAGGCACTAATATTAAGATCGAGTTTTTGCGGATCTAGTTGCGCTTGATAACCAATAATGACTTTATCTTGCTCTAGTTTTTTCACTCTGCGTAAACAAGGAGTATCAGACATATTCATTTTATCAGCTAAATCGGCTATCGAAATACGGCCCTGATGCTGCAAAATATCAAGTAACTTTAAGTCTTTTTTATCCATTGTATAGCCTATTACCTTTAAAACTGTTTCTAACAGCCATTAACTTCAACCACAATTATAGGAGCCGCTCCGGCCGCTTGCGGTTGAGAATAACGCACTTCACATTTATTTGCCGCATAATCTGCATTGGGTCTAATACGTAATCCAGCAACTTGGCCACCGGAGCTGAAGGTGGTGATGTTAAACTCACCACCATTCGCATTATCTTTTATATTAATCGCCCGAGCGATCCCCGCCTCAGAATGGCGCGGATAACCAAACGCTAAAGTAATTTTTTCCCCTTGTGCCTCTAGGCTATTTCCCAAACCATTACCTGTAGCAATCGGAGCGGTTTGATCGCAGTCACGGCTGATAACACATGCAGAATAAACGAGGGTTTTAGCGCTTTGCATCGCAGCCGCTACGCCTTTCATTGTGGCAAGGTGTGCATCAGAGGATAAATTAATAAACTTAGGCACGGCTATTACGGTTAAAATAGCGACAATAATTATCACCACCACCAGCTCAATTAAGGTAAAACCATTAACTGAATAGGGTGAGTTTTGGCTAGCTATCACAACTCGCTACCTCCTGCGCTATGGTTATTTGGTCTTTGCCATTATGCTTGGCTTGGTACATGGCAATATCTGCCCGATGAATTAAACTGTCAGTATTAGCATCATCACCATGACACAATGTCACCCCGATACATGCACTCACAAACAAAGTATGTCCTTCCAATTCATAAGGTAACTTTATAATATCAAGCACTTTATTGGCCACAAAGTTAGCGGTTTGCGCCTGGTCTTTATTGGGCAACAATACAATGAATTCATCGCCGCCGTAGCGAGCAATAATATCACCATGAAACAGATCTCGGCTGACCCTTTTGGCAACTGCATTAAGTAATAAATCACCAATCCGGTGTCCATAATTATCATTAATTAACTTAAAGCCATCCAGATCAATAAATAACAACGAAAAGTGACGTTGTTCTAATAATAAATTTTGGATCATATCCCTAATCGCCATGCGATTCGGTAATCCAGTGACCGTGTCATGATTGGCTAGGTGCAACGCTTTGGTTTGAGCTTGCGCCAGATCCGCTGTTCTATCTGCCACACGGCGCTCTAACTCATAACGACTCTTCCTAATTTCTTCAGACATATGATTAAAACTGTCAAAAAGGTGCACAAACTCTTTAGTTGTTAACCGTGATAACGACAGTTTTTTTAAGGTTCTAGGATCAGAGGTTAAGCCATTAGTATTATTAATTAATAACGCTATCGGGCGGGTAATTAACCCTGAAATCCACCACGAAATTAATACGCACACAATAAAAGTACACAGTGCTAGTGTTAAAATTACATTGGCTTGTTCATTTGCGCGGGCTAATAACTCACTTTTAGGTTGAGGGATCATCACTCCCCAGCCAGTTCTGGGCACAACAGTATAAGCGGCTATCATGTCTGCATTTACCGCCGGAGAATAAAATGCCATAACGCCTGAACCACCCATCATCATTTTTTGCACCACATTGATGACGCTGATATTTTTACTCTCTTGTTGCCACGTCTTATTCGGATGAGCTAATACATTACCTTGTTGATCAACAATAGCTGCATGCCCGCCTTGACCAAACTTAACCGCTGATTGCAATTGTTCGATATAACTAGAATGCATAGTGGCAAGCCATATGCGTTTATCATCACTTTGACGGAGCATATATAAAGTCGGCTTAGTCACACCTAGTTTGTGAATCGGCGTAAACCGACCTTCATTAATATCGGTTAAATTGAATGTGTTTAATGACGAGGTTAACGATGTAGGTTGTGAGCTTTCTGGGCCAAAAATAACCGCTTGTAATTTTCCATGCTGGTCAAATTCGCCTAGGGAAATAACATCAACATCCTGCATTAACTGAATAAATTCTGTTGCTAAAGTTTGCGATATCACTGAGTCGCTAGCACGAGTAAAAATAGCTAAAGCATCCACTGCATAGCGTTCTAATGCCTGGGAAATATTTTTGGCTAACAGTAAATGTTTTTCTTCTACCATCTGATATTCATCTTCAAACACATTATGGTTCGACCATACTGCCATGGAGATAATCGGCACCAGTGACACTAGCACCATCACTAATAGTAACGAGAGCCTAAAAGATAGTTTCATTAATAATTTACTCTCATTTAACACAGCTCCATATAGGCGAAAGCTCATTTACCAGCAACAAAATTGAAACACCTTATTCACAAAAGCATCAAAATGCAACAAACCCCATTCAGAGATCAAACAAAGCATGAACCAGGATTAAACAAAACGAAATAACGCCCATAAAAAAACCTTCTATTACTAGAAGGTTTTTAAAAAATGAACCCAGCTTTTAACGATGACGTTTATGCATACCAAGCTGGAATATTAGCTTCATAATCGGTAATGCTTTGCTCAAACGACAAGGTCAACCCTATCGCATCTAAGCCATTGAGTAACTTATGACGTGCTGATTCAGTAAGGCTAAAGCTAAACTCTGCACCTGTTGGTGAAGTCACTTTTAGCGCTTGTAAGTCTACGGTAATTTCTGCCCCTTCTTTGGCTGCTACTTCATTAATTAATTGCTGTACTTGTGCAGCAGTTAATTTAACCGGTAATAAACCATTGTTAATCGAGTTGCCATAAAATATATCAGCAAAGCTAGGCGCGATAATCACCCGTAAACCAAAGTCCGCTAGTGCCCAAGGAGCATGTTCACGACTTGAGCCACAACCAAAGTTTTCTTGGGTCAGTAAAATGGATGCCCCTTTATAACGCGGGTGATTTAACACAAAATCTGGGTTAGGCTGATCGCCAGCATCATCTAAATAACGCCAATCATGGAATAAATGCACCCCAAAACCATCTCGGGTTACTTTAGACAAAAATTGCTTTGGAATAATTTGGTCGGTATCAATATTGGCACTATCAATCGTCACGGCTAAACCGGTATGGGCAGTAAATGCTTGCATGTTTATCTCCTTTATCGGTTTAGTAAGGTTTGCGAATATCAACAAAATGACCGGCTATTGCAGCTGCTGCTGCCATCGCTGGACTGACTAAATGAGTACGACTACCACGACCCTGGCGACCTTCAAAGTTACGATTACTGGTTGATGCACAGCGATCGCCCGCTTCTAAACGGTCATCATTCATTGCCAAACACATTGAACACCCCGGTAAACGCCACTCAAAGCCCGCTTCAATAAATATTTTATCCAGGCCTTCAGCTTCCGCCTGTAACTTCACTTGACCAGAACCTGGCACAACGATTGCGGTAACCCCCGCGGCCACTTTGCGATTTTTAGCATGTGCTGCGGCTGAACGTAAATCTTCAATACGTGAGTTGGTACATGATCCAATAAACACTTTATTAATGGTCACATCGGTCATTTTAGTGCCCGATGTCAGGCCAATATATTCTAATGCCTTAATAATACTGTTACGTTCTGTGCTATTGGTCTCATCATCTGGATTCGGTACCACACCATCAATTGCAACAACTTGACCAGGGTTAGTTCCCCAGGTTAACTGCGGCGCAATATCTTTAGCTTCTAGCACGACTTGTGCGTCAAACTGGGCATCTAAATCGGTTTTCAATTCAGACCATGCGGCAACAGCCTGATCCCAATCTTGGCCTTTTGGCGCAAATTCACGCCCTTTTAAGTAATCAAAAGTGATTTGATCAGGCGCTACCATGCCGGCTTTTGCGCCCATTTCGATGGCCATATTACACAAAGTCATACGACCTTCCATTGATAATGCCGTTATTGCATCACCACAAAACTCAACCACATAACCTGTGCCACCGTCCATACCCAACTTACCAATAATAGCTAGCACGATATCTTTAGCGGTTACACCGTCGGTTACACTGCCACGCACTTCTACTCGCATGGTTTTAGCTTTTAATTGACGTAAGGTTTGGGTTGCTAAAACGTGTTCAACTTCAGATGTACCAATACCAAATGCTAATGCACCAAAAGCGCCATGGGTGGCGGTATGGGAATCTCCACACACAATAACACTACCTGGTAATGTGATGCCTAACTCAGGCCCCATTACATGCACAATACCTTGGTTTGGGTGATGGATATCATATAATCGCACACCAAAGTCTTTACAGTTTTGTGCCAGAGTTTCAACTTGGATTCTTGCCATTGGGCTTAGTGCATCAAGGCTGGCACTTTTAGTCGAAGTATTGTGGTCCATGGTCGCAAAGGTTTTTTCTGGCGCGCGTAATTTACGTCCAGCCACCTTTAAGCCACTAAAGGCTTGCGGCGATGTCACCTCATGCACTAAATGACGATCCACATAAATAATTGGCGCTTCAGCTTCTGGACTGGCCACTATATGTGCGTCCCACACCTTTTCGTACAATGTTTTTGCGCTTGTTTGCGACATTAGATACCTTCCTTAATAGCATTAGCGATGAAATCGCCCATTTGCTTGGTCGATTTGGCTTGGCTGCGCTGATCTGCTGTTAATAATTCGCCGGTTAAATAACCCGCTGATAATGCTTTGCTTACTGCACGCTCAATGGCGGTTGCAGCGGCTTCTTCTTTAAAGCTGTGACGTAACATTAATGCGGCCGATAAAATTTGGGCAACTGGATTAGCAATGCCTTTTCCTGCAATATCAGGCGCGCTGCCACCTGCGGGTTCAAATAAACCAAAGCCTGTACTATTCATACTGGCCGATGATAATAAACCCATAGAACCGGTTAACATGGCGATTTCATCAGAGATAATGTCACCAAATAGGTTTGAGCATAACATCACGTCAAACTCATTAGGACGACGCAGTAATTGCATAGTCGCATTATCAATATAGATATGTTCAAGCTCAACATCAGGGAAATCTAGCGCGACTTCTTCTACCACTTGGCGCCATAATACTGAGCACGCTAGCACGTTGGCTTTATCGACTGAAGTCACTTTATTTTTACGACCGCGCGCCGCTTCAAACGCAATACGGGCAATGCGGCTAATTTCACGGCGGCTATAACGCATGGTATCAAAAGCTTCTTCGTCGTCGCCTTCTCCTTGGCGTCCTTTTGGCTTACCAAAGTAAATACCACCGGTTAACTCACGTACACACAATACATCAAAACCGCGGGCTGAGATGTCGCTACGCAGCGGTGACATATGCTCTAAACCATCGTGTAATTTTGCTGGGCGTAGATTACAAAACAATTCAAAGTGACCACGAAGAGGTAATAATGCACCGCGTTCTGGTTGGTCGTTAGGGGGTAGTTTCTCCCACTTTGGGCCACCAACGCTACCAAATAAAATCGCATCTGCTGCTTCACAGCCTTTTAATGTGGCGTCGGGTAATGGGCTGCCATGATTATCAATCGCAATGCCGCCTACATCATATTCGGTGTATTTAATATCGAGGTTAAAACGTGCTTCTACTTCGGCGAGCACTTTACGTGCTTCAGCCATCACTTCAGGACCGATACCATCACCCGACAATACTGCTACTTGATAACTCATACGCCACCTAACTCCCTATCTTTATGAATCTGTTGTTTAAAATCTGCCACTTTATCGGCACGGTAAGTTAAATTCATCACATGCACTAATGCTTGTGCAGACGATTCAACTACATCAGTTGCTAAACCAACGCCATGGAAGTTTTGGCCATTGTATTTGGCAGTAATATCCACTTGCCCCAATGCGTTTTGACCTTCGCCTTTGGCGCCTAATTTATAGCTGGTTATATTAATCTCACGCCCTGTTGCACGGGCAATCGCATTGTATGCTGCATCAACTGGACCATTACCTGTGGCGGCTTCGGTTTTTTGCTCGCCATCAACCACAATACGTATAGTGGCTGTCGCCACGCCTTCGGTTGAATCTGAATGCACCATCATATGCTGCAATTCATAGTTATCATCATCTTGCGCTTGTGACTCCATAAACACTAACGCTTCAAGATCGTAATCAAATACTTGACCTTTTTTATCGGCTAACTTTAAGAACTGATCATATAAACTGTCCATATCATAATCAGTGGTCAGATAGCCCATTTCTTCCATGCGATGCTTAATCACATGACGGCCAGAACGCGAAGTCATGTTCAAATTATTACGATTTAAGCCAATACTTTCAGGGGTCATAATTTCGTAAGTATTTTTCGCTTTTAACATGCCATCCTGGTGAATACCTGACGAATGTGAAAACGCATTCGCGCCAACTATCGCTTTATTCGCTTGAATAGGCATATTACATAACTGGCTAACTAAACTTGAAGTGCGGTAAATTTCTTTAGCGTTAATGCCACACTCTAGATTTAATAACCCTTTACGAGTCGATAAAATCATCGCGATTTCTTCAAGTGAACAGTTACCCGCACGCTCACCAATACCATTAATCGTACATTCAATCTGACGGGCACCCATTTCAACCGCGGTAATCGAATTAGCAACCGATAAACCTAAGTCGTCGTGGCAATGCACTGAAATTATAGCTTGATCGATATTAGGCACGCGATTAAACAAGGTCTGGATAATGCCACCAAATTCACTTGGAATGGTATATCCGACTGTGTCAGGAATATTAATGGTGCGCGCACCCGCGGTAATTGCCGCTTCTACCATGCGGCATAAATTATCAATCGGTGTTCGGCCGGCATCTTCACAGGAAAACTCAACATCATCGGTAAATTTACGCGCATATTTAACCGCGTGAACAGCCATTGCTAATACGTCGTCAAAGCTGCGTTTTAATTTGCTTTCAACATGAATCGTTGAAGTAGAAATAAAGGTGTGAATACGGAATTGGTCTGCCACAGATAAGGCTTGAGCGGCGGCATCAATGTCTTTCTCTAGCGCTCGAGCTAATGCACACACGCGGCTGTTTTTAATCGTTTGGGCAATGGTTTGAACTGACTTGAAATCACCGGGGATGAAATAGGAAAACCCACCTCCATGACATCAACACCAAGACGCTCTAATGCTAATGCGATTTGAAGTTTTTCTTTCACTGTCAAACTGGCTGCCAAAGCCTGCTCACCATCTCTTAATGTGGTATCAAAAATTATGACTCTATCAGACATCGACTTTACTCCATTTTTGCCTTTGCTTTTTAAACTAAATTGGCAATTGCTTCTCGATAATTAATACATTTTCAAATGCGTATAAACAAAAAAACCCCGCGACATCATGCGCGGGGTTTGTGATTGGTGAGAAAATTAATTCACATTCAGCACAACAGGCTCCGCGCAGTTTCTGCGAATGAGGAGAAGGAGCCCTAGAAGTACGTTAGTATTATTCATAATTTTTAAATATCTATTCTATTTTTATCGTGTTCGAATTTTCTCTTGGGTTAATAATTACCTTGGCAACGCCTCAGTGTCAACCCCCTTTTTACTAAGTTGAATAATATGAGTGACGATTAAAATGAATAATCATTGAATAGTGACTGAATATATAACGTTATAAAGTGAGCTATCTTGTTGTTTCACTTTTAACTTAGCCATTAATTTTGTGCATTATTTAACTTGAAATCAGTATACTCTGCGCTACTCTGGCGTCTTTTTATCAATCCTAATAGGTCATCATGTTTTTGTGGCAGTTGTTTACACGCATATGTTGTTTTCTTGCAACAGGGTCACTGATACTGAGTGCTACAGCGTTATCCTTAAACAGTGCAGCAGCCACTGCTTTTTCTTATCAACAAGTATTATCTGCTGCTGAGTATCAGCTCAAAACGCCCGCTAAAAAACTCGACTATATCGATTGGTTATCGCCGCAATATCCTACACAAGCTAAAACACTCATTGATGAACTTGAATCATTACATCAAGCTAAGCCTTTTTTAGATCGCAACTATTTGAGATTGCATTTGTTAAGTTGTTTAAATCTTATTGATTTAGGCTTAAATGCACAAGCCGTCAAAACGGCCAAACGTGGTGTCGAAATGGCTCAAAAAATGCGTATAGATTTAGCTAGACCCTATTTTTTAGCCTGCGAAGCGAGTGCATTAGATTTAGAAGGCGAACAAATTCTGGCAACTCTCGTCAATGAGGAATCGATTAAATTAGCTCAACTGTATAATCAGCCTCAGGCATTAATTCAGGGTTTAATGACCAGAAGCATTAGAGACAATGCTAATGAAAGCCTCTCTCAAGCATCAGAAAACATGAAAGTCGCTATAGAGCTTTATCCTGCTGCAAAAGATCAAACCCCTTCATGGCACATACTGCCTGAACCTTATTTGAAACTAGTGATGAGCAACTTAATGTATTCTGCTGGCGACTCGTTATCAGCATTAGAATATGCCAAAGAAGCACAAGCCTCCGCCCAAGCAAATGGCATGATTGCTATCGGTACCGCATTTTATTTAGCACGTATTTCTATATCTTCAGGTGAGTTTAAATCTGCAGAGAAATATTTAGCGTTAACTCGCGCTATGACACCTGAATCAGGCAACTTAAATAGCCAAGCTAATTTTAATGCCCAAACAGCTTATATTGAATTACATTTGGGTAACTTATTGCCTGCTGAAGCCGCTATTGAAAAAAGCATCGAATACTTTATCAATACTAATGATGATATAAAATTAATGCGCGCAAAACGCACCTTAGCAATGATTTACTTTGCGCAACATAAAACCCAGCAAGCGTTAGTGTTGATGAATGAAAATATTGCTCAAGCTAACCATAACAATCAATATGAATTGGCTTTTTATCAGCAAGAACTTAAATACGCAGCTAGCCAAAAAGCCAATGAAAAACTGACCAATACACGCATTGCCCAGCTTAGGGCTAATCGTGAACCTATTGAAAACATTACCCAACAAATGAACACGTCATCGTTAATCTTTCAAGCACAAAATATCGCATTGTTAAGTTTAGCTATCTTTATTTTATTGGCATCGTTTATTTTCTTCCTTTCCCGCAAGCCTAAAACTGAACTCAACTTGAGAAATAGTGATGACCCATTGCAGCAAGTCGATACGATGTTAGACTTGGCGAAGCAGAGCCATAGCCCCCTAACGTTATTGCTACTCGACACAGTCAATATACGTGATGTGGATGTTGCGATAGTGCGGCAAGCAATACAGCAAGTTTTACGAGAGCAAGATAGAATTTTGCTTCTGAGTGACCGAATAGCGGTATTATTACCCTTCACAACGGATAACGGTGCAGCAAGAGTAGTTGATCAATTGGCTATCATTATTCAGCCATATCAAGCCGCCAAAGTTAATTTTGGCATTGCCAGCCTACAACAACTTGATAACCTTGATACGCTAATTAAGCGTGCAGAATTAAACAAGCTGGGTAATTTACAGAAGCTGCACAAAACACTCGATAGACACAATGTTAGATAACAAATAAGTGGATAAGAGATAAGTAAAAATAGACAAAACGACATCGACGTTTATTGACTGAAAATCGTTAATGTAAGTTTCGTTTGAATGTTATTGCAGACAGAAACAGGCGTAATTAGCTATTAATTATTGGCTAGATAGTCACTGATCTCATCCAAAAACTCACCACCAAAACGGTCTAGTTTAATTTGACCAACGCCATTTACCGCCAACATTTCACCTGGGCTTGTGGGTAACATGGCAGACATTTCAGCGAGTGTTGCATCATTAAATACCAAGTAAGGTGGTATATCGTGTTGTTCAGCCAGTTCGCGGCGCAATAACTTTAACCGCGCAAATAACTTACGATCATATTGCTGCACCGAACGGGTATTGGGCTTACGTTTTACATCTAATAACTGAATCCGCGGCTCAGCTAACATCAGCGCCATTTCAGCTTTTAAAATAGGCCGTGCGGCAGGATTTAAGCGAATACTTGAGCCCGGGTAATATCTTGACTGGCTAAACCAAGGTGGATTAATTGCCTAAGTACACTTAACCAGTGCTCAGCAGACTTATCAGCACCAATTCCCCAAGTTGTCAGCTTGTCGTGCCCCCTGTCTATCACATTCGCGGCCTTAGAACCCCTAAGTACGTCAATAATATGATGCATACCAAAACGTTGCTGTAATCTAAACACGCAAGACAGTACTTTTTGTGCATCTTCAGTGCCGTTATATCGTTTAGGAGGGTCAAGACAAATGTCGCAGTTACCACAGGGTTCAGAGGCACTCTCATCAAAATAATGCAGTAGCACCTGACGACGGCAAGTCTGTGCCTCAGCAAATGCAGCCATAGTGTGCAATTTATGAAACTCAACCTGTTGCTGTGGACCTGGTTCAGATTGTTCAATCAAGTGTCGTACCCGCCCTATATCGGCGGGGTCAAATAACATGTAGGCTTCGGCTTCTAGGCCATCGCGACCGGCACGGCCAGTTTCTTGATAATAAGATTCAATACTTTTAGGAATATCGTAATGCACTACAAACCGCACATTCGATTTATTAATTCCCATACCAAATGCCACTGTCGCAACGACTATATCAACTTGATCTTTTAGAAATTTATCTTGTATATCCGCCCGATCATCCTGACTCATGCCTGCATGATAACCTTGCGCTTTAAAACCTTGTAAGCGCAAGCGCTCAGACACCTCATCAACTCTGCGACGACTACTACAATAAATAATGCCACTGGCACCATTTTGGACTTGGAGATATTGGCGTAATTGATTGGCGGCATTTAATTTTTCCGCCACGGTATAACGAATATTGGGCCGGTCAAAACTGGCTAATAATATATAGGGCTGAATGTGCAGTCGTTCACAAATGCTTTGGCGGGTAGCCTGATCTGCTGTTGCCGTTAACGCCATTAATGGAATATGTGGGAAATGCTCTTTAAGCGCACCGAGTGCGGCATACTCAGGTCGAAAGTCATGGCCCCATTGACTAATACAATGGGCTTCATCAACGGCAAACAATGAAATGGTAAGTTCATGCATGCGCTCAATAAAATCTGGTCTTAATAATCGTTCTGGAGAAACGTAAAGCAGCTTAATCTCGCCTTGGTGCAACTGACGTAAAATAGCGGCGCTTTGTTCCCGTGGCAAAGATGAATTTAAATAAGCCGCACTCACACCACTTTGTCTTAAGCTATCGACTTGATCTTTCATTAAAGAGATTAACGGTGACACCACAATTGTTAGTCCAGACATAACCAACGCTGGTAACTGGTAACACATGCTTTTACCGCCACCGGTTGGCATAATGACCAAGGTATCGTTGCCGGATAAAGCTTGCTCAATAACCTCACGCTGACCATCGCGAAAATCGCGATAACCAAAGACTTGCTGCAATTGTACAGCTAATAAATCAGTATGAGTTGCTTGAAGTGGTTGTGATGTCATCAGCGGGTAATAGGATATCCATGTTGGTTGAACAAAACAAAATGAGTCGACTATTCTAAAGCACCCATGCAGAGATGTCTTGGCTTAAACAACATTCACCTCTTTCAAATGATGCGAATTAACGCTAGATTAAATACTCTACGTTTAATACAACCCAAGGGCGAACATGACAACAGCTATTCAAGCGCAAGTTTTACAGCAAGTTGCGGAGATTTTCGATAAACATGTCCCATTTCATAATCTACTTGGATTAGACATCATACGTTACGATATTCATGGCGTCGAAGTGGCCATTAAGATGAAACCTGAATTAATTGGCAATATTCACCAAAATATTCTTCATGGTGGAGTAACCGCCACAATACTTGATGTTGTCGGCGGTTTAACCGTTTTTGCAGGGTTAGTTGCCAGCCGAGATGATTGGCAAATTGATGAGCTGCAACAGCGTCTCACCACCTTAAGTACAATTGATATGCGCATTGATTATCTTCGCCCTGGTAGAGGTCAAATATTCACAGGTACAGGCAGCGTTATTCGCTCTGGTAACCGGGTCTCGGTCTGCCGTATGGAATTACATAATGAAGAAGGAACTCATATTGCCTTCGGTACTGGCACTTATATGGTGGGCTAGTGTGCACAAAATCTTTACAGCAACAATCGAATAAGATACACAAGTTTACTTGAGTCAATAATCGATGAGGCATACAATCGCCAGCTAATTTACCTAACCCTCCTGTGAACTTATGCCTGATTTAGAATACCGCAAAGGCGTTATACTTTCTGTGTGCGCCTACGTTATCTGGGGGGTTGCTCCGCTTTACTTCAAATTACTCATCCAAGTGTCTCCACTTGAAATCTTAATGCACCGAGTTATTTGGTCATTTGTATTTATGATCTTGTTAATGCAATTTATCGGTGGATTTGGGCGTTTACGCTTAGTGCTTAAACAGCCCAAACAAGTAGGAGTATTAATTGTTACCTCGATATTAATCGCAGCTAATTGGTTAATCTTTATTTGGGCTATTAATAATGACCACATGTTAGATGCCAGTTTAGGTTACTTCATCAACCCTTTATTTAATGTCTTTTTAGGTATGTTATTTCTAAGGGAAAGGTTGCGTAAGTTGCAGTGGCTTGCTGTAAGCTTGGCCTTTATTGGGGTGCTTCTGCAGTTAATTTCTTTTGGGTCTATTCCATTGGTATCGCTAGCATTGGCCGCTACTTTTGGTTTCTACGGCTTACTGCGCAAAAAGGTCAACATAGATGCTAAAACAGGCTTACTAGTTGAAACAGCATTACTACTACCAATCGCTTTAGGTTACTTACTGTTGACTCTAGATTCCTCCGCAACCAGTATGCTAGTCAATAACCTTAGTTTAAACCTGACTTTAATTGCAGCGGGAATTGTAACGACTATTCCCTTACTTTGCTTTGCGGGTGCTGCTGTACGTATCCCCTTTTCCATTCTAGGGTTCTTTCAATACATAGGCCCCTGTATCATGTTCATGATAGCTGTAAAGCTATTTAATGAACCCTTTGATATGGAAAAAGGGCTAACGTTTGGGTTTATTTGGTTAGCGCTTGTGGTATTTGTCAGTGACATGTTTAAGCAGCATCAGAAACGAAAAAACGCAAGTAACCCATAAATCACCCAAACCGTTAACGGGTGGCTTGAACATGGATCAAAGCCAGTGCAACATCTGGCTTTGATCCACGCTAATAATCTAATCTTTATAGATAATAGCCGCAATAACTGACAATAAGCCTTTCCAGCCTTTTGTAATTTAAAACAGTCACAATTCCATTTTGCTAAAAATATAATCTCATCACTGTGTCAGCAGACATCAATTTTTTGCAATAAAACAACGTACTAATTTGTAATTAATCAAGCTACACAAGCAAACTGCAGCCGCCCGGATGCGTTTGTATTTATTAGCCGTAGCTTACTTTTTTGATGTGCGCACGCAACCTCGGTCATTACCGACTAAGGTCAGTCTTAGGGGGCATGAATCACTGTGCTATAAGAAAAGGGATTATTGCTTTATTAGAGTATATTTAGCGCCGTCATAGCCAGTTTCAGACCAGTCCTTCATATTCACCCCAACATCAAACTGTGTTTGATAAGCACTAAACCTACTATTACAGAGGCATATCGATCACACTACCTATAACCTCAATCCGATTTAATCTGTGATCTTTCTGCGGGGAGCAAAGTACTGTTCGAGAATAATTTTCAATCCGCAAACAAAAAAGCCACACTACTTTTATGCTCAAATGCTATCCTCAAATCGCAGACGTAAAAAAGCCCGTTGCGTTAACAACGGGCTTATCACTCTCTTTTCAGAGAAATGTTTCGAGTCAATTTGGCGCCTGGAAAGACCTACTTTCACATGGGCATATCGGCCACACTACTTTTATGCTCAAATGTTATCCTCAAATCGCAGACGTAAAAAAAGCCCGTTACATTAGTAACGGGCTTATCACTCTCTTTTCAGAGAATGTTTCGAGTCAATTTGGCGCCTGGAAATGACCTATTCTCACATGGGCATGTCGGCCACACTACGTTTATGCTCAAATGTTATCCTCAAATCGCAGACGTAAAAAAGCCCGTTACATTAGTAACGGGCTTATCACTACTCTTTCGAGTCAATTTGGCGCCTGGAAATGACCTACTCTCACATGGGGAGACCCCACACTACCATCGGCGATACTGTGTTTCACTTCTGAGTTCGGAATGGGATCAGGTGGTGCCACAGCTCTATGGTTTCCAGACAAATTTGGTTTATCTAACACACTCATTGTGCATTAAATAATAATTCGGAAAGCTGATTTGCTTACGCCCTTATCAGAGCTTCGCTTATTTGAGTTTTCGCACTGCTTAAGTGTCACATTCTAATACTAAGTCGTATCAGTAAAACCCATCTGGGTTGTATGGTTAAGCCTCACGGGTCATTAGTACAAGTTAGCTCAACGCCTCACAACGCTTACACACCTTGCCTATCAACGTAGTAGTCTCCTACGGCCCTTTAGAGAGCTTAAAGCTCTAGGGATGACTCATCTTGGGGCTCGCTTCCCGCTTAGATGCTTTCAGCGGTTATCGATTCCGAACGTAGCTACTGGGCAATGCCATTGGCATGACAACCCAAACACCAGCGGTTCGTCCACTCCGGTCCTCTCGTACTAGGAGCAGCTCCCCTCAATCATCCAACGCCCACGGCAGATAGGGACCGAACTGTCTCACGACGTTCTGAACCCAGCTCGCGTACCACTTTAAATGGCGAACAGCCATACCCTTGGGACCGACTTCAGCCCCAGGATGTGATGAGCCGACATCGAGGTGCCAAACACCGCCGTCGATATGAACTCTTGGGCGGTATCAGCCTGTTATCCCCGGAGTACCTTTTATCCGTTGAGCGATGGCCCTTCCATTCAGAACCACCGGATCACTATGACCTACTTTCGTACCTGCTCGACGTGTATGTCTCGCAGTTAAGCTGGCTTATGCCATTGCACTAACCGTACGATGTCCGACCGTACTTAGCCAACCTTCGTGCTCCTCCGTTACTCTTTGGGAGGAGACCGCCCCAGTCAAACTACCCACCAGGCACTGTCCTCAACCCCGATAAGGGGCCAGAGTTAGAACATCAAAACTACAAGGGTGGTATTTCAAGATTGACTCCACTCCATCTAGCGACGAAGCTTCAAAGTCTCCCACCTATCCTACACATGTAGGTTCAATGTTCAGTGCCAAGCTATAGTAAAGGTTCACGGGGTCTTTCCGTCTAGCCGCGGGTATACGGCATCTTCACCGCAATTTCAACTTCACTGAGTCTCGGCTGGAGACAGCGTGGCCATCATTACGCCATTCGTGCAGGTCGGAACTTACCCGACAAGGAATTTCGCTACCTTAGGACCGTTATAGTTACGGCCGCCGTTTACTTGGGCTTCGATCATGAGCTTCTCTTGCGATAACCCAATCAATTAACCTTCAAGCACCGGGCAGGCGTCACACCGTATACGTCATCTTGCGATTTTGCACAGTGCTGTGTTTTTGATAAACAGTTGCAGCCACCTGGTATCTGCGACTGCCGTCAGCTTAGGGAGCAAGTCCCATCACCAACAGCAGCGTACCTTCTCCCGAAGTTACGGTACCATTTTGCCTAGTTCCTTCAGCCGAGTTCTCTCAAGCGCCTTGGTATTCTCTACCCGACCACCTGTGTCGGTTTGGGGTACGATCCCTACTAACCTGAAGCTTAGAAGATTTTCCTGGAAGCATGGCATCAACTACTTCATCACCTTAGTGACTCGTCATCAGCTCTCAACGTGTACATTTAAGTACGTGTTCCCGGATTTGCCTAAGAACACCGCCTACTACCTTAAACGCGGACTACCAACGCCGCGCTAGCCTAGCCTTCTCCGTCTCTCCATCGCAGTTAGCAGAGGTACAGAAATATTAATCTGTTTTCCATCGATTACGCCTTTCGGCCTCACCTTAGGGGTCGACTCACCCTGCCCCGATTAACGTTGGACAGGAACCCTTGGTCTTTCGGCGAGGGAGTTTTTCACTCCCTTTATCGTTACTCATGTCAGCATTCGCACTTCTGATACGTCCAGTGTGGGTTACCCCTTCACCTTCAACCGCTTACAGAACGCTCCTCTACCGCTTGCAGTAAACTGCAAACCCGTAGCTTCGGTGGTATGTTTAGCCCCGTTAAATCTTCCGCGCAGGCCGACTCGACTAGTGAGCTATTACGCTTTCTTTAAATGATGGCTGCTTCTAAGCCAACATCCTAGCTGTCTAAGCCTTCCCACATCGTTTCCCACTTAACATACACTTTGGGACCTTAGCTGACGGTCTGGGTTGTTTCCCTTTTGACAACGGACGTTAGCACCCGCTGTCTGTCTCCCGAGTAGTACTCATTGGTATTCGGAGTTTGCAAAGGGTTGGTAAGTCGGGATGACCCCCTAGCCTTAACAGTGCTCTACCCCCAATGGTATTCGCTCGAGGCGCTACCTAAATAGCTTTCGAGGAGAACCAGATATCTCCGAGTTTGATTGGCCTTTCACCCCCAGCCACAAGTCATCCGCTCATTTTTCAACATAAGTCGGTTCGGTCCTCCAGTTGATGTTACTCAACCTTCAACCTGCCCATGGCTAGATCACTCGGTTTCGGGTCTACGCCTTGCAACTAAACGCGCAGTTAACACTCGGTTTCCCTACGGCTCCGCTATTCGCTTAACCTCGCTACAAAACGTAAGTCGCTGACCCATTATACAAAAGGTACGCAGTCACGGTCTCAAGAACCGCTCCCACTGCTTGTACGTATACGGTTTCAGGTTCTATTTCACTCCCCTCACAGGGGTTCTTTTCGCCTTTCCCTCACGGTACTGGTTCACTATCGGTCAGTCAGGAGTATTTAGCCTTGGAGGATGGTCCCCCCATATTCAAACAGGATGTCACGTGTCCCGCCTTACTCGTTTTCATCTATGGTTAGTTTTCATGTACGGGGCTATCACCCTGTGCCGCTGTGCTTTCCAACACATTCCACTAACACCCCATAGACTTAAGGGCTAATCCCCGTTCGCTCGCCGCTACTAGGGGAATCTCGGTTGATTTCTTTTCCTCTGGGTACTTAGATGTTTCAGTTCCCCAGGTTCGCCTCATGCAACTATGTATTCACTGCATGATGACCACTTATGTGGCCAGGTTTCCCCATTCGGATATCGTTAGCTCAAATGCTTATTACTAGCTCGCCAACGCTTTTCGCAAGTTATTACGTCCTTCATCGCCTCTGACTGCCAAGGCATCCACCGTATACGCTTAGTCACTTAACCATACAACCCAAATGAGTTTCACTTGCGTGAACTAATTAGACTGTATCGCAACTAGCTGGTTTTTACTTGTCTCACTCCCGACTAGGAAGTGTGACTCGCCTTAGTTTTTAGAATATTCAAGACACTTAAACAGTGTTTTGAGAACTCAAGTGTTAATACTTTCGTATTAACGTTTTTCGCACTAACATAATCACACAAACAACAACGAATCATCATCTATGCGCCTTTAGTTAGTACTATCAGCTTTCCAAATTGTTAAAGAGCGGGCTTAAAAAAGCCAAAGATAAATTTTTCACTTATCTTTGGCATCTCTGACCAATGTGTATGTATTTCATCTAAGATGAATGGTGGAGCTATGCGGGATCGAACCGCAGACCTCCTGCGTGCAAGGCAGGCGCTCTCCCAGCTGAGCTATAACCCCTTTACATACAGCGAGAATTTATGTTCACCTTCTAAGAAGGTCAGCCAATTTATTTGGCTTGCCAATCATTTCTAATCAAGGCGGATGATGACGACGTTTAGTTCACTAAACGAGTTATCTTCCAACGCAGAGTAGGAAAAATTGGTGGGTCAGAGTGGACTTGAACCACCGACCTCACCCTTATCAGGGGTGCGCTCTAACCAGCTGAGCTACAGACCCAACATAATTTCTCTTTCTTTCTATCAAGTAATCTGTGTGAACACTCACATGCATTGCTGCACTTTAGGTATTGAGTTAGTCGTATAGGTAAGGAGGTGATCCAGCCCCAGGTTCCCCTAGGGCTACCTTGTTACGACTTCACCCCAGTCATGAACCACAAAGTGGTGAGCGTTCTCCCGAAGGTTAAACTACCCACTTCTTTTGCAGCCCACTCCCATGGTGTGACGGGCGGTGTGTACAAGGCCCGGGAACGTATTCACCGTGACATTCTGATTCACGATTACTAGCGATTCCGACTTCATGGAGTCGAGTTGCAGACTCCAATCCGGACTACGACGTACTTTGTGAGATTAGCTCCACCTCGCGGCTTTGCAACCCTCTGTATACGCCATTGTAGCACGTGTGTAGCCCTACTCGTAAGGGCCATGATGACTTGACGTCGTCCCCACCTTCCTCCGGTTTATCACCGGCAGTCTCCCTAAAGTTCCCGACATAACTCGCTGGCAAATAAGGATAGGGGTTGCGCTCGTTGCGGGACTTAACCCAACATTTCACAACACGAGCTGACGACAGCCATGCAGCACCTGTCTCACAGTTCCCGAAGGCACAATCGCATCTCTGCAATCTTCTGTGGATGTCAAGAGTAGGTAAGGTTCTTCGCGTTGCATCGAATTAAACCACATGCTCCACCGCTTGTGCGGGCCCCCGTCAATTCATTTGAGTTTTAACCTTGCGGCCGTACTCCCCAGGCGGTCTACTTAATGCGTTAGCTTGGGAGCCCAGTGACTAAGTCACCAAACTCCGAGTAGACATCGTTTACGGCGTGGACTACCAGGGTATCTAATCCTGTTTGCTCCCCACGCTTTCGTGCATGAGCGTCAGTCTTTGTCCAGGAGGCCGCCTTCGCCACCGGTATTCCTTCAGATATCTACGCATTTCACCGCTACACCTGAAATTCTACCTCCCTCTACAAGACTCTAGTTCCCCAGTTCCAAATGCTATTCCTAGGTTGAGCCCAGGGCTTTCACATCTGGCTTAAAAAACCGCCTGCGCACGCTTTACGCCCAGTAATTCCGATTAACGCTCGGACCCTCCGTATTACCGCGGCTGCTGGCACGGAGTTAGCCGGTCCTTCTTCTGTAGGTAACGTCACAGTAACCGTTTATTAAACGTCTACCTTTCCTCCCTACTGAAAGTGCTTTACAACCCGAAGGCCTTCTTCACACACGCGGCATGGCTGCATCAGGCTTTCGCCCATTGTGCAATATTCCCCACTGCTGCCTCCCGTAGGAGTCTGGGCCGTGTCTCAGTCCCAGTGTGGCTGATCATCCTCTCAGAACAGCTAGGGATCGTCGCCTTGGTGAGCCATTACCTCACCAACTAGCTAATCCCACCTAGGTTCATCCAATCGCGAAAGGCCCGAAGGTCCCCTCCTTTCCCCCGTAGGGCGTATGCGGTATTAGCAGTCGTTTCCAACTGTTATCCCCCTCGACTGGGCAGATCCCTAGGCATTACTCACCCGTCCGCCGCTCGCCGGCAAAGATAGCAAGCTATCTTCCCGCTGCCGCTCGACTTGCATGTGTTAGGCCTGCCGCCAGCGTTCAATCTGAGCCATGATCAAACTCTTCAATTAAAGTTTTTTTGAATCTTGCGATTCGGCTCAATGAATTCTGATTGCTTTATCAACCGAAGTTAACAAAGTCTTTTTGTACATATTGCTATGAACATTCATCGTTGCATTGAGTTTAAATTTTTTGATTGCCAACATTCCGAAGAACAGAAGACAATTTCGAATAACTCAATACCTGTGAATGTCCACACAGATTACTTGATAAATTGTTAAAGAGCGTTGATGTTAATTTTTCAAACATCGCCGTTAGACGCTAGGTCGTTGGCTTGGGCTGCGTATTCTACAGACCCTGTTGTTAGCGTCAAGTGTTTTTTCAAACTTTCTTTTCGCTGTTGATTTGATGATGAAACCGAAGTCTTTATCCTTTCAAATCAACCTGAACTTCCTCAGTGATTAACCTTGGATGCCACTTTGCTTTCGCGCTGTGCCGTGTCAGTGGTTGCGCATTATAGGGAGATTCTGAAGCGGTGCAAGTGCTTTTGTGTAAAAAGATCGACTTTTAGCGATCTTTTTTATAGTTACCCACTTACCTACACGTTTTACACCATTTACCCCCAAAGTTATCCACAATGTGTGGATGTCTGGCTTTAAACTCTTATTCACTAGGCATAAAAAAAGCAGCTATATAAGCTGCTTTTCATCATCACTATGTTGGTTTAGCTAAGTTAACGGGTGTATTAACTTAATTTGCCATGACATTGTTTAAATTTCTGGCCTGATCCGCAAGGACACGGATCGTTACGTCCAACTTTTTCACCATCGCGAATAACCGTCTTTGGTTTTTCTGCAGTAGTTGTAGCTTCGCCTTCGTCCAATGCATCTGCGGATGCATGCTGGTAATCACGTTTAATCTTAGCTTCTTCATCGCGACGGCGTTGTTCCATGTCGTCTACATCTGATTGTGCTTGTACTTGCACTTTCGATAAGACACTAATGACATCGTGCTTTAATGTTTCAAGCATCTGTTGGAATAACTCAAACGATTCACGCTTATATTCTTGCTTAGGATTTTTCTGCGCATACCCACGTAAATGGATACCTTGACGCAGATGATCCATCGCAGCTAAATGCTCCTTCCATAAACCATCTAAGGTTTGTAGCATCACGGCTTTTTCAAATTGGCGTAATACTTGTGCACCAACCATCTGCTCTTTAGCTTTAAAAGCATCTGTCCATGATGTGACAATACGCTCACGTAATGTCTCTTCATGTAGATCGTCTTCTTTATCTAACCACTCTTGTATCGGAAGCTTTAATGCGAACTCATTATGTAAACGTTGCTCTAACCCAGGTATATCCCATAACTCTTCTAAAGAATTCGGTGGGATATAAGTATCAATTACGCCAGAAACAACATCTTCTTCGATATTTTTAATCGTATCTTCAATGCTTTCTGCATCCATTAGCTCATTACGTTGAGAGTAAACAACTTGGCGTTGATCATTTGCCACGTCATCATATTCAAGTAATTGCTTACGAATATCGAAGTTACGCGCTTCTACTTTACGCTGTGCATTTTCGATAGCACGAGATACCCATGGATGCTCAATAGCTTCGCCTTCTTCCATTCCAAGTTTTTTCATCATGCTTGAAACGCGATCTGATGCGAAGATGCGCATCAAGCTATCTTCCATTGATAAGTAGAAACGTGAAGAACCTGCATCACCTTGACGACCAGCACGACCACGTAACTGGTTATCAATACGACGAGACTCATGACGCTCGGTACCTAAAATATGTAAACCACCTGCAGCAAGCACTTCATCATGACGTATTTGCCAATCAGCTTTAATTTTAGCTTTTTGCTCTGCTGTTGGATTGTCTAACGCCTCAATTTCCATGTTCCAGTTACCGCCTAATACGATATCTGTACCACGACCAGCCATGTTAGTTGCAATTGTTACTGCACCTAAACTACCGGCCTGAGCAACAATCTCAGCTTCTTTCTCATGGAATTTAGCATTTAGCACGCTATGTGGGATGTTGGCTTTGTTCAATAATGTATTAAGCAGTTCTGATTGCTCAATAGAAACGGTGCCCACTAATACTGGCTGACCACGTTCACGACATCCTTTAATATCAGCAATAATGGCATCATACTTTTCTGCAGCCGTTAGATAGACAAGATCTGCCATATCGTTACGAACCATTGGACGGTTAGTGGGTACTACAACGGTATCTAGGCCATAAATATGCTGAAACTCGAACGCTTCTGTATCAGCAGTACCCGTCATACCGGCTAATTTGTCATATTGGCGGAAGTAGTTCTGGAAGGTAATTGACGCAAGAGTTTGGTTTTCATTTTGAATATGAACCCCTTCCTTAGCTTCAACCGCTTGATGTAAACCTTCTGACCAACGACGACCAGGCATAGTACGACCCGTATGTTCATCAACAATGACCACATCATCGTCTTGAATAATGTAGTCAACATCGCGCTCAAATAATGTATGCGCACGAAGGGCTGCATAAACATGGTGAAGTAATGAAATATTTGCAGCTGAATAAAGTGAGTCACCTTCAGCTAACATGCCTTGCTCGGTTAACAGCAGTTCAACTTTTTCTTGGCCGCGTTCAGTTAAATGAACTTGCTTACCTTTCTCATCGATTGTGAAGTCACCTTCACCTATATAGTCTTCAGTATCTTCTTTATCTTGACGTACAAGACTAGGAATTAACTTGTTCACTTTAATATAAAGATCAGAGCTGTCTTCAGCTGCACCAGAAATAATCAGTGGTGTACGCGCTTCATCAATTAAAATTGAGTCAACTTCATCGATCAAGGCGTAATTAAGAGGACGTTGTACACGCTCTTGCGGAGAAAAAGCCATATTATCGCGCAGATAATCGAAGCCAAATTCGTTATTTGTGCCATAAGTAATATCTGCGTTATAAGCTTGTTTCTTTTCTATTTGACCAATACCGGCAACGTTAACACCAACCGTTAAGCCTAAAAACTCAAATAATGGGCGATTAAACTCTGCATCACGACGGGCTAAATAATCATTCACCGTAATTACGTGAACGCCTTTGCCGCTGAGCCCATTTAAATATGCTGGCAATGTGGCCGTTAACGTTTTACCTTCACCGGTACGCATTTCAGCAATACGGTTACTGTCTAATACCATGCCACCAAGTAATTGGACATCGAAAGGACGCATATTAAACACACGCTTTGACGCTTCACGCACAACGGCAAATGCTTCTGCCATCAAACTATCTAGGCTTTCGCCTGATTCTAGACGCTGTCTAAACTCTGCGGTTTTTGCTTTTAGTTCTTCATCGGACAGTTTTTCATAGTCAGCTTCCAATGCGTTAATTTTAGTGACCACTTTACCCAAGTTTTTTAGGGTACGGTCGTTTCTGCTTCCAAATACTTTTGTCAGTAATTTACCTAACATCTTAGTCACTTATCTCTTGTAGGTTTGGCTCTTCAGAGCGCATTAACCGTTATATGATCAACTTGCTTTGCGGTATACAAATTTTTGTGGATCTATTTGTTGTCCACCGCGAAGCACTTCGTAATGCACATGAGGGCCGGTTGAACGACCTGTGCTTCCCATACTGGCGATAATATCGCCTTTGGCAACGACGTCACCTACGTTTACTGACAGAGATTTATTGTGTCCATAGCGAGTACGAAGACCATTACCATGATCTATTTCGATAAGCTCGCCATACCCAAACATACTTCCTGACCACGTTATTACACCTGCGGCAGTTGCAATAACATCGGCCCCTTCTCGTCCCGCAAAATCAATACCTTTATGCATTGTTCTACGGCCATTAAAAGGGTCATTGCGTAAACCATAGGGCGAAGATAACCAACCTTTATCGATTGGCCGCCCTGATATATAACGTTCTTCATCTATATGGAGATTTGTTGACACTGTTTCAAGTAGTGACAACTGAAGATTATTATTATCAATTCGTGATGCTAGCTTATTCATATCATGCATAAGCTGGCTTAATTCGATTCCTGTCCCTAATTCACTGTAACCGCCGATGCCTGCTTCTGCATGGAAATCGAATTGGTCGTCAAGTAAATTATTTTGGGCAACTTGTTGGCCTAATGCTTCAAGTCGGGTAATTTTGGCCTGCATTTTAGCAACATGAGTTACTAACGTAGCCAGTTGAATTTCAGTTGCGTGTTTGAGCTCAATAACTTGCTGTTGTTGTTGCTCACGCAGCTGTTGATTTTCATCTACTTTAGCTTGTTGATTAGCAAAGCGATCGGTACTGTATTGATAAATAGCAGTTCCAGTGACCATTATCATAATGGGCAAAAGAAACCATCGTTTACTGGGTTGCCAACGCGTGACCCCATTTCGACCTTGAACAAATACTGTTACACTCATAGCCTAATTCAGCCATCTTATTATCATATGAAAAAGCCCCCTCAAGACCTCAGCAATTTATTACATTTGTCAGGAAAACTACCTGAACTCGCTGAGAAAGCAGAACTGCTAAATAATCTAAATCGTTATCTAAAACAGATTATCGATGGTCCTGCGGCAGAGCAGCTGAAAGTAGCTAATCTCCGCCAGGGTGTTCTTGTTGTTGAAACCTCATCCGCAGCCTGGGCCGCTAGAATTAATTTTCAAAAGCCTAAACTACTACGACAACTTCAGGCTGAAACGCTACCCATGCTCACTGCTATTGAGGTTAAAGTCAACCCAGGATTAGCAATGGGAAATGTAAACTCCCAGATGAATCACACTTATATCAGTAATGAAGCGGCACAACATATTGCTGCATTAGCTGATCATGTGGAAGGATCTCTGGGTGAAAAACTAAAACGGCTGGCTGCATTGGCCAGCCGTAATAGGCAATCAAACGATTAAGCTAGTGCTGTGGTACCCGGCACAATAAAGCTGACAGGTACATCAGCCTCTTTGTCAAAGCTGACTAATTCCCATGCATCCTGCTGGGCAAGTAGCGCTCTAACGAGTTGATTATTTAATGCATGACCTGTTTTGTATGCTTTAAATTCACCGACAATGGCATGACCTGCTACATATAAGTCACCAAAAGCGTCGAGAATTTTATGCTTAACGAACTCGTCATCATAACGCAGACCATCAGGGTTGAGAACGCGGTATTCGTCAAGCACTACAGCATTTTCCATGCTGCCACCTAAAGCGAGGTTATTAGCACGCAAATATTCAATATCACGCATAAAGCCGAACGTTCTAGCACGGCTGATATCTTTTACAAAAGCGGATGTAGAAAAGTCCATCACCATATGTTGCTGACTACGAGCAATTTCTGGATGAGCAAAATCAATTTTAAAATCAACTCTGAACCCTTTAAAAGGTCTTAACTCAGCCCATTTATCGCCGTCTTCAACACGAATAGGTTTGGTAATTTTTAGGTATTTTTTCGGTGCCGCTTGCTCTTTTATGCCTGCACTTTGCAGCAAAAACACAAACGGACTGGCACTGCCATCCATAATTGGGATTTCAGGGGCATCAACTTCGATAATCGCATTATCAATGCCTAAGCCAGCAAGTGCTGCAAATAGATGTTCAATTGTAGAAATACGAACACCTGTATCATTTACAAGCGCTGTGCACATTGTCGTTTCACGCACTAATTCAGCCTTGGCAGGGATAGACACTGGAGGCGTTAGATCGGTACGTGTTAGTACAATCCCTGTATTTACTGGTGCGGGCTTAATGCACAGAGTCACCTTGTTGCCAGAATGTAATCCGACACCAGTACTCTTCACCATTTTTTGAACAGTTCTTTGAAAAATCATTCATTTACCCGTAAATAACAATAAAAACAGAAGCTTAAAATAAACACCCAAAGCCATCATGTATAGCTGGTACGATATGCTACCATATCTTGCACAATTCACAAAAAAAATGCAAATAGCCCCAGAACAACGTCATTTCGTTATCAACTATGCAATCATCACGCTTTTGTTAACATTAATACTGTAGACAATATTAATATCAGCCTATCAAAACCGCTTTAAAACGGGTTGATAGCTATGCTAATTAATCAGCTTGCTTACGTAAAAATGCTGGAATATCTAAATAATCTGCATCGGCACGTGGAGCGGGAACTGATTGTGGTACAGCATTACTCTTCGACGAAGAATATGTTGGCGCAACAATAGGCTCATCAACTGGCTCTGGACGTGGTTCAATTACCACTGGCTCTGGACGTGGCGCTGTTTTTTGCACTAACTGAATATCTGGCTTCTTTTCAATGCCAATACCGGTAGCAACAACCGTTACACGTAGCTCATCGCTCATTTCAGGATCAATCACTGCACCCACGACTACTGTCGCATTTTCAGATGCATAAGCTTTAACATGGTTACCCACTGTTTCTAGCTCTTCAATTGTGATGTCCATACCCGCTGTAATGTTCACTAATACGCCACGGGCGCCAGCGAGATCAATATCTTCTAATAATGGACTTGCAACTGCCGCCTCTGCTGCTTCTTCTGCTCGATCATCACCAGTCGCAACACCTGTGCCCATCATGGCATTACCCATTTCAGACATTACGGTTTTCACGTCGGCGAAATCCACGTTGATTAAGCCTGGGCGAGTGATCAACTCTGCAATACCTTGCACAGCACCAAGGAGCACGTTATTAGCTGCAGCGAATGCATCTAGTAGAGAGGTGCCACGACCAAGCACTTTAAGTAGCTTTTCATTTGGAATGGTAATTAACGAATCCACATGTTTAGCTAACTCAGCGATCCCTAGCTCAGCGTATGCCATACGCTTTTTGCCTTCAAATGGGAACGGTTTAGTCACAACAGCGACAGTTAAAATGCCTTCTTCGCGTGCGATTTCAGCAACGACTGGTGCTGCACCTGTACCAGTACCGCCACCCATTCCCGCTGCGATAAAGATCATATCTGAACCTTTAATCGCCGCACGAATATTTTCACGGTCTTCTTCTGCCGCTTGACGGCCTACGTCTGGGTTCGCCCCTGCCCCTAAACCTTTTGTTACGTCACGTCCAAGTTGGATTGTTGAACCTGCACTTGATTTACGTAACGCCTGTGCATCTGTGTTTGTTACGATAAACTCAACACCTTCGATGCTGTGTTTTACCATATGTTCGACAGCGTTTCCGCCACCACCACCGACACCGATGACTTTAATCACCGCTTCGTCTGAATGTGAATCCATGATCTCAAACATTGTCTGATCCCGTTTGTCTGCGTTATTTAAAATTCACCCTTAAACCAGCTTTTTACCCGATTTAAAAAGCTAGTTACCCCTTGGCGTTCAGGACGTTCGAACTGACGTTCGATAAGCCTTCTTGCCCCATAGTGAAGCAACCCTATCCCTGTTGAGTAAATTGGTTGGTCCACGTATTCATATAATCCTTTAACTGGCAGTGGCGAGGCGACTCGCACCGGCATACCGAATGTCGCTTCGGCAATGTCTACCACGCCTGTTATGGAAGATGTTCCACCGGTTAGTACTATGCCTGCGGCAATTTGGTCTTCTAAACCGCTATCTTGTAATTGCTTCAGTACTAACTCGAATAATTCTTGGTATCTTGGTTCGACAACTTCAGCCAGAGTATGACGTGACATACTACGCGAAGGTCTTCCTCCTACTGACGGAACCTCAATACTGTCTTCACGGCTTACCATTGAGCTTCTTGCACTGGCAAACTGCACTTTAATTTGTTCTGCATGGGTTAACGGTGTGCGAAATATTTTAGCAATATCACTGGTCACTTGGTTACCCGCTACCGGCACTACGGCGCAATGACGTAATGCGCCATTGGTATAAACTGCTATATCTGTTGTGCCACCGCCAATATCGACAATACACACACCAAGGTCTTTCTCGTCATTGGTTAATACTGAATCTGCAGAGGCTATGCCTGAGAACACTAAATCATCTACTTTCAGGCCACAACGTTCGACACTTTTAGTAATATTTTTAGCCATGTCATTTGCACAAGTCACAATATGCGCCTTGGCTTCCATACGCATACCCGACATGCCTATTGGACTTTTTATGCCGTCTTGCACGTCAATTGAATATTCCTGTGGCAACACATGCAAAATACGACGTTCGGTCGGTATTTTAACTGAACGCGCTGTATGAATCACATTATCAACATCTTCTTGAGTGACTTCTTCGTCGTTAATCGACACCATGCCGTTTTCATTCTGACACGCGATATGCTTACCTGAAATGCTTAAATAAACAGAAGACACTTGGCAATCAGCCATAAGTTCAGCTTGATCTAATGCCCTTTGCACACTGCGTACGATTGAGTCGAGATCATTCACGCCACCTTTGTCCATGCCACGAGAAGGATGATTACCTAAACCAATAACACTAATTTCACCGTCAGGCAGTACTTCACCTATTATGACGGCGACCTTTGATGTTCCGATATCTAACCCTACGATAAGGTTTCTTTCCTGATTTTTGGTCATTTATTCTCAGTTCTCTTATTGGTCTCATCCCAGCCCACAGCAAAACCTGTGTCATAACGTAAATCCACTCTGGCGACGGGTCTTTCACTTTGCACTAGTGTCGGGTAGACATTGATAAAACGCTGTATTCGAGACATTTTATCCTCACGCCCTAGCTCTATTTGTATACCATTAGCCAATTCAGCTTGCCATGCATGGCGTGGGCTTAATCGCAAGCTGGCTAATTTAAATCCATTTATTTGAAGTAATTCATCTAATTGCCTAAAGCTTATAAGTACTTCTTCAGCCATATCATCAGGGCCTGACAACATAGGTAAATTAACTAAATCTAATTCAGCCAAAGCATTAAACACTTCACCGTTAACATTTAGCCAAGCATCACCATTCCAGTGTGCTACAGCTTGTTGCTCTTGTAAGTTCACCTTAAATTTTGCAGGCCACTCGCGTCTAACTGACGCATGATAAACCCAAGGTAGGCTTTCTAATGCCCGCTGTATATCTAATACGTCAGCGTTAAAAAAACTACTCTTCATCATTGACTGCAACGCCACCTTGATTTCTTCGTCCGAGGTATAACGGCGCTCACCTTTAATAGCAATAGCTTCTATCGGAAGGGCGTCAGCATCATTAAGTAACTCATGAAGCTTCATGCCACTCCATGTAATTGTTGTCAACACACTGAGCAAAAACATCAAACCAAAATACAAATACCAATTAACGTGTTTTAGCTTTTGTTTTAACTGGCGTCCTTTCTTGCTCCATGACACCGATAATCACTCCCGAAAACTGCTGATACGATCATGCAAAAAACCGGCTATTATATAGTGCTTAATGACTGTATAAAAGCGCGATTTTTCAACTGCATAACTGTACAAAAACCGCTCGATTTTATTTTTAACATTATGCTGGTTTAAATCCCAGTTCACTACTTGCTAACTCACGCGATAACGCACCAATATTACCGGCACCTTGTGTTAACAATAAATCACCGTCTTGCAATACATCAGGTAATACACTTGCAAGTTGATCTGGGCCTGAAATAAATATTGGGTCAACCTGACCACGCACGCGAATTGAACGACATAATGCTCGGCCATCTGCACCTGGTATCGGGTTCTCGCCCGCGGCGTATACATCAAGTAAAAGTAAACAATCGACTTGCGATAATACCTCTACAAAGTCTTCGTATAGATCGCGTGTACGACTATAACGATGTGGCTGGTAAGCCATCACTAACCGTTTATCAGGCCAACCTGCACGTGCAGCTTTAATGGTGGCAAGTACTTCACTTGGATGATGACCATAGTCATCTACTAACATGACCTTACCATTGGGAGTATCAAACTCACCTAAGTGCTGGAATCGACGTCCAATGCCTTCAAACCCTGCTAATGCTTTCACAATAGAAGCATCATCTATCTCATCTTCACTGGCCACTGCGATAGCAGCTAAAGAGTTGAGCACATTATGTGCTCCAGGTAAGTTCAATACTATATCTAAATCGGGTCGGTCTTTTCTGTGCGCGGTAAAGCGTGATTGATGCCCTTGCTGAACAAAGTTACTCGCCCTTACATCGGCATCTTCACTAAAACCATAGGTCACAATTTGACGGCCAACTCGCGGTAAAATCTCTTGAATTACCAGGTCATCAATACACATTACGGCGACACCGTAAAATGGTAAGTTATGTAAAAAATCCACAAATGTAGTTTTCAGGACTTCAAAGTCGCCACCATAGGTGTCCATATGATCAGCTTCAATGTTGGTAACAACACTGACCATTGGCTGCAAATGCAAGAAGCTGGCGTCACTTTCATCTGCTTCAGCAATCAAATATCGGCTTGTGCCTAAACGTGCATTGGTACCAGCACTGTTTAACAAACCGCCAATAACAAAGGTAGGATCGCGTTGCGCTTCACCATAAACACTGGCAATTAAGCTAGTGGTTGTGGTTTTGCCATGAGTACCGGCAATGGCTACACCATGACGATAACGCATCAATTCTGCTAACATTTCAGCACGACGTACGATTGGGGTGCGATTTTCCTGTGCGGCTAGAATCTCAGGGTTCTGCTTATCAATTGCCGTGGAAACAACAACAACATCAACATCAACAACATTGTTAGCCTGATGACCAATAAGAATTTTTGCCCCTAAACGTGCCAAACGTTCAGTAACATTATTTACAGCAATGTCTGAGCCACTAATTTGATAGCCTTCATTGACTAACACTTCAGCAATACCACCCATGCCAGCACCACCGATGCCAACAAAATGAATCCGCTTGACCCGTCTCATTTCGGGGATCATGCTACGAAGCTGTGCGTACTTTTCTGTCTTTGTCATTTCAACCCTTTTTCGCTACCGCGGCGCATATAGCTGCAACTCTTTGAGTGGCATCTAACACGGCTACGCCCCGTGCTTTTAGCCCCATTTGGAGCAATACTTGTCTATCACTGGCAAATAGCTGCAATTTTTCAGCAAGCAATTTTGCATTCAATTCTGTTTGCGGTACTAAAAATCCCGCATGTGCATCCACTAACACAGCTGCGTTTCTAGTTTGATGATCATCAACTGCATGTGGATAAGGCACTAATATACTTGGTAAACCTACAGCGGCTAATTCAGATACCGTTAATGCCCCTGAGCGGCACACTACCACATCCGCCCAACGGTATGCGGCTTCCATATCATCAATAAATTCAGCCACATTCACTTTATCAAGCTGGTTTAATTGCTGATATGCCGCTTTAACAGCATCTAAGTTATTTTTACCCACTTGATGCCAAACTGTTATTGAGTGTTGTGTAGCTAACAGAGCAACCGCATCTGGTAAGGTTTCATTAAGAGCCTTGGCACCTAAACTTCCCCCTACGACCAATACTTTTAGGGCATCCTCATTAAGCGGTTTGTCTAGTGCGCCCAATGACACTAACTCTTGTCTGATTGGATTACCTACCACTTCAACATTTTTAATATCACTCGAAAACGTGTTGTTAAAAGCACATAAAACCTTGCTGGCAATTTTTGACAGTAATTTATTTGTCAGACCTGGAATGGCATTTTGTTCATGCAATACAATTGGAACGCCAGCTAACTTAGCTGCCACACCACCAGGCCCACTGGCAAATCCACCCATGCCCAACACCACATTTGGCTTAAAATCGTCTATAACGGCTTTGGATTGAATAATAGCGCGCACCACTTTAAACGGTGCCGCTAATTTACACAGCAGGCCGTTGCCACGTACGCCTTTAATATCAATAAACTCAATATCAAAACCATGTTGTGGCACTAAGCGCGCTTCCATACGGTCTGCAGTACCTAACCAACGTACTTGCCAGCCACTGGCAGCTAAATGTTTAGCAACGGCTAATGCCGGAAAAACATGACCGCCGGTACCGCCAGCCATGACTAATAATCTTGGAGAGTGGCTATAAGCAACTGCACTGTTATTGGTATTTTCATCTGTCATTGTTTAGCCCTCCCTTGTACTGCTTGAATTAAACTGACACGCCTTTCATGATCAATTCTGACTAACAACATTACCGCGGCCGTCATGACCCACAAGCTACTACCACCATAACTAATAAAGGGTAATGTTAGCCCTTTTGTTGGCAACATACCGATACTTGCGCCGACATTAACCACGGTTTGAAAACAAATCCAAATACCGACACCATAAGCGACATAGCTTTCAAATGGCCGTTGCATTTGTAAACATAGATTACCCAATCTAATGGCGCGCAGTGCAATAAAAAACATCACTAATAGCACGGCAATAATGCCCATAAATCCAAGTTCTTCACCAATGACAGCAAAAATAAAGTCAGTGTGAGCCTCAGGTAAGTAAGCTAACTTTTGAATACTATTGCCTAACCCTTGACCAAACCAATCACCCCGACCATAAGCCATTAACGATTGAGTTAACTGATAACCACTGCCAAACGGGTCTTCCCATGGATCCATAAAAGAGGTTACCCGTCGCATTCGGTAAGGTTCAAATAGCACCAATAACACAAAAGTGGCTATTCCTAATAATACCAACACCATAAAATCAGTGATTCGAGCTCCGGCCAAAAATAATAAACTGACGGTACAAACGAATAATACCACTACAGTCCCTAAGTCGGGTTGCAGTAGGATTAACACCGCAAATAACACATAAACACCGATAGGTTTGTAAAAGCCTTTACGGTTTTCTCTTAACTCGCCATGTCGACGAACCAAGTAACCCGCCATATAAACAATAAAAACAAACTTTGCCAGTTCAGCTACCTGAATGCGCACAGGTCCAATAGCCAACCAACGTCTGGCACCATTGACCGATGTACCCACCACTAATACAGCAAATAACATGATCAACACGCCTATCATCAGCATGCCACTATTTTTTTCCCAGTGACTCACCTCAACTTTCAACACAGCAAAGGCAATGACAATACAGCCAATAAGATAAAATATATGTCGGTATATAAAGTGAAACGGGTTACCGGTTAACTTCTCGGCCTCAGGCATAGAAGCCGACATTACCATCACAAAGCCGAAACACATCAAGCCAATGATGGCCGCTAAAAATGTGCGATCGTAAAGCTCCACTCCAGCGTTATTATCATCAAGCAATGATGGCCAAATTCCTTTCAGACCTTGTTTGAATAAGCTTAATTGCTGCTCATTACTGGCCATCAAGTTGTTCCACACATTGCTTAAAATCATCGCCACGTGCCATAAAGTTGCGATACATATCTAAACTGGCGCATGCAGGTGACAACAAGACAATGTCACCTGAAAAGGCTAGTTGCGCTGCGGCATCAACCGCTTCTTTCATGGTGGCGACGCTAATACTGTTACTTTTTAATTTGGCAATTTTTGCGCCGTCTTTACCAAGGGTAATTACCTTGGCAACATGCTCTAATGCTGGAATTAAGGGTTTAAAGTCAGCGCCTTTACCATCTCCACCTGCGATTAAAAACACTTCACCTAAATGGGTATTTAATCCTTGCAGTGCAGCAACGGTTGCGCCGACATTGGTAGCTTTAGAGTCATTGATATAAGTCACACCGTCTACAACCGCCACAAGCTCACAACGGTGACTTAGGCCTTTAAAGCTACTGGCAACTTGAATAGCAAATGCTTTATCTACTGAACAGGCATCAACCAATGCCATCGCGGCCAGTAAATTAGCGTGGTTATGCGAGCCAATTAAAGTGACATCATTTAAATTCATTATTTCGCTATCGCCGTGAAAGATTTTTCCGTCACTTAATCCCCATTCATCAGCTTCAGGCACGCCTAAACCAAATGTATTTTGGTTCATGGGTTCAAATGGAAAAGTCAGCTCATCATCACGGTTATACATCACAAATTTACTTTGTGGATATAAGTTCAATTTAGCTTCCCGATAACTGGAAATGCTGCAATAGCGATCCATATGATCTTCGCTGATATTGAGACAAGTCGCTGCAATACAGTTCAATGAAAAGGTCGTTTCAAGCTGAAAACTGGATAACTCCAAGACGTAATATTCAACATCTTGCGCTAACAAATCTAACGCTGGGATACCAATGTTACCGCCCATAGCGACTTTTTTCCTGCCGCGGCTAAGATATCGTGCACTAAGGTTGTCACGGTAGACTTACCATTTGACCCAGTAATACCAATCACGCATGGTTTTCTATCAGCAATGGCTCGAGCAAATAGCTCGATATCACCAATAACTTCAATTCCCATATCACGGGCCGCTCTAATCTCAGGTGTTTCAATTGAGATACCAGGGCTAATTATCAATTGACTGGCTTGAACCAAATATCGGCAATCAAACCCACCCGCAATCAATTCAATATCAGTAAACTCTTTTGCAAGTACATCTTCGCCAGGGGACGGCGACGGCTATCCATCACCAAAGGTTTAATTCCCTGGGAAACTAAATAACGCACGACCGACAACCCAGTGGCTCCCAGTCCTAAAACGATGTGCGTATAATTGGAGTGCATAATATTTTACCTTAACTTCAAGGTCGCAAGACCTAGTAATACAAGGAATAAGGAAATAATCCAAAAGCGCACAATAACCCGCGGCTCTGGCCAGCCTTTTAATTCATAATGGTGGTGAATAGGCGCCATGCGGAAAATACGTTGGCCGCGAAGCTTGTAAGAACCCACCTGTAAAATCACTGAAACAGTTTCCATCACAAATACGCCACCCATGATGATCAGTAAAATCTCTTGGCGAACCAATACTGCAATTGTCCCTAGCGCAGCACCGAGTGCCAGTGAGCCTACATCGCCCATGAACACTTGTGCAGGATAGGTGTTAAACCATAAAAAACCTAAACCAGCCCCGACAATTGCTGTACACACAATCACCAGTTCGCCCGCTTCTGGCAAATGCGGAATATGCAAATAATTAGCAAATTGGGCATGACCTGACAGATAAGCAACCAGCGCAAACGCTCCAGCAACCATCACAGTAGGCATAATCGCTAAACCATCCAAACCATCGGTTAAATTAACCGCATTACTGGCTCCAACAATGGTGAAGTACGTTAAAAAGATAAACAGTACCCCAAGTTGTGGCATGACATCTTTAAAAAAGGGCACGACTAGTTGAGTCTCACCGGTATTGTCGCTGAGCTATACAAATAAAATGCTACCACTAACGCGGCTATAGACTGCGAAGCATATTTCCAGCGGGCAATAAGCCCTTTAGAGTTTTTCTTAACCACTTTTAAATAGTCATCAAGAAAGCCTATCGCGCCAAAAGCACCTAACACGAACAACATCACCAACACATATCGACTGGAGAGATCACCCCAAAGCAATACGCTGATAAAAATACCCGCAAGGATCAGTAATCCGCCCATAGTCGGGGTGCCACGCTTACTAAAGTGTGATTCTGGGCCGTCATTACGCACAACTTGACCAATTTGCAATAACTGCAAACGTTCAATCAGTTTAGGTCCCCACCACAAACTAAACACTAATGCGGTCAACAGCCCTAAAATGGCTCTGAAAGTCACATAAGAAAAAACGTTAAACCCACTGTAAAACTGGGTTAAATACTCGGCCAGATAAACCAGCATCTACACTAACTCCCCGCGCCCGAAGGCATCTACTAATAAATCGACCACACGTTCCATCGCTGCGCTTCGAGAACCTTTGACTAATATTGTCGCCTCACCTGGCAACTGATTTAATTGTGCTATTAACATCTGAGCTAATTCATTTACATCTTGAAAATGTTGACTACCAAAAGCACGACTCGCGTGTGCAGATAAACTGCCACAACAATATAGCGCGTCAATATTGGCCATTTTAGCCTGTTGACCGAGCTGTTCGTGCAAAGGGGCGGCATTGTCGCCTAATTCGCCTAAATCTCCCAGCACTAAACAACGATAATGTTGACGTTGTTGCAACCAATTAATCGCAGCACTCACTGAACTAGGGTTAGCATTGTAGCTGTCATCAACCACCAGAAAGCGCCCTAGTGCTTTAGGCATCATGCGCCCTTTCACTGGTTGCAATAAACTTAGCCCAGAGGCCACCATAGATAAATCTAGCCCTAGGGCTAGACATATAGATGCTGAAGCCAACGCATTGCTCACTTGATGGATACCCGTCAATGGCAATTGCACTTCAACTGTTTGCGAGGCATATTCGAGTGAAAAGTAATAACAACCTTGGGCATTGGCAACTAAGCTGGTCGCTCGCACATCAGCAATAACATCTGACTCACGTGAAAAGCGCAGTTGTTTAAACGCGGCTGCTTTGGTTGCCATAAACTCAGCAAACTCATCATCAGCATTAATCACTGCGGTGCCGTCTGGAACTAAATGGTTAAATATTTCAGATTTAGCCTGTGCAATGCCTTCAACTGAACCAAACCCCTCAAGATGCGCACTGCCAATATTGTTGACCAAAGCCACTTGCGGCTTAACTAAGCTACTGGTGTAGTTAATCTCACCCTGATGGTTTGCACCTAATTCAAATACACCATATTGATCACCTGCTGATAATCGCAGCAGAGTCAGTGGCACACCAATATCGTTATTAAAATTACCTGCGGTGAACAACACCTGAAATTGCTGAGATAAAATGGTTGCCACCATTTCTTTAACACTGGTTTTACCGTTTGAGCCGGTTAACGCCACAGCTATAGGTGCCACTTGCTGGCGCACTAATTGACCTAGCAGCCCCAAAGCTGTATGAGTATTACCAACCACAACTTGAGGCACATTAAGCGGTAACTTACGTTCAACCAATAATGCTTTGGCGCCATTATCTACCGCCTTAGCAGCAAACTCATGGGCGTCAAAACGCTCACCTTTTAAGGCGATAAATAGACTGTCATGATCACATTTTCGACTGTCAGTACTGACAGCCTTGATCGTGGTATCTTCTCCCACTAGTTGACCATTTAACGCTGTGGCCAGTTGCTGTAATGAAAGTGAGATCATACTGACGTCTCCATTAACATCGCGGCAAGTGCACGCTCATCATAATCGACTCGTTTGCCAGCCACTTCTTGATAAGTCTCATGGCCTTTTCCAGCCAGCAGGATAATATCGTTCGGTTTAGCCTGCGCCACAACCCACTTAATCGCACTAATACGGTCAACCTCAGATAATGCATTTTGCGGTGCTGTTAAGCCCGCAAATACATCATCAATAATATCTTGTGGGTTTTCACTGCGGGTATTATCACTGGTCACCATAACGCGATCAGCGAATTGCTCTGCGGCCTTGGCCATTAGAGGACGTTTACCTTTATCGCGGTCGCCACCACAACCAAAAACACACCATAGTTGGCCAGCACAATGCACTCGCAGCGCTTTTAATGCCTGCTCTATAGCATCAGGAGTGTGGGCGTAATCGACCACTAATGTGGCTTTATTCTGACCAGCAAAACGTTCCATGCGCCCCGCTACCGGTTTAATATGCGGTAATACGTTAAGTATCTCGCCTATTTCAATACCTTGTAACGATAAAGCAGAAATAGCGGCTAATACATTAGACAGATTAAAATGCCCAAGTAGCGGTGATATTAATGTTGCATTCCGTTTATCGTCGCCATTGGTTGAAGGATAAACCAATGTTGCGCTAACACCTTGGTCATCAAATACCGTGTCTTGGCAGTAAAAATCAGCTTTGATATTCGTTAAACTAAAGGAGTGTAACTGCAGTTTGCTGGCGTTGCGGTTGAACAAATCAGTAGGGGTTAATGCTTTCTGTTGTAATTCACTTAACCATTGTTGACCAACAGGATCGTCTAAGTTAATCAGACCATTAGATAATGATGCAAATTGAAATAAGCGTTTTTTAGCAGCGGAATAGGCGTCCATATCACCATGATAATCAAGATGATCTCGACTTAAATTGGTAAAAATGGCAGTGTTAAATGGCACGGCTTCAATCCGCCCTTGCACTAAACCATGGCTTGAGACTTCCATGGCGCATACATTCGCACCTTGCCGTTCAAAATCAGCTAATTGCTGCATCACGGTAATCGCATCAGCAGTAGTATTGCCACTGTCAGCAAGATCACCCCATAAGCCATTGCCTAATGTGCCCATCACAGCGGCCTTTTTACCTAATAAAGTGACTAGTTGAGCAATGATTTGACTGACTGAGGTTTTACCATTCGTGCCAGTAATGCCTATCACTTTAAGCTTGTTGGAAACGGTATAGTATTGAGCCGCCACAGCAGAAATCTGTCTGGTAAGTTGGCAGAAATAAATAACAGGAACGCTATTAATCAACTCGACTTGTTCATGCTGAGCGGAATCGTCAGTGTGCGCAAGTACCGCTATTGCACCGTTTTCAATCGCGGCGTTAATGTATTTTCGACCATCTACTTTATACCCTGGCAGGGCAACAAACACTTTACCCGCATCTATCTGCCGACTGTCTAACGTTAAGCCATAAAACGATTCAGCCCTGGCATAATGAAACCAGGGCGCGAGTAAATCTTTAAGTAACATCATCCCGCGCTCCTTGGCGCAGCCGCAAGCTTTATTGCTTCACGCTCGGAAATGGGTTCAACATTGAGCATTTGCAAAGCCCCTGACATTATCTTGGCAAAGGCGGGGCCGGCGACATCTCCGCCATAATACTTATCCCCTTTGGGCTCATTAATAACCACAGATATAGCCAACCTAGGAGTATGCACAGGCGCGACACCGGCAAAAATGGCAACATAATCGTCACCATACCCTCCAGCTACCGCTTTACGGCTGGTGCCGGTTTTACCCGCGATAGGATAACCATCAATATGCGCTTTAGTCGCTGTGCCGCCGGTTTCCGTCACGCCTACCAACATTTGCATCACATCTTTAGCCACTTGTTCTGATAATACTTGCTGGCCTTTAGGTGGCTCTTTTAACTTTAAAATAGAGACCGGAAACAATACTCCACCGCTGCCTAGGGTGGCGTACATGCGAGCAAGTTGTAGTGGTGTGGCGGTAAAGCCATAACCAAAAGATAACGTGGCACGCTCAAAATCAGACCAACGGCGGCGATCATGAATTAAGCCAGCACTTTCACCGGTTAAATTAATACCGGAATAGTTACCCAGCCCCATAGATTGATAAGTACCCAGCAGTTGTTGAACCGGCATAGATAAAGCTAACTTACTGATACCTACGTTGGATGATTTAACCAGTATTTTTGCCAGCGACATATCGCCATAATTATTTGAATCACGTACCTGACGGCCACCGATCCGCATCCAACCTGGTGAGGTCGGGATCAGATCATTTGTTTTGATTGTTCCTGCCTCTAAAGCCGCAGCCACCACAAAAGGTTTCACGGTAGAGCCTGGCTCAAAAGTATCGGTTAGCGCACGATTACGCATTCTGTGCGCCTGCAAGTTATCTCGAGCATTTGGGTTATATGATGGAGTATTGACCATGGCTAACACTTCACCAGTAAGCACATCAATCACCACCACCGAACCTGAAGTCGCTTGATAGGTTTCTGTAGCCCGCTTTAATTCTCGATAAGCCAATTGTTGTATACGTTGGTCAATACTCAAGACGATATCATTAGAGTTTTCACCCTCTTGCACCATATCAAGACGCTCAACCACGCTACCGTCACGAGATTTACGCACTTTTTGTTTTGAAGGTGTCCCTGTTAACCAAGTATTGTAAGTATTTTCAATACCTTCAATGCCAACATCATCAATATTAGTAATACCAATTAGCTGGGCAGCTATTTCGCCAGCAGGATAATAACGACGTGATTCAGATTTAAGGTAAATACCGCCAATCTTTAATTGCTCAATATAGTCTGCAACAGCTGGGGTTACTTGGCGTTTTAAATAGACAAATCGCTTGGTGGGATCACGTTTAACTTTTTGTACCAGTTTATCAACAGGCTCTTGCAGTACATCGGCTAATGCCTGCCAACGACGCATATCAACAAAGGCTTTTTGATCGTGTGCATGTTTAGGATCGGCCCACACAGCACGAACAGGTACGCTGACCGCAAGCATATCGCCATGTCGGTCGGTAATTAGGCCTCGTTGTACCTGGTTACTGGTCGTTCGTAGCGTACGCATATCACTTTCGTGACGCAGTTTATCCGGCTCAATGATTTGGATATAAGCTGCGCGAGCAATCAAACTGACAAATAGCAGCATGACAAACCCCACCACAACGTATAGACGCCATGGAATAAGTTCAGGATTTTGTTTACGCTTTGCTTGTCTGGACATATTCCCTATGCTCACTGCGCCCGTATAACCACTTCCTCTTTAGGAAGTGGTCTAGACATGTTTAAGTCTTTTGTTGCAATACGGGTTACACGGCTGTGTTCCGACTGCGACTGCTCTTCTAACAATAAATTTCGCCACTCAATATCAAGACGGTCTTGCTCTTGTAATAACTCATCCCATTGTGATGTCAACTTGCGACTCACATGGCTGGTATATACCACGGCTACCGCATTTATCATCACGATAAGTGTCGCCAGCACCACCCATTTATGGTGCCATATATCCTGTAACACGATACGGGGAAGATTAAGTGGAGGCTGGCTCAAAATCTTCTACCTTAGTACGGTAAACGCTCAGCAACACGTAGTACTGAACTGCGTGAGCGAGGGTTTTGTTCAATCTCTTCATCCGATGGTTTTAATGCTTTACTCATTGGCTTCAGCTTGCGCGACTTATTTATTTCATCTTCCGTGATAGGTAAACCATATGGCACACTTTCACCTTGGCTGTGACGACGAATAAAGCGTTTCACCATGCGATCTTCTAATGAATGAAAGCTAATGACAGATAAACGTCCTTCAGGCGCTAACACTTTTAAAGACCCTTCCAATGCTTGGTCAATTTGTTCTAACTCGCTGTTAATATAAATACGAATTGCTTGAAACACCCGAGTTGCGGGATGCTTGTTGCGTTCTTTATTTTTAGTGATACGCGCAATCAATTCAGCTAAGTCTTTAGTTCGTAAAAAGGGTTTTTCGTCCCTGTCGGCCGCAATACAGCGCGCAATATGGCGAGCATTCTTTTCTTCACCATAGGTTTTAAATACCCACGCCATATCTTCAATTTCAGCACGGGCAATCCATTGTGCAGCCGTTTCGCCCTGGCTATTGTCCATGCGCATATCTAATGGACCATCACGTAAAAAACTGAAACCACGGTCTGCATCATCAAGCTGTGGCGATGACACGCCTAAATCCAGTAATACGCCATTAATCTTGCCAACTAGCCCTAAGTCTTCAATGTAGTCGGCCATCTGGCCAAATCCACCGTGTACAATTTGAAAACGTGGGTCGTCAGCAAACTGTTTTGCGGCTTCAATTGCTTGCGGGTCTCGGTCAATGGCGATTAAACGGCCATTAGGCCCCAAATGACTCAGTACATGTCTTGAGTGTCCGCCACGTCCAAATGTGCCATCGATATAGATGCCATTAGGATCAATATTCAGACCCTCTACAGTCTCTTTTAATAACACACTTAAGTGAGCAAACTCTTGACTCATTTGGGTCTTCTTTTCATCACATTACAGGGTAAATTGGCTCAACCTTGGATGGCTGGCCAAATTCTGGTTGCTGATCAGCTCATGGTTTTGCTCCATTTGCAGCTGCCAAGCTCCTTCTTCCCATAATTCAAATTTATTTAATAAGCCGACTAACATGGTTTTTTTATCCAAATTAGCAAAGCTTCTGAGTATCGGCGGCACAACAATGCGGCCATGGCTGTCTAGTTCACATTCTTGGGCGTATCCCAATAATTTGCGTTTCAACGAGCGCTCTGTGGGGTCAATATCAGAAAGTAGCAACAATTTGGTTTCCATGAGTTCCCACTCATGCAACGGATAAATCAACAAGCAAGGGGAGTTAATATCAACGGTCAATACAAGCATGCCATCGTGCCCATTACGTAACGCATCGCGGAATCTCGCTGGCATAGCGATCCGTCCTTTTGCGTCCATATTGATTGCACTTGCACCTCGAAACACGTTTATAAAGTCCTTGTTGGTTTAATTTGATCCACAATGATCCACTTCTTCCCACAAATGCTAAGTTTAGGGATACAACACAAGTGTTGTCAAGGGATGTGAACATATATTAAATCCAGACGCCAAGCGGGTTAGCAGGGAATTTTTAGCTAAGGAATAAAAACCACAGTTAACGCGCATAATAGCCATGAAAAATATGAGTTAATGAATAAAACCAGATACATATCGGCGGTTATTTCAGCAACTTTTATCTTACTTAATGTTAACAAACGAACTGATAGCGCATGATTAATAGATTAAATACTCCATAATCGATGTGATTTTCCCATAGCAACACGTCATATTTAATCGAATTTTTAATTAAACTTAATCCATCTACTGTTAATAAGTCGTTATTCAGTGTGAAAAAGCCTACTTTTTATGCTAATGATAATAATAATGCTAATGGAGAGCTGGAGAATTAAGCTGGGACTTGGTTAGCGCGACATAATGAGGCAGAGCATAATTTGATCTGTGCCCTTGCATAGTCTCTTTTTAGATATTTCAGTGGATAAATGAATATTTGACTAAAATATAACCTACGCTGGCCGATAGTAAGGTAGTTAATAATATTAGCTTACGCTGACAGTGCTGAGGGGGATGACCTTGACGTAAATGTAGTCAATAGCCCTATTGTGAAATATAGGGGATGTCAGTAATAACACGCCACGAAAGGAGACCGACATGAGTTTAGACAGCATATATGCCATGCTCAGCAAACCTGCGCAATTTATTACCCAGCGCAAGCGCATTGTCAATAGCGTCAGTGTTTCAAGTGAAATTACACCTGATAGCCATGACGATCCGCAGGCGGAACTTCCTTCATCCAATACCGATCATGTGCATCATACCCAAACAAAGCAAAAATCGAAACTAGAGTATGTATTAGGTACAGGTGACTATATTACCGATGATGATGCGCCTGTAATTGAGCATAAAAGTAAAGATAAAAACAAGCATATTGACCTTGAAGTATAACGACACTATTTTGCTAATGTCATTTTACCGTAAGCTAAAAAAACCATATCAAGCTTGATATACGGCCTATTACTGGCTTGATTTTGCTACCTTTTTATTGACTGCATTTTATTTCTAGATAGGTTTAAGGCTCTTGTGTGCTCACCTGCTTCACCGCATTAATCCAACCTTGATATAAGGTTTCACGGGTAGCCTTATCCATTTGGGCACTGAAAATGCGATCAGTTGCCAGCATTGACTGCAATTCTTGCGTCGACTGCCACACCCCTACAGCAAGTCCTGCTAAAAATGCCGCTCCCATAGCAGTGGTTTCAACTACCTTAGGTCTTAATACGCTCACATCGGTTATATCTGCTTGAAATTGCATTAAGAAATCATTAGCGACTGCACCGCCATCAACACGAATTTGGGTGAGTGGCACGCCAGAATCTTTACTCATGGCATCAAGTAAATCACGCGACTGATAAGCAATTGACTCTAATGCAGCGCGAATAATATGACTCCGATTGACACCGCGAGTTAATCCGACAATAGCTCCTCGAGCATCGGCATCCCAGTAAGGAGCACCTAAACCCACAAATGCTGGTACCACATAAACACCATTGGTATCACTCACTTTATCGGCATAATATTGGGTATCGCAGGCATCCTGAATTAGCCCTAGCTCATCACGTAGCCATTGAATAACCGCCCCGCCCATAAAAACTGATCCTTCTAGTGCAAAACAGGCTTGGCCTTTATCGCCAATAGCCACTGTGGTTAATAACCCATGGCTGGATTCAACCGCTTTATCACCTGTGTTCATCAATAAAAAGCAGCCGGTGCCATAGGTATTTTTAACCATGCCCGGCGCTAAGCAAAGTTGACCAAATAAAGCTGACTGTTGATCGCCAGCCATCCCTGCTATAGGAATACCCTGACCACCGGCTAATTCAGTATGACCGTATACTTCACAGGAGGATTTTACTGCGGGCAATAAACTGCGCGGTATTTGAAATAGGTTTAATAACTCGTCATCCCATTGCTGAGTATGAATATTATAAAGCATGGTTCTAGAGGCATTAGTCGGTTCAGTGACATGAACTTCGCCTTGGGTTAATTTCCAGACCAGCCAGGTATCAACAGTACCAAATAGCAAATCACCAGCTTCAGCTTGCGCCCGCGCTCCTTCAACATTATCTAAAATCCACTTAATTTTTGAAGCTGAAAAGTAAGGGTCTAATACCAAACCAGTTTTTTGCCGAATACGACTTTCTGCGCCTTGTGCCTTTAATTGCTGGCAAATGCTTTGGCTGCGTCGACACTGCCATACAATCGCATTATAAATCGGTTTTCCGGTGTGCTTATTCCATATAATCGTCGTTTCACGTTGATTGGTAATGCCTATAGCGGCAACCTCATGACGACTAATACCAGCACGCGTTAACACTTCCACTAATGAAGAACTTTGTGACGACCAAATCTCCATCGGATCATGTTCCACCCAACCAGCCTGTGGATAGTGCTGACTAAATTCTCGTTGTGAAATTGCCACAATGTCTGCTTGATGATCAAACACAATCGCTCTAGAACTGGTGGTTCCCTGATCTAACGCAATAATGTATTTTTTGGCTTCCATGTGACGCTCTCTTATTTACTTAAAATGCTAAGCCGTTAATTTTATATGTGCCGCAACTTACTGATGAGCATCACATTCATGTGCCTTGTAATACCAAACCGCTGCAATTCTTTGTTGCTCAAATAAGTATACGCCGATACTGCATCTCGACACCCACTTACCCTCTTTTTGCCAAGTCACTTGCTCAACCGTGCTGACAAAGTCACCGGAGTCAATCGATTTAATCACTCGAGAATGCGCTCGATTAGCATCTAAAAAATACTCTTTCATTGATTTAACTAACTCGTCTCTTGTGGTTGTTTGATTATTAATTCCTGCACGTGTCACATCAAACCACAACGCCTCTTTAGTCACCATTTTGCCCATCAACTCTGGGTCACGTAAATTAAATGCCTCAACAAATTGGCTCACCAGCTGGCTTTTATCATTAGCTTGAATAGAAAAGCTCGCTATCAAGGCTATGGCGATTATTATAAATTTAATCATTCTCGTTTCCTTATTCTCACAAAAAAGCCCCGCAATGCGAGGCTATTACAAAGCGGCTCAAAAATGCGGATTACATTTTGTAGCTTAACTGAACTCCCGCAAGCCAAACATCACCACTTGCCTCGCCATCAAAGTTCACTAAAGCCAATCCTGCTAGATTTTGCTGTTCATTAATCGGCGCATCACCATACATACGAATATAGGTTACCGCAAAATCAACGGTAAGGTTTTTACTGGCTTGATAACCTGCCCCCATACTAAACCATAAACGGTCAGAATCTGGAATAGTTGTCGTACGATATTGATCTTCAACAGCCGTTTTATCTAATGCTAAGCCTGCACGAACCAACCAATCATTATTAAGCTGATAAGTACCTCCAAGGGCATAACGCCAGTTATCCTTGAAGTTCTCGTCTTTAACTAAGTCAGATTCAACGCCACTAACTGGTTTTTGCTCGCCAGGGAAGTATGCCACTAATTGATCAAATACACTCCATTGAGTCCAATTGATACTGGCATGCATGGCAAATTTTTCAGTAAGCTGATTATAAGAAGCTAATTCTGCAAATGCAGGCAGCTCAATTGGAAGATAACCATCAATTGATAAATCTTGACCACCATCATAAAGCAAGCCAGATGCATGGCCATCTAACTCAAGTTCAACACCACTATGATAAGCCAAACCTAACCGGTGATCAGAGTTAATTTGCCAGCTTGCGCCCAATTTCCAACCCAAAGCAATATCATCACCTTCCATTGCTTTTAACGTCATACCGGTATCGGGTAAACGTGCAGCTACCGCTGCGGGCAATGCTGGATTAGATTTAATTGCTCCAACCCAGGCAGGAGTCGTCGCACTGATACTACCTTCGCCATAAACCACACGCAGACCACCACCAACTGAAAATTGCTCATTAATTCTGTAAGCAACATTAGGATTAAATTCTACAGTGGTAATCGCTGTTTCATTACCAAAAATTGCCGCTGCATGCGTGGTATCTATTTCAGTTGCTAGACCATAGTTTGAGTTTACTGTTAATCCCCAAGTCCATTGCTCATTTAGCTGGTTAGAATAATAAAAGTTAGGCACAAATGCGTTACCCGCTACGTCGTGCGCACTGGCTGGCACATGCATAATTTGAGCGCCCAATAGAGGTGAAGTAATCGCAATATCACCCGTCACGTCAATATTAGGCATGACATAAATGCCACCCGCTGACAGCTGACGTCCATTCAAATAAGTTAACATTGCAGGATTACGTGATTGAGCAGACGCGTTATCGGCCATTGCCGCTTCACCGGCAAATGCACGACCTAAGCCCGTTGATGAGTATTCTGCTAACTGAAAACCTGCCGCTTGAGCTTGTGAAGTGGTGCCAAAGACAATGGCTGATATTGCCAAAGTGATTATTGTTCTTTTCATTATCATTCTCTTAGTTATTGTTTTGACATCTGCCTTTAACCCCAAACGACTTTTAGAGTAATTGCTCGGCACTTATGCGGCGCAAGTTTACGGATCTAAAACGCCATTGCAACAGCTAGCTTGCAAATGCTGGTTCACAAAGTGATTGATATTACTGATAACTTGCTCACAAGTTATTCAATAAAAAACAGCATATCGAAGAGGTGTTGGCTGAATAATTACACTTAAATGTCGAGGATAATAATTATTCTATTATATCAATAACTAAGAGTAAAAAATTTGCTAATCTTAACGCACACTAGTTAGCTGAGTTAACAACAGAAATTCGCCAAGAATGAATTAAAACAGAATAAGAAAGGTTGTAAATAATTGTAAAAATGACTTAAGAAAAAGCCCCGCAATCAATGCGAGGCTTTATTATCACTTAACTGCTAATAAATTAGCGCATTAAGATTATAGGCTGTAATACATTTCAAACTCTAACGGATGAGTCGTACGGGCTACACGCTCGGCTTCAGCAGTCTTCAATGTGATGTAAGACTGGATGAAATCTTCGCTGAATACACCGCCTTTAGTTAAAAACGCATGGTCAGCTTGTAAGTTTTCAAGTGCGTTTTCTAAAGATGTTGCCACTTGTGGGATCTCAGCCGCTTCTTCAGGAGGTAAGTCATATAGATCTTTGTCCATAGCATCGCCAGGGTGGATCTTGTTTTGAATACCATCTAGGCCTGCCATCAATAATGCCGCAAAACCTAAATATGGGTTTGCATGTGGATCAGGGAAACGCGCTTCGATACGACGACCCTTAGGACTTGGCACTACAGGAATACGAATAGAGGCACTGCGATTACTCGCAGAGTAAGCTAACATAATCGGCGCTTCAAAATGTGGCACTAGACGCTTATAAGAGTTAGTACTTGGGTTAGTGAATGCGTTCAATGCACGAGCATGTTTGATAATGCCACCAATATAGAAAAGTGCCATTTCACTTAAACCAGCATACTTATCACCAGCAAATAAATTTACCCCATCTTTAGCTAGCGACATATGTACGTGCATACCACTGCCGTTATCACCCACAATAGGTTTTGGCATAAAGGTTGCTGTTTTACCATAAGCATGCGCCATATTGTGAACAACATACTTTAGAATTTGCACTTCATCTGCTTTCTTCGTCAACGTATTAAAACGCGTTGCAATTTCGTTTTGACCCGCTGTCGCCACTTCGTGGTGATGCGCTTCAACAACCTGTCCCATTTCTTCAAGTATCAAACACATTGCTGAACGTAAGTCTTGTGAAGAGTCTACTGGTGCTACTGGAAAGTAACCACCTTTAACCATTGGACGGTGACCTGTGTTGCCATCAGCATATTCTTTTCCTGAATTCCATGCGGCTTCTTTTGCATCGATTTTAACAAAACAACCTGACATGTCAGTACCAAAACGAACATCATCAAATATGAAAAATTCAGGTTCTGGGCCAACTAATACAGTATCTGCAAGACCGGTAGACTTTAAATATGTTTCGGCTTTTTTAGCGATTGAACGTGGATCACGGTCATAGCCAGTCATTGTGCTAGGTTCTAAAATGTCACAACGGATAAGCGCAGTTGTTTCTTCAGTGAACGGATCTAGCATGAAAGTAGACGGATCAGGCATTAGTACCATGTCTGATTCATTAATACCTTTCCAGCCTGCAATTGAAGATCCGTCAAACATTTTGCCGTCTTCAAAAAACTCATCAGTTACTTGATGAGTAGGAATAGATACATGCTGCTCTTTACCTTTAGTGTCGGTAAAGCGTAAGTCAACAAACTTAACTTCTAATTCTTGAAGTTGCTTTAATACTGATTCAACTGACATTCTCAAGCCTCCGGTAGGGTCAAGGGTATTCCCTTCTAATATTTAATATTACTGTTTAGCAAGTATTATTGACTTACTAAACCGATGTAAAACAATGATGTCCACATGATGACATTTACTTAGCTATTATCATGCCAGATATATAAACACATGATTTATATGAGCTTGATGTTTTAGGTTGTTCCTTGAAACCAAGGATTGCACCAAAAAGATCCACCAACCGCACCATAATAGTGCACGCGCCACTGTAGTGCATGTCAACTTGATTATATAGAGACTTATACCAAAAAAGCGCGCCCAGATAACAATTTACTAACCAAAATAACGAAAACAGTATTCTTCATCTTTTTTAGCGTCTATAGAGGTAAATAAAAAGATTTATATCGCTAAATTAACTGTAAATTTAGCGCATAATAAAATGAAATAATGGAGTGTTCAAAAAAAATCCTATCTACTGAAGCCCTGCTGGAGTAGAATGGCACGCTTTTTTATGGTGGCTACGCTTAAATAGTTACTGTAAATAATCCCTTTTTTTATTTGATGGTATAGAGGTTTTATCAGTGCTAGAGAATTTACGTAACATCGCCATTATTGCACACGTTGACCATGGCAAAACAACCCTGGTAGACAAGTTGCTGTCACAGTCAGGTACCCTTGAATCCCGAGGAGAAGCCACTGAGCGGGTGATGGACTCCAACGATCTTGAAAAGGAACGTGGGATCACTATTCTGGCAAAAAATACTGCCATCAAGTGGAACGACTATCGTATCAATATCGTTGATACCCCTGGCCACGCCGATTTCGGTGGTGAGGTTGAGCGTGTTCTGTCTATGGTTGACTCAGTATTATTGATAGTTGATGCCGTTGACGGCCCAATGCCACAAACTCGCTTTGTAACAAGAAAAGCATTTGCGCAAGGCTTAAAGCCAATCGTTGTAATCAACAAAATTGACCGTCCAGGCGCTCGCCCAGATTGGGTTATCGACCAAGTATTTGATCTGTTCGACAACTTAGGCGCGACTGACGAGCAATTAGATTTCCCAATCGTTTATACTTCTGCCTTAAACGGTTATGCAACGTTAGATCCTGATGTCGTCAGTAATGAGATGACACCATTGTTCCAAACTATCGTTGAAAAAGTATCTTTCCCAGATGCTGACTCGGAAGGCGCATTCCAGATGCAAATTTCACAAATCGATTACAACTCATACGTGGGTGTTATTGGTATTGGTCGCATCAAGCGTGGTAGCGTAAAACCTAACCAACAAGTTACTCTTATTGGCGCTGATGGCAAAACTCGCAACGGTAAAATTGGCCAAGTATTAGGTTACATGGGTCTAGACCGTACCGAAATTGAAATTGCTAACGCTGGTGACATCGTGGCTATTACAGGTTTGGGCGAGCTGAAAATTTCTGACACTATCTGTGCCGTTGGTACAGTAGAAGCTTTGCCTCCGTTAACTGTTGATGAACCAACACTAACGATGACATTCCAAGTAAACACTTCTCCGTTCGCGGGTAAAGAAGGTAAGTATGTTACTTCACGTAACATTCTTGAACGTTTACAAACTGAATTAGTTCACAACGTTGCACTGCGTGTTGAAGAAACTGACAGTCCAGATCGTTTCCGTGTATCAGGTCGTGGTGAATTACACCTATCTATCTTGATTGAAAACATGCGTCGTGAAGGTTACGAGTTAGCAGTATCACGTCCAGAAGTTATTTTAAAGACTATTGATGGTGAGCTACACGAACCATTCGAAACCGTTACCGTTGACGTTCAAGAAGAACATCAAGGTACCGTAATTGAAAAATTAGGTGTACGTAAAGCTGAAATGAAAGACATGCAGCTTGATGGTAAAGGTCGTGTGCGTATCGACTTCGTTATCCCAAGCCGTGGCTTAATTGGCTTCCAAACTGAGTTCTTAACTGCAACTTCAGGTACAGGTCTAATTTATCATTCGTTTGATCACTACGGTCCACACAAAGGTGGCGATATTGGTCAACGCGCTAACGGCGTATTGATTTCAAACGCAACGGGTAAGGCATTAACATTCGCACTATTCGGTTTACAAGACCGCGGCCGTCTGTTTATTAGCCACGCTGCAGAAGTGTATGAAGGCCAAGTAGTTGGTATCCATGCTCGCTCTAACGATTTGACAGTAAACTGTCTTAAAGGTAAGCAGTTAACTAACATGCGTGCATCAGGTACTGATGAAGCACAAGTGTTAACAACACCTATTACATTAACGCTTGAACAAGCACTTGAATTCATCGATGATGATGAATTAGTTGAAGTCACTCCTAAGAACATCCGTGTTCGTAAGAGATTTTTAACTGAGAACGAGCGTAAGCGTCATAACCGCAGTTAATTGAAATTAATAAGTGGCGTTATATTGACCCCTTATTAATATCTAAAAGCCCAGATTATTCTGGGCTTTTTTATATCTGTCGATTTAATACATTCAAGCATAAATAATTCATATCTAAACCCCAAAAACAACTAGATATACATTATAAATAGATATAAATTCACTTAAAACATTTATGGAGTATCAAAAAACATGTTAAAAAAAGTCGATGTAGCCCTACAGGCTAATGTTTATTTCGATGGAAAAGTCATTAGCCGCACAATATTTTTGGCTGATGGAAACAGACAGACGTTAGGCGTAGTTTTGCCAGGAGAATATAGCTTCTCAACCTCTCAAGGTGAAGTGATGCAAGTCACATCAGGTAATTTTGAGGTGTTATTACCAGGTGCAACTGAATGGGTAAATTACTCAGCTGGTACCCAATTTGAATTAGCAGCCGATGTCAGTTTTAGCATTAAAACCCAAGGTATTGCTGAATATTGCTGTAGTTACCTGTAAGTTGTCTCGCCAGCAGATTAATGACGAATAAATCTTAGCCATAACTCAAGGGTTTTGGCTGATTTTTTATCAAAAAACAGCTAACCTAGTAAAATGCACACGTAAAAGGATTATATTATGCGCATTTTATTATTGACCTTGTTACTGATCAGTATCAGTAGCACTGCTGCAGTTTATCGGTGGGTAGATGAGAATGGCAAAGTTCATTATGGTGACGAAGCTAAGCCTAATGCCGAACTTGTCGAGGTCAAAGCAAACACTCAAAATACCATAGCAATTAATGACGCCCTGGTCCTAAGCCCTACGGACTCAGCCGCACAAAATGATCCAATTGAGCTTATCTTACGCATTGTATCGCCAACACATGATGAAACCATTCGCAGCAATGAAGGTAAATTTGATGTTATTGTCAATGTTGCCCCCACACTCCCCAGAGGTATCTTACTGACACTTTTTATTGATGGCGAAGTCAAAGCTCAACCACAATCCTCCACAACGTTCAGCTTAACGGGCATTTATCGAGGCGAACACATCATTGTAGTCAAAGCATTGGATCAAAACGGCAAAGTCCTTGCATCCAGTTCTCCAAGAAAGATATTTCTTCACCAGGCAAATATAAGTAGGATGGTAAAACCAACCCCTTACTATGCAATAAAAAACAATTAAAACATCATGATAAAACATAAATTGTTTTAATTAACTTTGCTATTTGCCTGCGTGAACTGAGTTGCAGCTCGCACCATATTGGTGCACCATAATGGTGCGAGCTGCAACCCAATAATCAGGATGGCGAATGGACACCAATAACTTACTCAATCATTTAGTCACCGCTGTACTGGTGATCGACAGCAAATTAAAGCCCTGTTTTGCTAACGCTGCTGCCGAGCAGCTATTAGCTGTCGCCAACCATAAATTGCTCGAGTTAAGCTTGCCTGACTTATATCAGTTTTTAGGTGTTGATGAACATATTTTGCGAGATGCTGTGTCATCGAACCAAGGGATCACAGTTAACACTGCGACATTGGTCACCTTAGACGGTCAGCATCACACTATAGACTTGACGTTAATTCCTATCGAGAATGAACAAAACCTCAGTATTTTAGAGCTGCGACAAGTTGATCAACAACGTCGTATACACCAACAGCTAAACATGGACGCGCAGCAACAAGCGGCTCAATATCTAGTGCGTAATCTTGCCCATGAAATTAAAAATCCACTCGGGGGATTGCGTGGTGCTGCCCAGTTACTATCAAGAGAGCTCCACTCGCCCGAATTAAAAGAATTTACCACTTTAATCATCGAGCAAGCGGATCGCCTGCGCAACTTAGTCGATAGATTATTAGGCCCACAACGGCCAACTCAGCATACCGAGCACAATATTCATCAAGTGGTGCAAAAGGTATTAAAGCTGGTTGAAATGGCATTACCCGCCAACATAAAGCTAAAGCGTGACTACGATCCATCTATTCCCGATTTTCAGATGGATCACGACCAACTCCAACAAGCCGTACTCAATATTGTCCAAAATGCTATTCAAGCACTGGAACATACTGGTGGTGACATCTTGATAAAGACCCGAACTCAACATCAAGTTACCCTTGGCACACAAAGGTATAAGTTAGTGTTAGTGCTGTCGATTATTGACAATGGCCCAGGTATTCCCCCCGACCTAATCGACACTTTATTTTACCCTATGGTGACAGGCCGTGAGGATGGCTCAGGTTTAGGCCTATCAATTGCACACAACATCGCAAGATTACATGGCGGACGTATTGATTGCGTATCAGCTCCAGGCCATACCGAATTTATCATTACCCTGCCATTACAAAAATTCTAGACCTTAGGCAGCACGAGGTAACAATATGACAATAAGCGAACAAGTCTGGATTTTAGATGATGATAGCTCCATTCGTTGGGTGCTAGAAAAAGCCATCTCAGGCGCAAAATTAACTTGCGCAAGCTTTGCTGCCGCCGAGTCACTATGGCAAGCATTAGAGCTCGCTCAACCCCAAGTGATTGTGTCTGATATACGTATGCCGGTACCGATGGGTTAACCCTGCTAGACCGCTTACAGCTGCACTACCCACATATTCCCGTGATTATCATGACAGCTCACTCAGACCTAGACAGTGCTGTCAGTGCTTATCAAGCTGGCGCATTTGAGTATCTGCCTAAACCGTTTGATATTGACGAAGCTATTGCGCTGGTTGAGCGGGCATTAACCCACTCAACAGAGCAAACCCCAACAATTTCAGCAGTTGACACCCCCGTAAAGACACCTGGAATTATCGGTGAAGCGCCTGCAATGCAAGAGGTGTTTCGTGCTATTGGCCGTCTATCTCGCTCCTCTATCAGCGTATTAATTAATGGCCAATCTGGTACAGGTAAGGAGTTAGTCGCAGGTGCACTTCATAAACACAGCCCACGCAAAGATAAACCGTTTATCGCCCTGAATATGGCTGCCATACCTAAAGACCTGATTGAATCAGAACTGTTTGGTCATGAAAAAGGGGCATTTACTGGGGCGGCGAATGTGCGTCAAGGGCGCTTTGAGCAAGCTAATGGTGGTACATTGTTTTTAGATGAAATTGGCGATATGCCGCTCGATGTACAAACGCGCTTATTGCGAGTGCTATCAGATGGTCAATTTTACCGTGTTGGTGGCCATCAATCTGTGCAAGTTGACGTGCGTATTATTGCCGCAACTCACCAAAACCTTGAGTTACTGGTGCAAACGGGCTCATTTCGCGAGGATTTATTTCATCGTTTAAATGTGATTAGAGTCCATTTACCTCCTTTATCACAACGTCGTGAGGACATCTCTCAACTCGCTACACATTTTCTCAATACTGCGGCAAAAGAAATGGGCGTAGAGCCTAAAATGTTGACCAAAGAAACAGCGGTAAAACTGTCACAACTGCCTTGGCCGGAAACGTGCGCCAACTTGAAAATACCTGTCGATGGTTAACCGTAATGGCATCCGGACAAGATATTCTGCCACAGGATTTACCACCAGAATTACTCAAAGATCCTGTCGCCGTCAGCCAATCAAATGCGGCACATGCGGACTGGCAATCGGCACTTAAAGACTGGATAAATGAACGGCTCAGTGCGGGTGATAACGATTTATTAACCGAGATACAACCTGCATTTGAACGCATATTACTTGAAACAGCGTTAAAGCATACCCAAGGTCACAAGCAAGACGCCGCTAAATGTTTAGGCTGGGGGCGCAACACGTTAACCCGTAAATTAAAAGAATTATCAATGGAATAACGCTCTTGCATGTCTAAGTTTTCATGCCTAAGAGACAAAACTTAGGCATGACCTTAACACCATTTATGTGACTGACTATGATATTTTACCAACAAAAAGCCTAAACGGGATCTTGATGAATTATCACTTCGGCATCTTCAAAGGCATTTCTGATACGCCTCTCTGTCGAATCTGCAATTGAATGTGCTTCAAACAATGGCTGTTTACCATCTAATTCTAAATGCATCTGAATAAACATGGTTTTTCCTGACTGACGAGTTCGAAGATCATGAAGCCCCTTGACTCGTTTGTCCTCTAAAGCCAATGTTTTAATCTGTTCACGAGTATCAGAATCTAACTCCCTGTCTAAAAGACTTTGTATTGAACGATAGCCTAAATCAATGGCTTGCTGACCAATAAAGATGGCTATCAACACGGCAAATAACCCATCAGCCCACCACCAACCATATTGCGCCAATACTAACGCCAACAACACTGCTGCGTTTAAAAATAAATCTGACTTATAGTGCAACGCATCGGCTTCAACCACTGTGCTGTTGGTTTTTTCCAGTGCTCTTTTTTGCAACAACACTAAGGCTAAGGTCATCACAATAGCGATAATAGAGACAATCACCCCTAAAGTGGCGTGGGTAACCGGCACAGGGTTAATCAACTTTTCACCGCCGTAAAACAACAATATGCAGGCAGAACCTAAAATAAACCCCGATTGTGCCAATGAGGCTAACGGCTCAGCTTTACCGTGGCCATAACGGTGATCTTTATCGGCTGGCACAATCGCATAACGCACCGCAATAAAGTTGACGATTGACGCCAAAGCATCAGCAAAAGAGTCAGTTAACGATGCCAGCATACTTGCCGAACCAGAATACAACCACGCTATAAGCTTAATTACTATCAAGCAAAGGGCGGTCGCTACCGCAGCACGGCTGGCCAATTTTACCCAAAAATCATATTCTGACGTTGCACTCATAAAAACTTATCGACTCTTTATACTGATAATTTACCAACCATTACTATAGCAAGTTGATGACTGAATTAGGATAAAGTTTACTAAACAACCCAATCGTCATATACAAAATGTGACCTTTCTCAACCAGGTATAAGTCGCAGGCTTAGATAAACAACAAAGCCATTACCCTGAGGTAATGGCTTCTATCTCTTCCAGCTATTCTTATCTATTTAGCCTATATAAAAATAGACTAATGATTAATGACGTGATGCGTGGCCTTTGCCTGAGTTAAATCTATCTTGAAACTTTTGTTGTTGCTCAGGGGTTAATAATTGATAAATTTCGTTTTGCATTTTCAGATGAGTTAACATTTTTTGTAACTGCAGCTGTTGCTTTGCTTCAGCCATTTCAGTGGCTTTAGCTTCATCAAAACCGGCAGTAGTAATTAACGCTAGCATCTCTGCTTTGTGTGTAGCACGTTGCTCTTTTGTTGGGCGCTCTGGACGATTAGCTTTATATTTGCCGAATATCGCTTTAACTTGCACTTTCTGCTCGTCAGTTAATTCCAATGCACCTAACATTTTATGCATGCCGCCCTTGTGGCCATGTTGTCTATCACCTTTAGGGGCAACTTGTTCAGTGTGTACCGTGCTGCCTGTTGTGTCTGTGGCGTATAACTGACCAGTCAATAATGCTGAACTTGCCACTAAGGCAACTAAACTCGTTTTTAAGATTGATGATGGTTTCATGTTAAGTTCCTCGGTATAAAAAAAGGGGGTATTTTCTGCCTCAGCAGATTTGATACTCAGTTTACTCAGTGCAATGTCAATGAGGGTTAAGACAGCGTAAAACTGTGTAAAGAGGGTTCGAGTAACACTTTAGCGACAAAAATTGATCATCGAGTAAGCATAACTAGGTAATCAACACTACCGCAAACTTCGGCTAATCTAGACTTGAACCAGCACAAGCAACATGTTCAACCGGTGATCATTCCCCTATTGGGTGCGATTAATGATATTGACCTTCATTATCGTCAAACTGACGCCAGCAAAAATGATAACTTTGCAAACGATTGAGTGACCTAATGTAAAACTGTGCAATGATGATTTCATCTCAGCTCGCCATAGGCTAAAGTGCTTGAATGCATATTGAGGGCTGAAATGAATCGAATTTTACTTATTGACGACGACGCCGGATTGTCAGAATTATTAACCCAGTTATTAGAAATGGAAGGCTTTGCTGTCAGCCAGGCCTATGATGGCCAAGAAGGGCTAACTAAAGCGCTACAAACTGACTTTGATCTGATCCTATTGGATGTCATGCTGCCACAACTCGGCGGCTTTGAAGTATTAAAAGGCATTCGTAAACGCAAGCAAACTCCAATATTGATGTTAACCGCCCGTGGCGATGAAATTGACCGCGTGATTGGCTTAGAGATCGGCGCAGATGATTACTTGCCAAAACCGTTTAATGACCGCGAACTCATTGCCCGTATTCGAGCAATATTGCGTCGTGCGAGCAATGCAGAACAATCAGCTAATGATGCTATTCAAGTCGGTGACTTACGCCTAGACCCTAAGCGTCAAGAAGTTTATTGCAATGAACAGCTAATTATTCTGACATCAACCGAGTTTAGCCTGCTGCTTAATTTACTTGCCAATTCGGGTGAGTTAGTGACTAAAGAATCGTTAAGTGAAAGTGTATTGGGTAAGAAGTTGATGCCCTTTGATCGCAGTTTAGACATGCATTTATCCAACTTGCGTAAAAAATTACCCGAGCGAAAAGATGGCCGAACGAGGGTAAAAACCCTACGTGGTAAAGGCTATATTTGGATCCCTTAATGAGTACAACTAACCCATTAAATCGTTTATTCTTTAAATTGTTAATTGGCTTTTGGCTGTGCAGTTCTTTGACCATTGCCTTAGTGTTAATTCTGCCTATTATCATGCAGAATCAGGACCGTGCGCCACTTGAAAAGCATTTACAGCAAGTGCTGCAAACCGTTGCTAAAGACATTCAACAATCACCCGATATCCTCACCACAAATAAGCTATATAAACTGCATCGCCAACATTCAAAACAAAACAAGCCGCTACGTATCTACCTTGTAAACGATGACGGTCAAGTCATTAATAGTCGTAAAGTGCCTCGTTCATTACGACAGTTTCTATTAATGGCAGAAGATGCCCAGCAGCCAATTAGTCATCAGTTTAGAAATGAGCTTATTTTTGGCCCTTTATCTTTCAGTGTTAACCAGCAAGCCTTTCAGGTCTATGGTCGTGTGCCTGCTAATCACCCTAGGCCCTGGTTCTTTTACTTTTCAGAAAACAAACTACTCACAGCCTCTATCGCCATCCTATTTTCAGGCTTGTTATGTGGTTTACTCGCTTGGCACCTTGGCAAACCACTCAACAGCCTAAAGCGCAGTGCCAATGCACTCGCGCAAGGTGACTTATCGCATCGAGTAGACAAAACCACCGCCAGCAGAAGTGATGAAATGGGCCAACTGGCACTCACGTTCAACAGTATGGCCGACTCTATTGAAGCTATGGTGACCAATCAACAAAGGTTAATGGGAGACATCTCCCACGAACTGCGCACGCCGTTAACTCGGTTGCAATTAGCCTTAGCGTTAAGCCGTAAAAAAGGTCAGCAAAGTGAAGAACTAGAACGTATCGGCTATGAAGCATTACAGCTTGAAGCGCTAATTAGCGAGTTGCTCACACTATCTCGGGTAAGCTTAGCCAGCCATGAAAACAAACTGATGCTGGAATTAGCAGAATCATTAAGCCAAGTTTTAGATGACGCCGAATTTGAAGCCGAGCAACAAGGAAAAAACTTACACATTGATATTCCTGACGCGCTACAACTGCCCCAGCATCCAAAAACATTATCTCGCGCCATAGAAAATATACTCCGCAATGCAATCTGTTATGCCAGTAGCCAGATCACCATTAGCGCAATTCAAGTTGGTAAGCACATATTGATAACGGTAGAAGACGATGGTCCAGGTTTAGAGCCAAAAGAGCTCGACGCTATTTTTAAACCTTTCTATCGTCCTGACGATGCTAGAGACAGGCAAAGTGGTGGCTGGGGTTTAGGCTTGGCAATTACTCAAGCTGCCATTAAATTACACCAAGGCAGTATAGTCGCAGAAAACCTTATCAGCCCTGCTGGTCAGCGCCAAGGCCTTAAGCTCAGAATCAGTCTACCGGTAAGCTAGTTAATATAGAAAAACAGACTTCTGCTACTTATATTATAACAGGCTGGAGTAATGGCATTATCGATAAGCATGTCATTGCTAGGTAAAAATGACTCTAGCGGGTAAGATTTTCCGATTGATGCAAGCGGCGTGAACCGCTTCATCATTAAGCACAGTTATCTTAGCAAACACTAACGCTTAGCGATCACCCATACCGCATGCACTATTCCTGGAATATAACCTAGCAAGGTTAAAATTATATTCAGTAATAAGGTCTTACTTAACCCAACTTGCAGAAACACACCAAGTGGCGGCAGTATAATTGCAATTAAAATACGTAACAAATCCATGATACTCTCCCTTTTTAATGTACTGAGGTTAGCGATTACCTCTGCGTGTATAAACTGATTTGTATGACTTCCAATAAGGCACAAAGCAAGTACTAGACCACTATTTCTAATGTTACTGCTCTTAATTTTAATCAACATAGATTTTTAAGTAACCACACCTCATATATTGACTTATTAATATGCTTTAATAGGGTAAAGCACTGCTAATATAGTCCAATAACCTAAGAAGGTAACCCTCAAAATTTTTAGTACCTTTGAGGATTATTTGCTAATCTCAGATAATAACTGGTCACTTTTTTTGCGGATAATCTTATGATTTGTAATTTTTTTTCAAACAGTTTTTCTCGCTGTTATCAAAGTACATCCTCAAGATTCAGTCAATGGATTCTACTCTGGAGCTTAGTCACTACTCTTGCTTGCTTTACCAGCCTTGTGTCTACTGATGCCCTGGCAGTACCTTTGTCTGACACTGTTGCGCAACTCATACAAATTAACGACCCAAACAACGAAATAAATATTGAAATTCAAGGCTCGGTCGTCAATCTAAATGGCTCAGTCATCGATCAATTGAGTAAGGATCGTATATTGCAAACCATAACAGCCTTACCTGGTGTGACTCAAGTTGTGGATAATATTCACTTGCAACCCATTAGCCCCTTATCTTTGGCTCCTCTACAACATGATGCTGAGCAGTTTTGGGCCAAAGCCTTACTATATTTACCGCGACTGGCATTAGGGCTGTCGATATTTTTGCTGCTCTTTTGGCTGTCACATCCTTTAGCTCGCTTATTGATTAGTCCGTTAGCTTGGGTAACAAAAAGTGAGTTGATTCGTTTGGTTATGCAACGCAGCATCAGCGTATTGATCATCTTGTTGGGGCTATATATATTTTTGCGCCTCGCAGGTCTAACTCAGTTTGCAGTTGCGATTATTAGTAGCACTGGTGTCATCGGTCTAATTTTAGGTTTTGCCTTTAAAGACATCGCTGAAAACTTTATTTCCAGCTTACTACTCAGTGTGCAGCGCCCATTCAAATTAGGTGATGTCATATCTGTCGAAGGGAATTTAGGAGTGGTAAAGAAAGTCACAGCAAGGGCTACCACGTTAGTCGACTACGATGGGAATCATATCCAAATCCCTAATTCCACTATCTATAAAAACGTGATTAAAAACCTTACCGCAAACCCAAGAATGCGTGGCCACTTTGTAATTGGCATTGGCTACGATGCAAGTATCCGTAAGGCTCAGGAAATTGCTATGGCGATTATAACCGAACATCACGGCGTACTTAAAGATCCTGAGCCGCAGGTACTGATACAAAATCTTGGTTCATCGACCATTAATTTACAAGTGTATTTTTGGGTCAATGCTGAAACTCATAGTGTTCCGAAAGTGGCTTCAATCTTAATGCGCTTACTCGTGCGCGCCTATGAAGCGAATCAAATCAGCTTGCCGGACGATGCTCGCGAGCGCATTTTCCCTCAAGGGATACAATTAGTCACCAACGGACATCAACAAGGTGAAACACATCTAAATGCAACAGAAAGTGCTGAGCACAATACTAAAAAAGCCCAAGCGACTTTAGATGATGCATACAATGAAACAAGCGATGACATAAGCAGCGATACCGATGATATACGTCAACAGGCGGCACAATCTCGTGATCCTGAAAGTGGTGCCAATATTATCTAAGATCTTATATTAGTAGAAAATTAAGCAAGGGATTTCACTTCTCAATATACTCACTATGCAGTTAATTCATCAATCAAATAGACACTGTTTTATTGATGGTTACCGCTTATGCGTAAACTCTATATCGGTAATTGCCATCAATGCTGTATAGCCCATTTTGATAATATCAGCGTTTATAACGCCTCGCAGTCAAACCTTGGTTAAGGTATAATTTGCCACTCTTTTATGTTTCGAACTTAAGGTGGCTATGTTTCATATTGCGCTTTATGAACCTGAAATCGCTCCAAACACGGGCAACATTATTCGTTTATGTGCCAATAATGGCTCACATTTACATCTTATCGAACCTCTTGGATTTGATTTAGAAGAAAAAAAATTACGTCGCGCAGGGTTAGATTATAGTGATTTAACATCGGTCACCCGCCATAGAAACTATCAAGAGTTTTTAGTGGCTATGGCAGGAAAACGTATTATGGCGTGCACCACCAAAGGCAGCCGCCCGCATACTCAAATCGCTTTTGCCGAAAATGATGTTTTATTATTTGGTCCAGAAACACGTGGCTTACCCATGGACATTATTAATGCAACGCCATTAGAGCAGCGTTTACGTATTCCAATGACCGCGAATAGTCGCAGCTTAAATCTTTCTAATTCTGTCGCTATTATTAGCTATGAAGCATGGCGACAGCTCGATTTTGCAGGGGCAGAATGAAGCAACCCATTTCAAATGAAACGCAAGAGCAAGCATTAACCATTGCCAAGTCGACCCAGAAAGAGGGACAGACTAAAGCGCAAACTAAGCTTATTGCCAACGGTATCGAGAAAGGTATTACTGAATATAAAAAGCAGCATAAAGCTAAAGCAAGACAGAGTGATAAAGCCCGTAAGCAACAAGTTAAATCTAAGCAAAAAATACAACACGATGAACCTGAGTTTGAATTAGAGTTTGCAGAATCAACCCAAATGACGCCTATGGTATGGACATTAGTTTGTGCATTAGGCTTAAGTTGGCTAGCCTTTGCGCTATACTTTTTTAGCTAGACTAAGCTTGACTGGCTATCAGGTTTACTGACTGAGCTTTATTGGCTAAATTATTGGTATTAAGTATATCTGGGTGACGAGAATTTAGCATTGCAAACATCAATCGATATTCGTTCATTTATCCCCCAGATATTTGCCTATCAACAGGCATCAAGCTGATCCCGCGTATGACTTGATAACTGTCGCTATCATCATCTAAAAAGTGGGCACTTTGCTGCCATAACCACTGTGTGCTGCCGTTAGCTTGCAGTGCATCAAAAGAAAGCCTTATCAAAGCTGGGCGCTGTTTAACTTCCCCCTTACCTAGAAAAGTAAACCCATCACCTTGCTGGTATAAGGTAAATAGCTGTGAGCGTCCGGCGAACTACGCCTTGCCTAGATCAACGCGCTCAGCGGCACCACTTTTTGCTTAGTTGGTGACGAATGCGGGTTAAGTTTTTAGCCCACGCATAAAATGTAGATAGGGTTAAGTCACTGGTTTTACAACATTCAGCTTTGGTTAATTCACTTTCAGTTTGCTGCTGAAAAATACGCTGCCAGTATTGTATTTTATCGTTTTTTGACATGATTGTTCGCCTAGATTTAGTTAGGAAATAATCATGCTAAATTTGAAAATTATTGGTATGTGGGATTAATTGATCGCTTACTTTTCATCTTTGAAAGTATTTCTAATCGCTTTTTGAATCTCTACATATTTCGTCTACAAACTCAAATTCCAGTGTTGTATGTTCAAGATGAAAAGGGCTAAGTCGTGTCGATATTTCATGCTTTATTTCAATATATTCTTGTTGATCACAGTAATGATTCAACACTAAATGAGCAGTAAGAACATGCCTTTCGCCATCAAGGGACCACAAATGGAAATGATGAATATCTTCAATAAACTTCAATGTTGATAATTCAATTTTTATTTTTTCTTGAATGGCTTGCTCTGGTGTTGCCTGTAAAAACAGACGTATTGCAGTGCGGAGGTTTTTTAATACATTAAAAAGAATAAATAAGGTAAATCCGATTGAAAGTATCGGATCAAGTATTGGGAGTTCGATAAACATTAGAACGATAGAAACAATTAATACGGCTACCCAACCTAAAACGTCTTCCAGTAAATGCCAATTAAGTACACGTTCGTTTAATGTTTTCCCGTCACTTAATTTGAAAGCAGCATAACCATTAACAGTCACCCCTAATATCGCTAACCATAACATGCCTTGAGCATCAGGCATCTCTGGCGATAGCAATCGAGGGAATGAAATGGTTAACACATAAATTGACCCCGCTATTAAGACAACGCCATTAATAACCGCGCCAAATAAAGAAAAGCGATGATAGCCATAACTAAACGTTTCATCGCGACTTTTCTTGCTGAGTTTATTTAATCCCCATGCGAGACCGATGGATAAACTATCTCCTAAATCGTGAACCGCATCCGCCATTATTGCGGTGCTGTTGGTTAACCAGCCGCCAATAAATTCGATAATAGTAAAACAAACATTTAATATAAATGCCCAGCCAATACGACTTGAAGACATATCTTTAGGAATATGACTGTGTCCATGGCTAGTTGAGTGTTGATGTAAATTGTCTGACATTACTTTCTCCTATAAATTGATATCCCGTAGCGAATACCTACGGGATATCTAGTTAAAGCAAACAGTTATATTTACTTTAACCAAGTAGAATTACCTTCTCATTTCTTCAATCCGACCTTTAGAAAACCAACCATAAAGTACGGGGAGGACAAATAAAGTAAGGAACGTTGCTGTAACCAAACCACCAACAATTACCGTGGCTAATGGTCGTTGTATCTCAGAGCCTACACCGCTTGACATGATAATAGGTATCAAACCAAGGGCAGAAGTAATCGCTGTCATCAATACAGGGCGAAGCCTTGATATAGCGCCTTCGTAAACGGCTTCGGCAATACTTTCCATACCTGTTTCAATACGTAGATTAATCGCTTCAACCATCACCACGCCATTGAGAACAGCGACACCAAATAAGGTAATAAAACCAATTGAACTTGGGACAGATAGGTATTGACCAGAAATATACAAGGCAACAATTCCACCAATCATAGCTAACGGTAAATTAACCAGAATGAGCATAGCTTGACCAACACTAGTAAAAGCAAAATATAGTAACAACGCAATAATGCCAATAGAAAGTGGTACAACGATAGCGAGGCGTTGCTGTGCTCGTTGTTGATTTTCAAATTGACCGCCTATATCAACGGAATAACCCGCAGGTAAATCAACTTTATCTTTTATTGCTTCTCGAATATCTTTTACGACACTACCCATGTCTCGCCCTTGTACATTGGCTTGAATAACGACGCGTCGCTGGACATCATCTCGGCGTACCTGAGGGGGACCCGATTCAATGGCAATATCTGCAACATCACCTAACCGTACCCATGCACCTGTTGGAGCTTGTAGCCGTAAGTCAGCAATAGTTTGTTGCTGATCTCTAAACGCTTTGTCTATCCGTAGATAAATATCATAACGTTCATTACCATTAATGACTTGTCCTACTTCCTGACCACCGATACCATTTCGCACAAGTCTCATTACATCACCAACCGATAAGCCGTATCGAGATAATTGACGACGGTTTGGTCTAACGACTAACTGAGATTCACCTGCGATTGGCTCCATAGCGACATCCCTTGCACCATCAACACCTTGAATAGCATTAACTATAGCCTGACCTTGCTGAGCAAGGACATCGAGATCAGCACCAAATAGTTTTATGGCTAACTGCGCTTTAACACCAGAAAGTAATTCATCTACTCTTGTTGCGATAGGTTGAGAAAAATTCAGTAGTAAACCAGGGAATTTCTCAAGTTTTACTTCCATTAAACCTTGTAGTTCATGGCGTGTTTTAGCGCTGGTCCACTCTACAACTGGTTTGAGACCAATATAGATTTCAATGTTACTCACTGGCTCAGGATCACCACCAATTTCTGCTCGGCCAATACGACTGGTAGCATAAGTTACTTCAGGAAATTCAAGTAATATTTTTTCCAATTTAGGGGATACTAAAAGGGCAGTCGCTAAGCTGGTTGATGGGGCCATGGTTACACGTAAATTAATAGTGCCTTCTTCAAGCTCTGGCACAAATTCAGTGCCTAAATTTGGCACTAAAAATAACGTACCAACAAGCAAGGCTCCAGCCCCGATAAGAACTACTTTTTTAGCGTTCATCGCTTTTGTTAAACTACTACGGTAAAGCTTTTCTAGCACACTAACGAAAGGGCTGGTTCGAGCTTTAAAACCTCGTTGAAACAGGTAACTGGCTAACGCAGGTACAACAATGAGTGATACGGCTAAAGACGCAACCATTGCAATCATAATACTAATAGCCATCGGCTGAAATAGTTTGCCTTCAACCCCTTCTAAGCTAAATAAAGGGGCAAAAACCACCATAATAATTGTTACTGCAAAAAATACTGGCTTAGCTACTTCTCTAGCGGCAATTTGTATGCGTAAACTAACATCGACATCTTTTTCGACATCAAAAGGATTCTCACTGTCATGCATTCCTTTATGACTATGTTCGTGACGACGGTCTGGCTGACTGAGATGTTTGAAAATATTTTCCATCATCACCACCGCACCATCGACCATCATACCAATAGCAACCGCTAAACCACCCAGAGACATTAAATTCGCAGACAAGCCATTGTAAGCCATGATCATTAATGCCATCCCAACAGAAAGTGGAATAGAAATAAGTACCAATAAAACAGCTCGAACATTCAGTAAGAAAAGTACTAACACGATAACAATAAAGATAAAAGCCATTATCAATGCTTCAGCGACCGTACTAACTGCTTTTTCAATCAAATCTGCTTGATCATAAATAGGTTCAAACGTGACACCTTTTGGCAGGGCTTGTTGAATAAGTGGTATTCTGTCTTTTATGCCATCAATGGCAACTTTGGTATTTGCGCCCATACGCTTTAAAACAATGCCGGATACAACTTCACCTAGAAATTTACTACCGTTAGTACCAACACGTTTACTCATGGTGACCGCGCCTTGTCTAATTTCGCTTCCAAACTCAACAGTTGCCACATCAGCAAGATAAACAACAGTACCTTCAATTGTTTTAACAGGGATTTGTTTTAGTTCTTCAATACCTTTTTCATCACTACTTAACCAACCAACACCTCGAATAATAAGTTGCTCTTGGCCTCTATCCATATACCAGCCTCCCGCATTGTCATTATTATCTTCTAATGCATTAGCGATATCTTGTTGAGTTAATTGGTAAGCAAGCAAACGAGAAGGATTAATATTTACTTGGTATTGTTTAACATTTCCGCCGAATGCTAAAACATCTGTAACGCCATCTACTGGCATTAAGAGTAATTTAACCACCCAATCGTTAAGGCTTCGAAGTGACATGCTGTCATACCCCGAGTCTTCATCAGCGAGCAATAAATATTGATATACTTGCCCCAAACCAGAAGTGTTTGGGCCAATTTCAGGTGTACCAACCCCTTCAGGGATCAATTCTTTTGCTGATTGCAATCGTTCAAAAACCAATTGACGAGCAAAATAAATATCGGTGCCTTCTTTGAAAACAACCGTAATACCAGACAAGCCTGTTTTAGAAATAGAGCGTACTTCTTCAACATCAGGTAATGCATACATTACGGCTTCTATTGGAAAGGTTATGAGTTGTTCTACTTCTTCCGAAGCCAAACCAGGCGCCTCAGTATTAATTGCCACTTGTACGTTGGTAACATCTGGAAATGCATCCAAATTCAAACGAGGAATAATAAAAAAGGCCGAAACCGTGAACGCAATCAAGGCAAGAATCACCAATAATCGGTTAGCGACAGACCAGTCAATCAAACGATTTAACATGTGTTAGTTCTCCAATTATCAGTTAATTAATGGTTATGAGCATCAAAACTGCCTTTGGCAATTTCCGCGGCAACATAAAAAGCGCCAGTTGTAACGACTTTAGTACCTGATGGCAAACCAAAAATTTCACGTGATTTTCCCAGTTGTCGTCCCAATTCAACTTCGACACCTTTAAATTCGCCATTTTCTTCAACAAACACCATCCAATCACCATCACTACCACGCATTAATGCTTCTTCAGGCACAGTCAGAACTTTTTTGTCCGTTTCAAAGGCAAAATAGACATCCGCAAATAAGCCTGGATGAAGCTTATGACCGACATTTTGAACCTGTAAGCGTATAATACGTGTGCGAGTTACTGGGTCTATGGTATGAGCTTTTTGAGTGATCGTAGCTATGTATGTATTGTTACCTACATTTACTTGCGCCTTTGAATTTTCAGGTAAGTCCAATTCCATTGATGGAGCTAAACGTGCTTCAACCCATAACGTATCTTCATCAGCCAACTCAAATAAAGTACCGCCCGATTCTATGCGTTGGCCTTGACGAAAATTATCAGATAATACCGCGCCAGAAGTCTCAGCGTTTAGAGTGTATTGCCCCAGTTTTTTAGTGTTGGTAGTCAAAGAGATAATAGCGTCAGTAGATAAGCCAAACGCATATAATCGTCCTAAGTCAGCCTCAAAATCGGTCTGAGCTTCTATAAAGCGTTTCTCACCTACCGCTTTTCGACCAAGTTTTTGAACCCTTTTCCATTCTGAATCAGCGAGCCTATAGCTGGCTTGAGCTTCAGCCATTGACTCACTAAATAGGGTGACTAACGGTTGATTGATTTCAACATGATCACCTAAAGCAACATGGCGTTTTAGTATCACTGAATCTACTCTTGGCGAGACTAAATAACTGGTATAATCATTAGCCTTTATCTCCCCTTGAGCATAAATACTGTAAGCCATCGTCTGAGGCTCTAGTACGGTTATGTTAATTTCAGCTAAAGTTAATTGCCCCTTTGAAAGTTTAACTCCCGCACCTTCTTCCTCCTCATTTTTAGCTTCATGTCCATGTCCATCATCTTTTTCTTCAACATGCTTTTCGTTTTTTTCAGATGATTGAACATTTGCAAATGTCGCAGTAGTTATGGTTGTTATTCCACAAAAAAGTACGGCCTGCGTTATTAATTTAATTTGCTTATTCATATGTTTTTTCCAAAATTGGTTCATTGACTATTAATTATTCAAATTACATTTAATGATCAAGGCTGAGATAATTGTTGGAGCACAGTCTTAATTTGCCCCACTTGTAATAGCCAATCTATTTGGCTTAATTGAAATTGACTTTGTAAGTCAATGCCCGCTTTAAGACCTTCAGCACGCTGTTGTAAAGCGAGTAAATACTCGGTAGTGCTCACATCACCGCTTTGCCATTGCTTTTGCAGCAAGTCGCCACTACGTTTACCTCTTCCATCCATCAATTGTTGCCAACGTTGATAGTTTTTTTGATAAGTGAGCAAGGTGTCGGTACTTGATTGAATAGCAAACCGTTGTTTGCGCATAATGGAGTGAACATTTGCTTCGGCAGCTAATGCTTGTTGATTCGCAGCTCTTGCTTGTGCTGAAAAATTGTTGCGAATGTTCAGAGGCATTGAAAGCGTTACTCCAAGCACATTGTCTCCTGCATTTTTACCTGCATTTATACCGATAGTAGGGTCCGCTTTAGCCTCCAACATTGACAGTTGAGCATTACTTTTAGCTATTTGCCACTGCGCTTTTGCCTCTAGAACTAAAGGATGTTGTTGAAGCCATTGAGGTGATAATTGATAATTGCTGATAGTCAAACCTTGCGCAGGTAAAACCTCTTTATCCGGCGTCCAATCCTGCAGTAGCTCCTTGACTTGAGCTTCAGCTTGTTTTAATTGAACTTGTGCTTTTGCGGTAACATTCAACATTTGAGATAAACTTAAAAAAGTAAGTTCAGCATCTACTTGTCCAAGATCACCTGCTTTTTGACGATCCTTAACTAAATCAAGTATGGTTTCCAACTGCTTTTCTTGTTCTTGAGCTATAAAAGCTTGCTTTTTAGCTGCTTGCCAAGTAATTAACGCTTGTAAAGCTTGCGCTGTCTTTTCTTGAACAAGAAAGTCAAAGTGTTTGCTTGCTTGAGTTAAGCTAAAGTTAGCTTGTTGCTCTTTTGTTTCTCGTTTATCCCACCAATCAATCGTTTGATTAATGCCAATGGAATAATTATTAGCGTCACCTTCTCGCTCATAACCAGTCTCTAGTTCAGGATTATAAAGCGGTTGCTTGTTCCCTTCCGCATTTGAAAAAACAGCATTCATTTCTTCTTTGGCAGCAATAATATTTGGATGTTTGTTTATTTGCATTGACAGCCAAGACGTCGATGTTGGTTGTGCATTTGCTCTTTGTATATTGATTAACATAGCTAAAAACATACCGACGCATAGCATGGCGCAAATACTTTTTTTAAAAAATATTTTCATAAATTAAACTCATATTTATTTAGATAGTGTTAACTGACGACAGTAAAATCGTAAGTAGACACGAATATAAAGGTGCTCAGCTAAACTGAACGATTCAAATAGAGTTAACTTATAGGGGGGATTATTGGGTTATCAGAGTATGCATTAGCATATTGAAATGAATATAGGTATTGATGAGCTACGAGTTTATCGTGATCAATACTAGCTTTAGTTTGAGTCAACCATTGAGAATGAAACCCATGGCAGTGTCCACAGTGATGACAGTCCTCAACACTATGTTCACCTTCTATTGGTAATTCGTTATCAACTATTTGGCGATCATTTTCGTGAGAATGTTCGGTTTCGATATGTTGTACATCTAATACATGCGTTTCTTGTGAATTGGCAATAGCTACAAACGATTGTATTACAATCACAATCGCTAATGTTAAATTCAGAAACTTATTTTTCAAAGAGATAGCCATTAGATGTATAAAGTACAATTAGAACATTTCTTACAGATTTCGTCAATTAAACTAAACGGTGTTTTTCAAGACAGTTGTCGCCTACATTGTTAAGCAGCTTCTTTGTATTTCTCTGGATTTAACTCCACAGCGCCTATGGGCTGCCAGTTTCGCTCTTCTTTTGACCATCGCTCTGGATGTTCATTTCTTTTTGTCTGATACAACGCTTTTCGCTTCGCCAGTATCCCAACATCAAGACCATCATGTCTCTGGCTTGGTGTCACAAACTTAATCCTGCTATGGCGATGCTCGTTGTTGTATCAATAAACAAATTCATTTACCCATTTACGCGCTTCATCTAACGATTTAATAAATAACTAAGACACCAATTATTAAATCTAACTGGTCGATTTTTTTGGGGAAAGGTTTTCATTGCAAAGCGTGAAAAACAGGGGGAAGGTTAATATGAATCAATTACTTGTGCTGCTCTCTCTGCTTTTTATGAAAAGAGTGAGTACTGCTCGCTTATCTTCATCCCTGAATGGCTTCGTTCATGAGTAGCCTGCGTTTCCCTAACTCCACACAATAACCTACTTTTATTATTGGTTTCAATATATGCCGTTATTTTATTGATAAATATAGTTTTTAGCGGATGGAAATAAAAGTTAGCTATCTCTATAAGAGCAGTGTCACTTATCAAAAATATTAAAGCAGGAATGACAAATGGCGCAACCTTTGGCACAAGCCTTTCATCCATAATTTCATAAGTTTTTGGTGAGCGTCCGGCGAACTAAGCCTTGCCTAGATTAACGCGCCAGGGCAATAAGCTATTGAGGTCGCAGTTAGGGTGAGATAATTTATCTAAACAGTGTTCAATGTAATCGAATGGCGTTAGCCCATTTGCTTTGGCTGTTTCTATGATGCTGTATAAAATAGCACTGGCCTCAGCACCACGATGGTTGTGGTTGAACAGCCAATTTTTACGCCCTATCACGAACGGTTTTACTGCGCGTTCAGCACGATTGTTGTCTATATTGAGTCGGCTGTCCTCTACGTAACGTCTGAGCTTTGACCATTGATTGAGACTGTAATGTATGGCTTTGCCTAGAGGGCTTTGCTTTGACACTTGCTGCGCTGATTTATCCAGCCATTGCTTAAATTGCATCAACTGGGCAGCTGAGTGCGTGCGCCTAAAATACAGTCGATCTTCCAGGCTCAGTGATTGTATTTGGGTTTCAATGCGATACAGCTTGGCTATCATGCTCAGTGCCATATCTGCTTTACTGACTTTACCTGCTTTGGCTTTTCCTTGTGCCACTAGCGCTTCTTTGAACTTGCGCCGTGCATGGGCCCAACAGCCCACAAGTTTATTATTGGCCTGTTGGTAAGCCGCGTAGCCATCGACCTGTAAATAACCATTAAATACCGTTTGCTCGGTGGCAAGAAAACGGCTCACGCAAGTGCCCGCGCGGCTACCGTCTTGATAGTCGTACAGTACGATGCTGCGCAAACCTTGATATCGAGGCTCGATACTTGGTCCATCCGCGCCAGTGCAATACACCCACATATAGGATTTCACCCGCTCATCGTTAATCACGTTGAGGGTGGTTTCATCGGCGTGGAGCACACCTTGCGTTAACAGATGTTGGTGCAATAAATCGTATAGGGGTTTAAACAGAGCCGCCGATTTCATCATCCAATCTGCCATGGTTTGCCGACTTAAGGCGATACCATGTTGCTTGAACAAGGTTTCTTGCCGGTACAGTGGTAACGCATATTGGTATTTGCTAGTAATAAGTTGGCTTAATAGACTTGGGGTGGCAACACTTTTAGGAATAGGGCTGGCTGGCACCGGCGCTTGTTTGATATTGGCTTGCGTTCCTTTGGTTTCGCAATGCTTGCAGCTGTATTTGAGTCTAACGTGCTCAATCACGCTGATTTGTGCCGGTATAAACTTAAGTTTCTCGCTGCTATCTTGGCCCATTAACGCCAGCTGATGTCCACAGCAATCACACTGCTTATCTTCATCACTGATGTCATGGATAATAATTTCACGTGGCAGGTCTTTGGGCAATAATTTACGCTTGGCCCGTTGTTTAGGCGGTACTGACACATCAGCATCTGCCGTTAATTCAACGGGCTCATCAACCGTGACTTCAGCTTCGTTAAACAACTCACCTTGATAATCATGGCTTTCACTGCTGGCACCGAAGCGCTGTTGTTGTGCGAGGCGAAATTGCTCAAGTAACCGTTGCACGGATTGTTTTAACTCCGCTATTTCAGCCTCTTTAGCCGCCAACGTCTCAAGCAATAATTGCTTAAGTAAATCAACGTCGTTGGGTAGGTTATCAGGGCTTAATTTCATGGTGTGATTATACCAAAACGCTCCTTAGATAAGGTCGAAACAGTGATCTAATTATGGGAAACAGCATACGTAATGGCGATCAATTAACTGTAACTCAAGCCCTTAACATGCTGATGGCCTAATACGTCAAATCCTGAAAGTAGCCAATGAAACTGCTGCTCAGATAATCTCATACACTCATCTTCGCTTTGAGTCGGCCACTTAAACTTATCCTGTTCGAGGCGTTTATACCAAAGCGCAAAACCGGTGCTATCCCAGTAGAGGATTTTTAATTTATCACGGCCTTTATTACAAAAGACAAACACGCTGCCGTCGGTGACCTGTAAGGATAATTGTTGCTCAACGATGATGGCCAAGCCATTTATTGATTTACGAAAATCCACGGGTTCTCGATGCAGATAAACACAAGGAAGCTGTTGAAACATCAACATGCTTGCAGGCCTTTTATTATTTCAAGCAGATAACTTGCAGGTAACGAGCAGGGAAAAGTCCATAAACCTGTTTGATGCTGTAAGCAGATAGTCTGTTGAGGCTCGCCAGGTTGAGCTTGGGTTATAACCGACGTTGGCGTTGCCACTGTGGCTTTAACAAAAGGCGTAACCGATTTTATTTTAGCCTTGTTAGCTTTACGGGCATAAAAGGTACTGTTACTGAGCTTATGCTGACGACAAAAAGCGGTGATAGTCAAGCCGCTAGCGGGCTGCTGTTTTATCAAAGCAGCCCAATCTTTACGCGAACGTTTAGCCATGTTAACTCCTGATGTAATGGTCAGTCGTTAAGATAAAGGTTCCATGAGTTCTACTGAAGATGTACTTGCCCGGACGGTTACAAATAGCTGGCTAATATCAGTGTTAATACCGTCAGAATAAATAAGCTCTATATCACTACCACGCGCGCGGAACCACCAGGTTTCACTATTACTGAACCTCGCCCCTTGGCTAACACTAATATACATATTATTGCTATCGGCAGAACACAACACAGAGGTTGTTACTTGTTTTGATTGGCCGTTTGGATTTGCCGCGCTGCCATGCCACTGACCACTCATTAGCGGGCAAAACTGCCCAAGCTGGACTTTGTTAGCCATCGCAGACGGGCAATACAATGTAATAATGCCAAATAGGATCAAAGCTATCGATTTAACATGATTAAATATCATTTTGATTACAATCTGTTGTCTAATTCTGTGGGTAGTAACGAGCCAATACCTGGCTCACTGTTTGTTATATTTGAGTCATTTTTTGCGTCTGATATTAGGGCCTAGCTTGCTTTCATCGCTCCCTAAAATATACATGCTATAAAACAAAAGACCCACTCGATTGTGGGTCTTTTTAACTTGGCTATACCATAGTGACCAAGATGACTAACACATTACTGGCTCAAGTTACTGGCCAAAACCGCTGTCTTTAATATCCACTTTGGTCACATCACCATATTGGGCTGCGATATCGGCAATTTTTTCAGCATTACCAATCAACACATATTGTAAGTTCTGTTGAGGGAAATACTGTTTCACTAGACGCTCGGTTTCTGCAATGGTTAGCCCATCAACCTTGGCTTGAAACTGATTAATAAAATCATCATCAAAGCCATATAAATACATCTCTGACATTAAGCCCGCTAGCTGACTTGCGGTTTCAAACTTAGGCGGAAACTGCCCTTTAACATAAGCTTTAGCAGAATCTAATGTTGCTTGGTCGATACCCTTTTGCCACAATCTTGCATAGGTTTTTAAGGCTAAATCAATGGCTTCTTTGGTAGTTTCAGCTTTAGTAAAGGTACTAATTTGAAACACTCCAGCCTTTGAGTAAGGCACAAACCCAGAGCGCGCGCCGTAGGTTAAGCCTGCATTGACCCTAAGTTCATCATTTAACCATGAGGTAAAACGCCCACCTAGAATGGTATTGACTACCGTTAAACCTACGTAATCAGGGCTGTCGTAACTTATGCCCATGCCACCAAACACAAACGTGGTTTCAATTGCATCAGACTTATCCACCAGCAACACTCTGCTTTTAGTTAATGTCGGTAATGCTTGAGCTAAATCGGCTTGCACTGCGACGGCAGTATTTTTCCATTGACCTAAAGTTTGCTCTAACTTGGCTTGCATCTGCTGCGGATCAAAATCACCCACTACACTGATTGCTACGTTACTAGGTTGATAGTAACCCTGATGGAACGCTCGCAACTGCTCAATAGATAATTCAGCAATAGACTCGCTGTTACCAGAACTTGGGTTAGCATAAGGATGGTTAGCAAAAACTAGCTTATTAAAGTAACGGCCAATGACAGCGCGCGGGCTTTCTTTTTGTTGTGACAAACCAACAATTTCACGTTGCTGTAATTTAGCAAACTCTGCAGTATCAAAGTCCGGAGATAACAATACATTGCTAAAAATTGGCAGTACCTTATCAAGATCTTTACTCATAAAGCTGGCATCAATATAGCTGCCCTCTTGATCCGCACCGGTATTCAAACTGGCGCCCATAAAATCGAGTGTTTGCTCAATGTCCGCTTTTGATTGCCCTGCGGCACCTAGCATTAAACCTTGGGCTGTCATACTGGCTAAACCTGAGGTGGTATCATTCACCGCACCGCCTCTAACCACGGCATTGATTGTGATTAATGGCACTTCTTTTTGTACCATTAAGTTCACTTTAAGGCCGTTAGATAAACTCACCGTTTGGTACTGAGGTAAGCTAAAACTGCCGGTTTCAACCACATTGATTGCGGCAGGCTTAACTGTGCTAGCACAGCCCGCTAACGACAATGCACTGGCAATAGCCAGAGCCGATAACGACATTTTGATTGTTTGTTTCATAAGTCTCATTTGTCGCTCTCCTCTGTAGCCGCCAACACACCGACTGTCCGATTAGCGCGAATTAAATAGGTTTGTGCCACACGTTTAATATCATCCGGTGTCACTGTGTTATAACGCTCTGGAGCATCAAATAATTTATCAAAGCTGCCAAAATACATCTCATAGGTTCCTAGCGTATTGGCTTTGCCGTTAATGGTTTCCATGTCACGATAAAAATTGATTAACTTAATGTTTTTAACCTTTTCTAACTCTTCAGCGGTCACGCCTTGGGTAGCGACTAAGTTAATTTGCTCTAACATAGCAAGTTCAAGTGTATCGGCCTTAACGCCAGTATTGGCTACACCTAAGATATAAAACAAATTAGGGTCAAACGACATTGGCATGTACGTATCTGCCGATGTTGCCAGTTGCTTATCTACCAAGCCTTGGTAAAAGCGCGAGCTATTGCCTTGGCTTAAGATTGAACTGAGTAAATCAAGCGCATAATAGTCTGCATGGCTGGTAGCAGGAATATGGTAAGCCAACATCACATTGGGTGTACTTACTGATTCTTTCTTCACAAAACCTGGCGCTCACCCTGCTGAACAGGCTCTACAGTACGCACCGCTTTAGGCGCTGGTTGGGCAGGAATAGGCGCAAAATATTTATTTGCTAAGCTTTTTACTTCAGCCAGTTTTACATCACCTACAATCACCACCACGGCATTGTTTGGCGCGTAATAGGTTTTATGATATTGCTGTAAGTCTTCTAGCGTCCATGCGGCAATGTCTGACTCATAACCAATAACTGACCAGCTATAGGGATGGGCTGAAAATGCCACGCCTTTTAACGCTTCTTGTATGGTGCGCCAGTTAGAGTTTTCAAGCCCTGTGGTGCGCTCTGACTGTACCACGCCACGCTCACTCTCAACCATTTCAGGGTTGATATCTAAATTCGCGATACGGTCGGCTTCTAAGTCAAACATGGTTTCAATGGCATTAGCAGGAAACCAGTCGGTATACACTGTCATGTCTTCGGTGGTGTAGGCATTATTTGCGCCACCAGCAGCTTCCATAGTGCGGTCAAACATTTTCGGGCCAAACTTTTTGGAACCATTAAACATCATGTGTTCAAAAAAGTGTGAAATACCGGTAATGCCTGGCACCTCATTGCGTGAGCCAACTTTCCAAAATAAGTACATATTGGCGTTAGGGATTGAGCTATCCTCTAACACCATAATTTTCATACCGTTGTCTAAGGTAAAACTGTCAATATCTTTGGCGGTAGTCGCATCAGCACTTGATGTGCCCAGCATGCCTGCCAATAATATAAACGCGGTTAACGTCCGTTTCATATTTTGCTCCCTTGAGCTGTGTTAACTAACAATGTTGATAAAGGTTTACTGTGCCGCGCCCAAAGCCGTTAACGCTATTTGTGTCATGGTGTGTACACCGACTTTTAACGCGCTTTCGTCTACATAAAATGCAGGCGAATGGTTACTGGCGACTTGGCTTAGATCTTGATCTTTAGGAGTAACGCCTAAGAAGAAAAATAGCCCAGGGGTTTCTAATGCGTAATAAGAAAAGTCTTCTGCGCCAGTCATTAAACCGGGCTCAATCAGCATTTTCTCGCCGACAACTGATGCTATTACTGGACGCATTTTGCTGACTAATTCAGGGTTATTAACCGTGACTGGGTAACCGGCATCAATAATGGTTTCTGCACTTGCGCCGACTGTTTTAGCGGCATTGGAGGCAATATCAGCTAACTTAACCTTAATGGCGGCTCGCATGTCTTGATCAAAGGTACGAATTGTACCAATTAACTCAACTTTATCCGGAATAATATTAGAGCGGATCCCGCCATTTATCACCCCAAAACTGACTACTGCGGGTGCTTTGGTAATATCGACCTGGCGACTAATAATGGTTTGTACGCTAGTGATAATTTGTGCTGATGCCACAATAGGGTCGACGCCGCCCCAAGGGCGTGAGCCGTGGGTTTGTTTGCCGGTGACATTAATGGTAAATGAATCTTCGCTGGCCATGGCTGGCCCTGAACGTAATCCAATCACTCCCGTAGGTAAACTTGAGGTCACGTGCATACCGAATACTTGCTCAGGTTTACGTTTAGCAAATAAGCCTTGCTTTAACATCAGCTCAGCTCCGCCCTCTTCCCCCTCAGGTGCACCTTCTTCCGCGGGCTGAAAGATAAACATTACATCTCCCGCTAGGCTGTCTTTTACTTTCACTAAACTTTCGGCGACACCCATTAACATAGCCACATGGGTATCATGACCACAGGCATGCATTACACCAACCTTTTGATCTCGATACGTATCTGTCACTTTAGATGCAAAAGGCAAATCAACCACTTCAGTAACCGGTAGCGCATCCATATCTGCACGTAAACCAATTAACGGCCCTGGCTTACCCCCTTTTAAAATGGCCACTACACCCGTATGGGCAATACCCGTTTGCACCTCTAGCCCTAAAGACTTTAAATGTTTTTCAATCACTTTACTGGTACGAAATTCACGATTAGATAATTCAGGATGTTGATGTAAGTCGCGGCGCCACTCAATCACTTTTGCTTCGACATCTGCAGCAAGCTGCGCTGCATTGGGTTGGTCAGCAAAAGCAGGTACTGCCAATAACCCAGTGGTTAAACTTACCGTCATAGTGGTTATGAACTTAGCAATTGAAGTAAGGCGCATGATTAATCCGTTTAATTATTATAATTGGACAATCAACTTACCTTTATTTCACTAAATTGTTAAATTTTTTGAGGGTCACCAACTCAGAACAATTGTATCTATTTGTTTGCAGTAATGAGTCACACCCTAAACGAATTAGTTAGTGTCAGCGGATTCTGGCAAGTGGAACATTACCACGTCATTATCAATCACTTCGAGTTGCCATTGATATTGTTTAGCAATCCATTCAAAGGTCGACAGACTATAAAAATTAATATGAGTAGGATCGAACTTATAATGCCAGTCTATAAAACCTGCAATCCCCTTTACTCGCTTAGTCATAATAGCCAGCTTGCCCGAAGGGTTTAACAAGCCTTGCAGTTGTTGGAATATTGCTTGAGGATTGGCAATATGTTCCAGCACTTCGGTCATGGTAACAAAGTCATATTGCTGTTGTAGTAGATCATGGTTGGGAAAATAAAATAGATCGTAATTACTTACTTTAACACCCTGCTGCGCCGCCATTTGACTTAACACAGCACCTTCGCCACAGCCAAAGTCTAACCCCTTGGCATTAGGCTTAACCCGAGCAAGCAAGGGCGTTAAGGCGCGGGATAAAAAATGCTGATAACCTGTATCGGCAAAGTCATTGTTATGACAATCATAGTGGGCTTTTTCTGCCGCTTCATCTAAATAAAACGATACTGGTACAGTGACTAACTCGCATTGCTGGCATTGAAAGTAGCTACGGTCTTTATCTTGATGAAAAAACACCACATCAGTGTGGTGACACAACGGGCAGCGTTTGGGGGCTGCAATCCCGCTAGTATCGACTGCATTTAAGTCGACGGCACTTGAATCAACCGCACTGGGATCGTTTGCACCTGCGACAGGGGCATTCATAGATAAATCTACTGACATGGACAGATACTCTATCGACTAAACACTTATCTACTTTTGTTCACTAATTTGTTTTTCTTTCGCGGCCGCTTCTTGTGCCTGTTTTAAATATTTATTCTCTCGCTCTGCACGGTCATCAAACTGGGTTTTAGCCTTTTCACGTTGCTCGTTTTGCCACTCACTAGACTCTTGGCGCGTTAACACATCCTGCTCACGATCTACCGTGGCCTGGGATGCTGCGCGTGCCTTGTCTAATTGTGATTGTTCTAACTTTTTAGAATCAATTCTGCCTTGTTCGGCCTGCTTTTCTAGTGACAGCTTCTTGCGCGGTTTTTCCGGATCTATTGGCGTAATAGTCCCCGTCGCAAAAGCGCTTGAAGCTAATGCTAAACAACATCCTAATAATAAATATTTCATTTTACGTCCTTGTCATTTAATTGATAACGAGCTTTGATGTTTATTGGCATAGCACTTAACCTATGTTGCACCATAGCATCAAAGGCTGCAAATAAAGGCGTGGTATCTAGAGCGTCATCAAGTGATGACAATAACAAAGCCGTAGCTTCTAGAGTCGATAAACTGTCTGGGCGCTTAGCTTTACGAATAATGTAATTCGAGGCATATACAACATCTAAATGCAGCGCTGGGTAACCCAGTAACCAGGGATTAGATTGCAGTATTTTATAGGCTTTTCGCCAAGTACCATCTAACAAAATAATGATAGCATCACTGGCCGCCTTGGCTTGCATCACCGTTTGGCTATTGTCACTTGGGTACACCACATATATCGGCTTGGTCGCTTGGGCTAAGTAAGCTTGTAACTCAATAAAATCTTCCGTGGTTTCGCCTACAAACACCCGCATATTTGGTATGACTAAGCGCATTAACCGAACAGTATTCTTAGCATGATTTACTTCACTAGGATGCTGCATCACAATGACATTTGTGCGCACTTGTAATGGACTAATCGCATGGCACACACAAGCTATCAGCGGATAATCGCAAACGGCACAATAAGCTCTTTTCATCTTACATCAAACCTGTTTCTTGAATACAGAAAACCATATCACGTCATATTTTCACTATACTTTATTGTATTAAAAAAGAACTAACGACCCAGACTTAAAAAGCCCATTACTTTAACTAGTGATGGGCTTTTTATGGTTTTATAGACAATCAGTACACATGACTATTAGATTAAGCGTGCTGCTCTTGATGCCAATGGCTAAAGCGTTTCATGCCCATCATCAGTAATAATAAACTACACAATCCACCCATTAATAGCGCTATTGCATAGGGCGCTGGAATATCAGTTAGCTGGATAAGTGCAGTTAAGATCGCCGCGCCGCTCATTTGAATACAGCCTAACATGGCCGTTGCAGTGCCTGCTCGCTCGCCAAAGCCTGCCAACGCCATACCTGTAGCAGGGCCGAGTAAAATGGCAAAGCCTGCACACAATATCATCATAGGTAGCATAAACCCTAACCTGGCCGCTAAACCTGTTTGCGGCCCAATCAACTGAACGACCACCTCAACCACAGCGGCGACAACCATCAAGTTAAGCGCTACAACAACGCCCGCACGATTACCAATACGTTTAATTAATACTGGTGCAGCAAAACAAGCGGCAACGTTTACCACGGCATTCAGTGCAAATAAAGCACTAAAAGTCAGCTCTGAAATGCCTAAACGTCCAATTAACCAAACAGGCGCATAAGACACATAACAAAGAATTGATGCCATTGCGACCATACAAGCTGATGCATAAAACATAAAATGACCATCGCTTAATACAGGCTTATAGCGTCCCCAGCGATATAGTTTACCTGAGGAATCTGTATTTAACGGTCGAGTCTCGGGAAATTTAAAGCCAACAATAAATAATACGATAATGGCGTACAGCGCCATAAAGATGAAGGTTGAACGCCAACCAAATTGTAATGCTAATAGTCCACCTAAGGTTGGTGCAAGTGCGGGTACGACACAAATAGCACCATTGAGATAGCTATAAATCGACACGCTTTCTTTATTACTGTAGCAATCTCGCACTGCACTAAATACCACAATTGAGGTCGAACACGCGGCTAACCCTTGAAACACCCTAGCAAGTTGCAATAGTTCAAATTCAACAGCATAAGCCCCCAGCAGGCTGCTTACACCATAAAATACAATACCAAAAATAGCGATAGGCCTGCGCCCAAAACGGTCAGCGAGTGGGCCGATCAGAATTTGCCCTATCCCCATAGCAAACAAAAACAATACCAAGGTTGATTGTACTTGGCTGTCTGACACGCCGTACTCTAATGCCATGGTTGGCATAGAAGGTAAATAAATATCAATCGCTAATGGGCTTAGCAGCACCATCAATATTAATAACGGTAATAGATTACGATGCATCAAATTTCTCACTCGGTTTATAGATTAACGGCAGGCGCTAGGTATGTTGCCTCAATCAATATCCCGTATTGAGGCTAGTTTTTTCATTTTAACGCATTAGTGGTATTACAAGAAATGATATAAAATCCTTAATGAATTTCCATTAAGGAATAACTGCTGTGAATTTAGACAACCTTGCCCGTATTGACTTAAACCTACTGGTAACCTTACAAGTATTACTAGAAGAGCAAAGTGTGACTCGTGCCGCTAATCGATTACATCTAAGTCAGTCAGCTTTAAGTAAAAGCTTAAACCGATTGCGTGACACCTTAGACGACCCGTTATTTCAGCGCACCGCCCACGGTTTGAAACCTACTGCACACGCGCTAGCATTAGGTAAAGTGTTACCACAAGCGTTACAAAATTTGTATCAGTTAACCTTACCGCCTAGTTTCGAGCCTGCTACTAGCCAGCGTCATTTTGCTTTTTCTATGGTTGAAAGTGCGTATGAAACATTAATTCCTTACTTTATTGGTTCACTACTGCAACAAGCTCCACAACTTAAGCTAGACACTTATGGTTGGACAGAAAAGTCAATTTACGACTTGCAACACGGCCAAATAGATTTTGGCATTGCGGGCCGTGATATACACCCACACTCACAGTTTAAAGTGGATGACCTTGCGGATGGCTTGCAATACCAAACCTTATTTAGTGATAATCAAGTGTGTTTAGTCCGTAAAGACCACCCGATCTTATCAGTACTACAACAAGGTAGCTGGCATCAAGCAGCTTACCTTGCCATGGGTCATGTACAAGTTCGCTGTGAGGGCAACGACTGGTGGGCATTAGATTACTTTCTGGCAAATAGTCATCATCATCGCCGCATATCCACAACTGTGCCCGACTTTTATGGTGCGGCCAGTATTTGTGCCCATACCGACTTGATTTTCACTTTACCATCGAGTTTTGCGCACCATGCACAAAACCTGTACCCATTAGTGCAAATCCCCCTACCATTTGAGTTTATGCCAATGGCCTATGTTTTACTTTGGCATGAACGCAACAATCAAGATCCTGGCCATGAATGGGTGAGGCAAATGATTTTTAACAGCATTCCCCACGATCTCAAAGCATCCGCACATACTGAATAAACAAAAACTGAATAAACAAAGACCAGTCATAATAAACATTCCCAGTCAGAAACGATGTCACGTTAAGTTGAGAACATTAACTCACTTTAACGTGACATATTATGTCAAAAAGCGGCACACTAGCCGTTCAGTCATCATTATTGTTCATATGGACTAATCATATTCAGGAGCCACTATGCAATTTAATCAATCATTTCGCGCGGCCAATTTGAAACACAGTTTCAACGCGATGAACCCATTTTTGGCATTAGTGGCTTTCGTCGGTCTGGCATTAGTTGCTATGGTAATACTGCCATTTATCTTGTTATTTTTATTGCTAAGTTTTATTACTTTTCAGCTATTTGGTCGTAAAGTCATTATCCCAAAAATGAAGCGTGCTTTTGAACAGTCTCAGCGTCAGCAAGGTCACACCTACCAAAGCGATGCGGATATTCAACGCGAACCCGCCGCACCTTATGCTGATATGTTTAGCCGTACAGGAAAACATCAAAGCAAGCCAAACCAAGGTGGACGTACGTTTGAGCATCAAGCGGACTAATCTAATATGAATCAAATGAGGGTTTAATCATCCTCCTCCGAGGTCACAACACTCTTTAAGTGACATCGGGGGATCTAATGACCTCAATTCTCAATTCTCAATTCTCAATCAAGACTATATTTACAGTGAACACAGAACTGTAATATTAATGCCATATGCTGCTTTTATTTATGCCATTAATGAGTATTAGCACCTTGAAAATATCAACCCTATCTTTAGGCGCATCTGCGCTATTGCTACTGTTGGCTGCATTGTTAGCCACAACCGTATTGTGGAGCAATCAACAACGACAAATCAGTGAAAAGCTGAATCAAGACTTGCAAAAAATACAACATAGTTTCCAGTATGGCATCAGTCGTAATATCGATAAATACTTACAAACAGGCCAAACGAATTACCTTGAAGAAGCACGTAATGACATCACCAACATTAATGACAGCATTACTCAGCTACACCAAGTTCATCCTTACCTAAACAGTGCCTCTTTAACCACCCTTATGGGCCAATTCATTGCCGATTTAGACACTAAATATCGCGCAGCGGGCAAACTAGCTGGCAACCCAAGACAATTACTCGCATTTTCTGAATCAGAAATGCTCAATTACAGCCGCAGCTTAAGCCGTTACGCTCAATCTGCATCCTCAGGTAATCACGACCTCAATATCGCACAGCAATATCTGGCCCTTAGCGTTGAATTACCTAGCTTAGTGTATACATTATCTCAGCAAACCCAGGCGATATTGATAGGCAAAGATACTGGAGCCGCAAACGGTCTGGATTTTTCTATTAATGCGCTGAATCTGTGGCGCGATAAACTCGATAAACTGCCTTTATTGGGCATTTATCAAACCGAAGAAGTGGATGAGTTTGCACTAGGTGATGACGAACCGACTCAAATTGAAACCGGTGAACCCCTACGGGCTGAATTACTCAGCCTGACACAACGCTACGGTAAAGAGGTGACAAATACCGAACAAATGTTGACAGAAAATAAGCAAGTACAAGCCGCATTAATCAAAGCCACCAACCAAGTCGAGCATCAGCTTATCGCATTGGCAAACACTCAGGAGGCAACTGACCAGCAACTAAAAGTCAATTTGCAATGGCTGCTTTATAGTATGGTAACCTTGCTAGCGCTCTTTTCAATCGGTTATTTCATCTTGCAACAACGCCGAGTTGTCGCGCCATTGAAACAGTTAAACCGCGCGTTTTCATTATTAACTGAATCGAACCAAAGGAGCCGCTTGCAGTGAATAGCCAGTGTGAAACAGGGCAAATTGCCGCACACTTTAACCAATTATTGCAACGTTTTGAGCAAGAAGATAATAGACAAAAACACAATATGGCTAAGGTGTCGCAATCATTAAGTGATTTAGTGGCCAAAATTGGGTCGTTATCAAATAGCACCCAACAAACCCAAAGCGTAGTACAACAAGCGCAAGGTCAAACCGCGGAGTTAATTGAACTGGCCAATCAAGTCAACCAGTCCTCTAGCGCATTAACGACCAATGCCCAACAAACCATGAGCGACATGCAGGCCAGTCAGCTAGAAGCCCAAGAAGTCCTTACCGCCACCAACCATACATTACACACAGTCACTCAATGTAATCATTCGTTATCACAACTAAGCACCTCTGTTAGTGATGCCGCTAAAATTGTTGATGTGATTGGTAACATTGCAGAGCAAACCAACTTACTGGCATTAAATGCCGCTATTGAAGCAGCAAGAGCCGGCGAACAAGGACGAGGGTTTGCGGTCGTTGCTGATGAGGTGCGTAGCCTGTCACAACGAACCCAAGTATCGTTAAAAGAAATAATGACTATTCTAACCCAACTAACCCAGTCAAATACTGCACTCAGCAACAGTGTCAGTGATATAAGCTCAGCATCAGTACAGCAAAAAACACGCGCGCAAAGCTTACTTACCGTTGCACAGCAAGTTCAACAACAAGCCAATTTTATGCTCAATAGTGCTAACCAAGGCAGTGAATTTGCCAAACAGCAAGTGCATCATCTTGACGCGTTTGTTATCGCCATGAACAACTTAATGCAACGTGCCAAGCATGCATTTGAACAAAGTGAAACCATTGCATCACAAGTGAATAATAGTGTCGATAGTATTGAGCAAAGCTTAGGAATTACCAGCTAGATTTAAGGTGTGAAGTTGGAAAGTAGTAGTGGGAGTGGAAGCTATATGGCGTAGCCTTCCATTACGCGCCATTTTACCCAAAAGCCTAAAAATTAATTGTGACCGGAATTTAACAGCAAGAAAAGATGAGCCAACTTAAGTGTTAAATCTAACATAACATTCAATCGTAAAGGTTGGGTAGCAATTGCAGGCTTTGCTCTAACAGATTGCTATCTAAGCATGTATTTTGCTTGCTGCAAAGCAGCTAGCTCATCTTCGCTAGGCTGAAGCGCTGTAACCTTGTAATTTCCAATAACACTGTCAATTTGCATCAGTAATGACTGCCGCAAAGGGGCGACCACTTGTCGCTGAATATCATTACCATGCAATTTAGCCTGTTGTAACAAGTAAGCCGATTGCACCACATCTATTCGACCTAACATACCGTCTGCTAAAGCAACACTGAGCTCAATCATTGCGGTCACATTATGGCCATACTTAATCACATCGTGTAGATAGCATTCGGCTTGTTCAAGTTCAGCTTTAGTGGCGTGTTCATGGTGAAGAATAGTCGTTGCACAATGCAACATGGCATCTAGCTGGCCTTGGCTGGCGGCTTCTTGCATCCATATTTGACTTTTTTCAAGCTGCACATCGGTATTATCGGCAACACTTAACGACAAGCCCTCAACTAACAGCAAAGCTAAATGATACTGCGCCTGAGGATAGCCAGACTCAGCAGCTTTGCTCATCCACATATAGGCATCGTGATATTCACCAGATTCATAAAACAGCACCCCAAGGTTAGACATAGCTTCAACATTATCAGCTTCAGCCGCTTGGGTTAGCAATAATTTAGCTTGTTCAACATCAGCACTAAACGCTTCACTGCCCACCAGATAGAAGTAACCCAATAATGCCTGGGCCTCTACAATGCCATGCTTAGCAGCTTGAGCTATCAGTAACTCACCCTCTTTTTTATACTGGCCTTTGGGGACTGAATCGCCTTTTTTTGCCGTATCAGCATAACCATGCAGCAAGCTAACGCCATGCTCATATAACGCCGCATGTTCAAAAGGTGCTGCAAGGGCAAACCAATAAGCCGCCTGGGCAAAAAGCCGTGGCACTTCACCTTGATTCATCTGTAACTTGTGTGTTTCATCGGGAGCAACGGCTTGAGTACTGGTTTGATCTTGAGCCATTAGCGCTTGCGCTTTTAGCGACATAGCCACTAAATACTGAGCATGATGATCATTGTGCATCATAGCGCGATAGCATAAATCTCTGCCCACCACTGAATCAAATGGCACAAATTGATACGCAGGAACGGACGAATGCTGTAGTGATGGATAAAGCTGCGCGACCAAACCCACAATGTGTTTAATCGACTTTTCAGCCAAGGACACTAATTGATGTTGGGTAAGATGATATTTTTTCTGGATGAGCGCCACGATTACCGTCGGCACGCAATTTATGCATGGTACGAATAGCTGTAACGTCGATAAGACGACCTTGGTTTAATTGCTCAATGCGGTCGTATAAATTGGGCCCAGAAAATTCAAGCTGATGCTGTTTAGCGATGATACCTGCAAGCTTGTGAGTAAAGCTGCGAATATAAACCAGCGCTTGAGTGGGAATGTCGCGGACATAACTCTTTGCGCTGGCATAGTCTTGACCCAGTTCAATGGAGAATCGGCTAACTAACTCAGTATCAGTTATCAATAGTCGCTCCTATAAGCTCAGTCAATTAGGCTTAATACATTACACTTCTGTATGCTTATCATCATCTGTTGGTGTGTCATCACCTGAGGTGTTAATTTTACGATTAACCATATATAGACGGAACAATGCCACGTTAATAAATAACCCCAAAAAAGCGAACACAGTGTCGGTAATTAATTGCAGTGGAAAACCAACTTGTGCAGCCATTTGTGAAAGCGTACCACTGATTAATATAAGAGGAATATACAACATTAATATTGCAATGGTTTTAAGCGTAATTGGCCCAGTAAATATAAAGCTAGCCTTAATGGCTTCTAATGGCGTTAAACGTTCAACAATCACCATAAAGTTCACATAAGCTAAGCGAGAAAATAAATAAAAGCTAATCCCAAAGCCCACTATGCCAAATGGACCAAAGGCAGCAAATAGCATCACCAGGGTTAAAATAGCTAAACCAGAGAACACACCCGCAAGTAATAAAGGCGGCACAAATTGAATGCTTTGCTTAAATACCATAGCAGATGAGACATCATGACCACGGGAGCGTACCTCTAGGTATACTGTGATTGCTGCAATCAATATAGAAAACAGTAACAGTAATACCATCATGGCTGCGGCATGAATACCACCAAACTCTGGCGTTTCAGCCTGGGCTTGCATCAACATCTCATTACCCAGCCAAAGCTGGATCATCACTTGTACCAGTAATAACGGGAAGGTTATTGCGGCAAGTTGACTAATATGGTTACGAAAAAAATTATAGGCTTCAGTCAAAATCGCTGAAAGTGACATAAATGAGATCCCAAAAATCGGCTTAAGATGAATATGGCGCTAAGGATACCCAAAAATGATCGATTTTGCACAAAACAAAATCTTCATATGTCGTAAAGATCTAAAAAAAGTTAACATAACCCTATTATCAGCACCATATTTACTAAAGGATGAACTTTATGAACCCTTCTATTATTGCCTGTTCAGTATTATCAGCCGTATTACTATCTGCTCCCGTAAATGCTGGTTGGTTAGACAATGTCACCAAAAAGGAAGTCGCCCCCGTGGTAACCCAAGCCGCGGCAGTGACAGGACTAGCTGATAACGCCTTAGTCGGTAATGTTATGTCTCAACTGGGTTTAACTGAGCAACAAGCCGCTGGTGGCTTAGGCTCTATACTTAATTTAGCCCAATCAAATCTAGGTGATAACGATTTTAGCACCCTAAGTAACAGCATTCCTGGCATAGACTCATTATTAGGTGCTGCACCTGCAATGGGTGGTAGTTCAGGTGTGTCAGGGTTATTGTCAAAGGCAGGTAACCTAGGTTCGTCATTTCAAGGAGCCGCTGTTGTTTATGACTCTTTTGAAAAATTGGGTATTTCAAAAGAATATATTGCGCCTATGGTCGACATTGCTAAGCAATATTTAGCGCAACAATCAGGTGAAGGCACTGTAGACTTACTGATGAAAGGCTTAGGTTCGCTATTATAAACCTTAGCCAAACCTTGCCAGCTAAGTGATTAGTTCATTTACAAATATGAACAGAAATTAATGCCGAGCACTGTGCTCGGCATTGTTGTCTTTGTTAGGATGTATATTAGTTAGAATGCGTTTATACCAATCCTAATTAGAATAAGCGCAATTAAGAGGAACAACGATGATTGCTAAACTCAAACAATTTATGCAAGCAGATAGCCCAGAAGACAAAACCCGCCAATTGAATTTAGCCGCGGCCACACTGTTACTCGAAGTGGTATATGCTGATGAAACCTTGGATGATACTGAAGCCGCACTGTTACCCAGTATGCTGGCTAGCACATTGAATATCAGCGCCGAGCAAACAAAAGATCTCATTGAAGAAGCGACCTTAATAAGAGGCAATGCGACCTCTTTATTTGAGTTTACCGCTGAAGTGAATCAAGCATTCAGCCTTGCTGAGAAGCAGCAATTACTATTGGCAATGTGGCAGTTAGCTTATGCCGATGGTGAACTATCACAATATGAAGACCAAATTATTCGCCGCTGTGCTGATTTACTCCACCTCAAGCACAGCGAACTGATCCAAATGCGTAATATCGCTATACCCCAAAGCTAGTTTTGCTTATTCCGGCAAGTGCGCCGGAGTTGGCACAGACTTACTTTGTAAGTGTGTTTTTTGCCACCACATGAATGGGGCGATCACAGCGACCAATAAAACCGCATACAGCATGTTGTCTGCAAGGGCGATACCAATGCCGATACAAAATATGCAACTAGCGATCACTAAAGGCAAATAACGCTTACTTAGTAGTTTAACCGCTGACAGCATCGCCAATAAGTAGATAATCACAAATACCCCGTTGCTCCATGCAATCAGTTTTTCTAAATCCTGATTAGAGTAAAAGGTCAGCACAATCACTAATGCCATAGTAGCCAAAATGGCGAACAAGGCTCTAAACGGCACGCCATGGCGATTTAACACCACAAAGTATTTAGGTAAAATACCTTCTTTACTAAAGCTCCACAGTAATCGTGCCGCACTTCCAGCATAAACATTCACCGTTGCCAAGCCACTGGCTATGCCTAAAATACCAATTATTTGAGCGCCATACCCCTGTAAAAAGCTGTCATTAAGCAGGTAATCAAACGCACTTATCATTGCCACACCGCTTTTATCTGACGGTACCATCAACAATAAGAATGTACAGGCTAAGTAGATAACGCCAACTAACACTGTACCCATTAAAATAGCAGGCAACATGTCTTTATCTGGGCGACGAAAATCACTTGCAAGATGGGTCATGGCTTCGATGCCTAGAAAGCTCCAAAAACCTATACCCATAGCCAACATTACAGTGCTCACCTGTGGATGACTTGTTTGATTAAAAGACTCAAGCTGCTCCGAGTTCAAACCACTTGCGCCAAATAATATGGCCACTACAGCCACAATCGCTAGCGTTAATCCAAACTGTAACTTGGCTGACACCTGAATACCGCGAATATTTAAGCCTAACAACATCAACACCACAAATAGTTCAGCGACTAATTGCCAGCCGTTTTGCAGCGGCACTAATGCGTTCATAAATTGAAAAGTCATTAAAATTGCCGCAGGTGCGCCAATGGGGATTACTAATAAAAATATAAGTCCAATCGTTCTGCCGGCAGTGCGACCAAAGGCTTTTTCAACAAAATAAGCTGGCCCAGCTGCATGGGGGAAACGGCTCGCCAGTAATCCAAACACTAATGCCACTGGAATAATGGCTAAGGTTAATATCAACCAACCCAATAATGCCCCTGAGTCGGCCACGGCTATGGTCATTTGCGGTAATATAAACACACCTGTACCCAACAAAGTGGTGGCCATTAAGCCTGCGCCTTGCCAACGTCCTATGGTTCCTGTGATTTGATTCATTTGTTCTTCTACTGGGCTAATTTTAGGTTATTATAGTGTCACATGGGTTTTCATTCTGTCGCCGATATACCGCGAACTGCTCGTTAAAACCTACAAAGTGACGGTAAAAAACAAAAATACCAACAAAATGACGGAGCCCTTGTGGATAAATTTGATAAAGCCATTATAAATGAGTTACGCCAAGATGCTCGTCAAACTATTTCGACGATAGCTGATAGAGTCAATTTGTCTCGAAGTGCGGTAACCGAAAGAATTAAAAAGCTTGAAAATACGGGGGTCATCCGCGGTTATCAGGTGTTATTGAGCGAGTCACAAAAACAAGGCGTGTCGGCTTACTTTGAAATTCAGCACAAATGCCCACGATGTGCCGATGTGGTACACGTGTTTCACAGTATCCCAGAAGTCATTACCTGCCAGGGCATTACCGGTGACATGGATTTATTGGTGTATGTTCATGCTGACTCAATGAAACGCTTACATGAAATTCGTGAGTTTATTGATGCCCAAACTGACATTATTAAAATTAAAACCCACGTGGTGATGAGTGAATGGATAAATAACCTTAATGCCGATTAAACTCAAAAAATCATTATCGTAATCCAATCATGAGGGATATGGGGGGAAGGTTAATTTATATTTTTTATATATAAAAAAACCAACAACCTAGATAAAAGTTGTTGGCTCTGTTATTACAAAATATAATGTTAAAAATTAATTTACACTAACTGCTTACCAATCTCTAAGCCTTTACCGCGTAACTCTTCTAACTTTTCGGCTAAACCTGACATATCCATTTTAATAATACCGGCTGTATTAACCAATGCAGCAAGCCATGCGGTAAAAATCTCTTCATCGCGGTCATCATCCCAATGCATATAAATATGTTGCGACAAATACATTAAAATCGCTAGTTTTGACGCAGGTTTGGCCGCAATAGGATTACGTTGAAACTCTATACCTGCCACTAAAGTAGGCGTAAACCTCCAGTTTTTAGCCAATAGTGCGCCCACTGAAGGAGAATCAAAACCTAACAATTTGGTTTCAAGCTCTTGCGCATCGCCACCTTGCTCAACCGCGGCACGAATTTGCGCCGCTAAGCTAGGTTCAATGGTTGCAACCAATAACTCACCAATGCGGTGCAAAATACCACAGGTAAATGCTTCATCAGCCGGAACATTACAACGTTTGGCTAATTCCTGACTGTAGAGTGCTACCTCAAAGGTTTGCCCCCAAAAATCAGCTAAATCAATACCGCCTACCTTAGGAATTGCACCAACAACAGCAGAGGCAATAACCAGAGTACGCAGCGTTTGCATTCCTAGGCGTATCACTGCTTCATCAATTGAACCCACTTCTCTGCTGCGGCCAAAATGTGCAGAGTTAGCCAAACGCAGTACCCGTGCACTGATTAGAGTGTCTTGAGCTACTTTTGATGAAATACTTTTTACTGAACTATTTTCATTATTAACCGCTTCGAGTAATTCACTGATCGCTTTAGGTAAACGAGGAAGTTCATCAACCCTTTTTAATAACGCCGCAGTCTGCATACTATGTTCTCCTGATGATTCACTCACATCCTCTTTTTATAAGGGATGAGCTCAATTAATTGGTCAGCAAATTAACCCACTCATTATGGTAGGTTTTATTATTGTGTTTATACTTTTTATAACCAAGACCTAACCAAAAGTTGGTTGTGATTCAAATTGCGTTATCAATCGCGTTATCAATCCACTAAGCAACTCAAGACTCAGCCCATTACCAGCGTCAAACTATCCTGTTTGTGTTTCATTTCTTGTTAACTGTTTGACATTGTTTAACTATCTATCTTGATATAAATCACATATACAACATTAGCACAACAAAAAATTTACTTGTGGTTTTTTAGTCTAAATTTTCACAGCTCTTTTTCAGTCACATGTTAAAAATGCACACTAAATCTTAGATATCGTTATGGCGAACGGTTACACTTAAAACAGACTCTTTTTTGCAGGTATTGATTAATATGCACGCTCAGGCTAGTGCCGATGTAAACCTTTTGTGGGGCCAACTCATTCTTGAAGAACTTAGCCGTTTAGGGGTTAAGCACGTATGTATGGCGCCAGGTTCACGGTCAACGCCTTTAACATTAGCCGCAGCATCACAAACCGCCATTAGTCGCCATATTCATTTTGACGAGCGCGGGTTAGGCTTTATGGCGCTAGGATTAGCCAAAGCGAGTTGCGCCCCCGTGGCGATTATTACCACCTCAGGCACCGCCGTTGCCAATTTATATCCTGCAATAATAGAAGCTTGGTTAACCCATGTGCCGTTAATTGTATTATCAGGCGATCGTCCGCCAGAATTAATTGATTGTGGCGCCAATCAAGCCATTATTCAGCCAGGTATTTTTGCCCATTACGCTGCCGAAGTAAATTTACCGACACCGGATTTGGCTTTACCAGCTAGTGCATTGTTAACCACGATAGATCATGCGGTTAGCCAAACAAGCCAGCCGGTACACATTAATTGCATGTACCGCGAACCGTTTTACCCTAATGAACTTAGCCCCCTAGCCAAACAAGCTAAAAATGCGTCGGTTGTAATTCAACAATATTTACAGCCCCTTTGTCAGTGGTTAAGCCATCAACACCCATATAGCTATTATCATCTAACAATGGGCGCACAACTGCCAAGCGAAGATGGATTGAAACGCTTTGCTCATGGTAAGGGCGTTATCGTGGTGGGTACCTTGTCACCCGAAGACAATCCGCAACAAATTATTGAAATAGCCCAAAAACTTGCCTGGCCAATAGTGACCGATGCGCAATCTCAGCTCAGACAACATTCTGGGGTGATTGGTAATGTCGATCAACTGTTGCTATGCCCTAAAACTAACAAGCTATTGGAACAAGCAGATCGTGTCTTGGTATTTGGCGGTCGCTTTATTTCTAAGCGTTTAATCAGCTACTTAGCCAATCAATCTTGGCACAGTCATTGGCAAGTATTACCTCGTTCAAGCCGATTAGATCCAAGCCATCAAAGTAAACAGATTTGGCAAACCAGTGTCAGTGCATTTTGCGCGTTAGCCTGGCCACGCTCATCAAGCGCCAACTGGGCACTGGCACTTATTAGCCATAATGAAGCCTTAGCAGCATTGTTTATTCAACAGATTGACCAAACTCAATTTGGTGAGGCGCAAGTGATCCGCTGGATTGCTCAACAACAAACTACCGATAATATTTTATTTATAGGTAACAGCCTACCGATCCGCTTATATGATATGTATGCCCCAATAGGTCCTGCGTTACCTAAGGTATATACCAATCGCGGAGCCTCAGGTATTGACGGACTTATCGCCACCAGCGCAGGGATTGCAATCGATCAAAAACGACCTATGACTATGATCATCGGCGATATTTCATGCTTGCACGATTTGAACTCTTTAGCGTTATTGAAACAAATTACTTCAGCTTATGTGTTAGTGGTTTTAAATAATGACGGCGGCAATATTTTTAATTTATTGCCGGTTCCAACAGAACAGCTCAGACACGAATTTTATCGCTTATCACATGGATTAGAATTTGGTTACGGTGCTGCGATGTTTGGCTTAGCTTATCGTCAAGCCGATGATTTAGAATCGTTTACACAAGCCTATACCGAAGCCATGGACTTTAACTGCGCCAGCGTGATTGAAGTGAATGTCAGCTCTGATCAAGCGAGCAATCAAATTGCTCAAATTAGCCAATGGGTTAAACAACATTAATGACATGGATCAATCGATACGGTGACCCTAAGTTAGCTGCCATGGTATTTCTACATGGCTTTATGGGGGCAAAAGAGGATTGGCAACCTTTGATGGCCAAGATGAGCCAGTATTACCATTGCATTTGTATCGATTTACCTGGCCATGGCGGCAATCAATATCGTTTACCAACCCCAGGATTATTAGCGGCGGCTGAACATATTTTTGACGCGGTGACTCTATTAGGTTATCAAAAGTTTCATTTAGTCGGATATTCGCTAGGTGGACGTATTGCTTTGCACATCGCCAAACATCAGCCACAAGCATTACTGAGTTTAGTGCTAGAGTCTGCGCATCCTGGTTTACAAAATGAAGTCGATAAGCAACAAAGAATACTCAGCGATCAACGTTGGGCCAATAGGCTTATCGCTTTGCCTTTAAGGCAGTTTTTGAGTTTATGGTATCAACAAGCGGTTTTCTCAGACTTAACCTCAGAGCAGCGCCAATGGTTAATCAGTAAGCGTCAATCGAACAATCAACATCACTTGCACCCATGCTATCAAGCAACCTCATTAGGTTTGCAACAAGACTGTCGAGACGTATTACAACAACTCAGGTGCCCCAGCTACTTTATTAGCGGCGAGCAGGATAAAAAGTTTCAGCAATTAGCCAATAGCTGGCGTGAACACCTACAACAAAACCTACAACAAAACACCCAAGCTAATATGCCCATTTCTAGCGTAGACCAAACGCTGAAATCACAACTTCATTTGAGCATAATTGCAGGGGTAGGTCACAATATTCATTCAATACAACCGCAAATGTTTGCAGACAGGTTATTATCGTTACTTCGCGATGCTAATTCGTGATGAATCACAAAAATAAGAGTGCCTCCCTATGCCTAAGATCGCATCGTTTGAATTGTATCAATTTCAAATTGATTTAACTGTACCGTTACCCGTTGCCAAACAACGTATTGATCATCGAGTGGGTATTATCGTTAATGTAACATTAGACGATCAGCAACAGTATTTTGCCGAAATATCTCCCCTTGCAGGCATTGATATTGAAGGTTTACCATTAGCAGGTTTTAGCAATGAAACTCTGGCACAAGTTAGCGCTGAACTTATCCTGCTTCAATCTCAGTTAATAGGGCAAGATATTGCTGAGCTAGCCCAAGCAGCTGAACACAGTTTATTGCCTTCAGTGCAATTTGGTTTAAGCGTATTAGCGGCTAAATGCCAACAACAGTTCCTGGTTAGAGTCATTACCCAGGCCAACATCCCTTTGCTGTACCACGGTTTATCCGCTACGGCGATTGATCAAAAGCTGGTTGATTTAAGCCATATTCACAGTGTCAAAATCAAAGTGGCACAAACTGACATGGACAGCGAAATCGCCTTCGTGCATCAAATATTAGCTCGCAAACCGAACTTAACCTTACGCCTTGATGCCAATCGTGGTTTTACCCTCAATCAAGCGGTTGATTTTTTAGCCTGTTTACCCAAAAAACAAATCGAATACGTTGAAGAGCCTTGTCAGCAACCCAGTGACAACTTGAAAATGTATCAGCAGCTCGGCATTAAATATGCTTTAGATGAGTGTTTATTAACCGCAGGTTTAGACTTAGATAAACTACTGCAACAGCAACCAGGCATAGGGGCATTTATTTTAAAACCTATGTTGCTGGGCTCACTCAGCAAGATACAAAACATTGTCAATATTGCAGAGCTTCAAGGTGTGCGTTGCATTTTAAGCTCAAGCCTTGAATCTGATGTCGGCATTACTGATTTAACGCTAATTAGCCAAGCATTAACCCCTGATAATCCTGCCGGATTAGATACTTTAAGCGCCTTTAGTCAGCGATTATTACATGACGATGGCAGTTTAAATTTTACCCAGTTAACTCAGGTAAAAGGCTAGTCTGTTTTATGATGCTATCGCCCATTCAACAAGCTGCACAGCAAGCACCCAATAACATTGCTGTGTTAGTTGAGGGGCAAGCACTTAGCTATGCGGATTGGGCAAAGCAAGTCAGCGCACTGTCATATCAGTTACACCTGCAGGGCGTTAAGCAAGGCAGTATTGTTGCCGCTATTATAGCGGCCAAAAGTATTGGGCTATGCGATGTCAACAATGCGACTCAAGACAGTACGCTTCATGGCGACATCTGTAATGCTAATAACAACTTAGCACAGCAGACACTATCGATTATCACCCTGTACTGGGCTTGCATTGAAATAGGCGCAATATTTTTCCCGATTAATGGCCGATTTTCAACGCTTCAAATTCAACAACTTCTGCTGCGCCTACAGGTTAACTTTATCTGGCAAACCTCACTTGTTAGTGAATTAGTCACCAGCCCTAATATGATTTGGTTAAATGGTCATCCTGCTGCCACGGTGCAAGTCCCCGAGCTGACACCTGACAGTCAAACAGAAAGTAGCACTGACCACTTACACCACAGCACGATACCAAAAGATATTCAGCAAACTTTTACGCCACAGAAAATTAACCCACATATTGCTGCCAATATTATTCTCACATCGGGTTCAAGTGGCACGCCAAAAGCGGCGGTGCATTCTTTAATGAATCACATGGCCAGTGCTCAGGGTTCAAGCCGATATATTCCACTTAATAACAGTGACCGTTGGTTATTATCGTTACCCTTGTTTCATATCGGTGGCCTAGCGATTGTTAACCGCTGCGCTATTGCGGGTGCCTGTATTGTGATTAAGTCGAGCCAGAACCCTCTTGAGCAGCAGCTTAAACACGATGCTGTCACCCATGTGTCCATGGTGCCAACTCAGGCAGTACGTATTATTAATCAAGCCCCGCAAGCCTTAAACCAACTTAAAGCCTTACTATTAGGTGGCGGTATTATTGAACCTGCATTAATTGAAACGCTAGCCCAGCAACAAATAAACACCTATACCAGTTATGGTATGACTGAAATGAGCTCGCAAATCACCACCGCCAAAGCTAATGTACAGCACCACCATGGGCGCGCATTACCGCACAGACAACTGAAACTAGTTGATGGTGTTATTTGGGTAAAAGGAGAATGCTTGTTTCAAGGTTATCTTGTGCCTAATGCACAACAACAATTACAGCTGCATTTGCCAGTAGATCAACAAGGTTGGTTTTGCACACAGGATCGCGGTCAATTAAATCAAAAAGGCCAACTCATTTTATTAGGTAGAGCCGATAATATGTTTATTTGTGGTGGTGAAAACATTCAACCTGAAGAGATTGAGTCGGTACTGATGCAACACCCTTTAGTGGCTAAAGTGATAGTATTTGGGCAAGCTGATACTCAGTTCGGTTTACTGCCTGCGGCGATTATCGATTATGCCACAACAGCCTTACCAATCGATATTGAACAACAATTAGCTGGCTGGGTCAGTGAGAAACTGGCAAACTTTAAACGGCCAAGACATTGGTATGCTTGGCCTAATATTACCGAGACGGGTTTAAAACTGAATAGACAACACGTTATAGCGGCGATTAAACCTTGATAGCTTTGTATGCTTATAACATCTTTTAAATTAATTGATTTAAAAGGAACTGATTTAACAAAGTCATTTAAAGACGTTAACTATAACGATTAGCCATATAGAGCTTATATGAAAAAAATAATTGTTCTCTTACTGATATGCTCAACCTTTTATCAGCTGTCTTCAACTGGCAGTCACTCAGCGATAGTAGTTAACACTCCAGCGCAAAGTACTACTCATATTGGCACAGCTAGTGTGAATGAGTCAGCTAGCATTAGCGCAACACAAGATGCAATTGCACATGCCTATGAAAATAAGCGCAGTAATGTGCAGGTTAAAGGGGTTGGTAAAGTAATTAAGTTATTAGCGGACGACAATCAGGGGTCGCGTCATCAAAAATTTATTTTACAGTTACCATCAGGCCAAACGTTACTCATCGCACATAACATAGACCTAGCGCCGCGAATAAATACAATATCGATTGGTGATCAAATTACATTTTATGGCCAATATGAATGGAATGATAACGGCGGTGTTGTTCATTGGACTCACAGGGATCCAAATGGGCGTCATATTGGTGGTTGGTTACAGCATAATGGCCAGACCTATCAATAGGCCGTCAATCCTCGGCGGTAAATAAGTGTCTCTCCCAAAACTCTCTTCACTGCCACTATCTCGGCGGTTGTCAAAAGGCGGTTTACTGCTTGTGGCGATCAGCCCTCCTCTCTAGATCGTTAATCATGATAGAACTCTATCGGTTATCACATATTTATCCGCATCTTTACACTTCTTTAATTGATGAATTAAACGATATTGATTATCATTCGCACCAATTTAAACACAATACTAAATAATCGTGCTTTGACACGATAAAAACTGAGAACGTTATTTATGAAAGTGGTATCAGCTTTGAAATGGTTTCATAACTGGGTAGGATTTTTTATTAGCATTACTATGCTTATCGTCTTAACCACTGGGGTATATCTTGGCAGTATGGATATGCTCAACCGCCTAGATAACAAAGGCCAGCTATTTGTGCCACTCACCACAGCAGAAAAAGCACAGGTGACCCAAACTGTGTTTGAACGTTATCCTGAAATGAGTACGGTACGCTTCCCAACTGAACACTCACCTTTTATTGAAGCCGCGACCCGTGGAAAAAGGATTGCGTTAGATACTAATCTTAATGAACTCTCCATTCACGAGTCTAAAAATGTGCCTTTTTACAATACAATCTTTTGGTTACACAGAAATTTTTTACTTGATGATGTGGGTAAATATATCAACGCATGGGCTGCACTGATTGGTGGTGTGATTACCTTAATTGGGATCTACTTATGGTGGCGGGTACGCAGTGGCTTTAGATTAAAACACAGTGTGCCAAAAAATACCCGTTCAAGCAGCTTAGTGAAAAGCCATATTCAACTAGGATTATTTATTTCACTGCCGTTATTTATTCAGTGTGTAAGCGGCTTCTTGATCACTTACAAAGGCTTATGGACGGGTTATTTACAACACCAGCAAGCAGTCAATGTGTCTTATCCACCAAGCCAAGTAAATGATTGGCACAGTCAACTGGAAACCGCGCAGAAGTTGTGGCCAGAGTCACTGTTAGTCGCGATAAGTAAGCCAAGGCAACCCGAGACAGAAGAGGCTACAGAACAAGATTTAGAATACAGTATACATTTTGATAACCACAATAGTGTCTGGTTAAGACAAGCTGATAGCATTACCATGAATTACCAGCGAGGTGAAATTCAGTCCGCATTAAAACACAGTGACCGCCCGCTTTCAGGCCAAATAGCTAGCTTTGTTAGGCCGCTACATGATGCTCTGAATATGCCCTTTAGTTATGTACTATTAATTACGTTAGTATCGGTAATTGGTACATTTATTATATTGTTTAGTGTAATGACGTTTTATCGACGGACATTTAAATCTACACCCTGATATAACAAAAAACGCGCCATATATAGGCGCGTTTTAAATGAAAGCAATCAAAGATTAAGCGTAAGAATGCTCACCGTGTTGGTGATCTGTCACGTCACGCACGCCCTTAAGTTCACCAGGAAATAGGTCAAGTAATTGCTTCTCGATACCATCTTTTAAGGTGATATCAACTTGAGAGCAACCATTACAGCCACCACCAAATTGTAATACCGCGACATCTTCAGCTGAAATTTCAACCAGCATAATGTTGCCACCATGGCTAGCAAGTTGCGGGTTTATTTCAGACTGAATAACATATTCAATACGTTCTTTTAATGGCGCGTCGTCAGACACTTTACGCATTTTGGCATTCGGTGCTTTTAAGGTTAACTGTGAACCCATTTGATCAGTAATATAATCAATGGTGGCTTCTTGAAGAAAAGGCACACTTTTCTCATCGACCATAGCCTTAAACCCGTTGAACGGTAATTCCATATCATCATCTTCTACCGCATCTGGTGGGCAATATGACACACCACATTCTGCTTGCGCGGTACCAGGACTGATCACGAATACACGAATATGTGTGCCTTCGGTTTGATCTGCTAATAATTTTACAAAATGAGCCTGAGCTGCTTCGGAAATGGAGATCATAAAACTTACTCCGTCAGGTAATACCTGAGTAAATTAGTGAGAATTAGCACCATGATACTCTGTGTTGCATTCTCTTTGTAGTCCTCTTCGTCGTTTGATCATTAAAAATGCAATAAATCACCTGCCCTAATGGCTCGAATTAAATCTCTAGTATCAAAGTGACACTATTAACGGTTGACTTATTAATGCTGAATCAATGATCTTTACTGCAATATATTGAGCAACTTAGTCGCGTAAATTCGGCGCCTCTGCACGCGCTAAACACCATGCTTGACTGGCTATATTGTGTTGTTTTAACAATGTGGCGATCTCATTAATCGTCGTGCCAGTCGTCACTACATCATCAACCAACGCCACATGTTGATAGCAAGATCTACTTGAGACTAATTCAGGTGCTAAGCATGACTCCAATGATGCCATCAAAGCAAAGGCTTGGTGGCAGTTGTCACGCCTTTGTTTACCGTTCAGTCCCGCTTGTGGTTGCGTATCTTGAAGTCGGAAAATAAACCTATCATCTAACGGCAGATCTAGCATCAAACTCAGCTGTTTGGCGATTAACCATGCCTGATTAAAACCACGTTGGCGTAAGCGATTAGGGTGCAAAGGCACGGGAATAATAACTTGGGGCAAGTCAATTAAACCGTGTTTTACCAATTGTTGAATACGATATGCCAACTGTTGTGCTAATACCTGTAAAGCCGCGATTTGACGTTGGTATTTTATCGCGCTAACCAACCGACCCAACCCTTGATGATAACTGCAAGGCGCAATGACTTTAAGCGGCAAGCTAGCCATACACTGACCACAATACTCTTGTAATTGCATTAAGGGTTTAGCACAGCCCAAACACACTTCTGTTTGATATAAACCGCTCACTAAACACGACTGACATACCCCTGTCAGTACTTGACCGTTAAATAGCTCCGCATAGCCTTGCTGCTCAATCCTTTGCTGGCACAGTAAACAGCGGTTAGGTAAACTGGCGCGTAAGTCACGACTAAGATGGGTTAATAACGTAACGCTTTTAGCGTGCAATACGGCTAATGATGTCGCAGCAGACAAGTTTTTTTCAGGCTGGCATTGAGCTTGAGATTGATGGCTGCATTGTTGCTGTATGCATCCTTGTTTATTAAGTAACTTCACTATTCATTCCATTAAATAGAGGTAAAGAAATTGCCAACCGCAAAACTGTACATCAATACCCTAGGTGATGGCCAAGATATCGTGTTACTTCACGGTTGGGGCGTCAATAGCGCGGTGTTTGAACCTTTAAAGCAGGCCTTCTCTGAGTATAGAGTGCATTATGTCGACTTGCCAGGTTTTGGTGACAGTGATCCTATTGAGGGCGACATCCATCATTGGGCTGCAGCGTTGGCAACGCAGTTACCCGATAATGCAATCTGGATAGGCTGGTCATTAGGTGGACTCATTGCCACCCAAGTCGCATTAACATTTCCAACTAAAATAAAAGCACTGATTACCGTCGCATCATCACCTTGCTTTATGGCGCGCCCAGCTGAAGACCCTCTGTTTTGTGCTAGCAGTGAGCCCGATACAATAACCCTCGCATCGTCCCCTTGCTCTATGGCATTGGAAGCCGACCGACCAAAATCATGGCCTGGCATTGCACCGCAAGTATTAGCTCAATTCTCACAGCAGTTACATAAAAATTTACCTAAAACAATTGAGCGCTTTTTAGCGATTCAAGCCATGGGCAGTGAAACCGCAAAAGCAGATATTCAAATGATAAAGGCGCTGGTACTGGCTAAACCTCTACCTTGTGAGGCAAGTTTGCAACAGGGGTTAACTATGCTTGCAGAAGTCGACTTACGCGCTCAATTACACAATATAAAGCGACCTTGGCTGAGGGTGTGGGGTAAATTAGATGGTTTAGTCCCAAAAAATGGGATTGCAATGTTAATAAAGGCTGAAAATATCGAGGACATTATGCTGGCCAAAGCATCTCATGCGCCTTTTATCTCACATTCAAGCCTTTTTATTGAACACATTTGTGATTGGATTGAAGCTATTAACAGCTAGTACTTTAACAACACTGAAATATTGGCTATAATTTAATCGTTATAAAAACACGTTAACTTCGGATATAAATGATCCCGAGCGGAGGTTATTGAGTATGTTGATTAATTCCCATTACCCGCAAGTTTCGATAGTAACTTCCAATGTTGCGACGGATTCTGCACGGGTGGATAATCAACAAAAACCACCTATTATCCCACCGCAACAACCCACAAAGAATCATCCTGAGCGTGCTTACAATCAGCAAAATGAACGGACTCAAGCGCACAATGTTGTTGAACAAAAACAGCAACAGCAACGCTCTACAAGTCAAAGAGAAGCCATTGTTCAGCAGTTAGTTGCGCCTAAAAGCTTACTGGGACAACCGCTAAATATAGTGGCAAATAACACGCCTACCATTCAGCGTAAAGATATTCGTATTAAACAATCGCTCCAAGCTGAACAAGGCACAACCCAAAACAATAAGTCTTCGGTACGTAGTGATGACATGCCCAAGCAAAGCTCAGCGTATTATCAGCAAGTAAGGCAGCATGTTAGCCAATATTATGGCCAAAACATGCCGACAAAACTTGCGAGTATCCCTGACACGATATAACACGCTCTCTAACGTCTTATACCGACTATCGTTTTATCCTAACTCTACACTTGCGCAACACAATAACGACTGCAGCATGAAAACAGGCGCGACGGTATAACTAGCGCGATGGCCCTTCTACCTGAGTGTGTTTTGGTAAGGTAAACCAATGATTGTTATAGGCAGCGCTGCCCCATAATGCTAATCCTAGTGCGTTTTCAGCTTGCTCGGTATCCAACTCACGTGACTTCAACGTTTCTGCACCAAAGTCATACACAAAGCTTTTAGCCGCTTGTTCTGGCTGCAATATAGTCACTTCATTGCCTTCCATTAGCGCGAAGTTTTTATCATATTGCATCATGGCACGACTCGCCAATCAGCTGCTTGCTGGGTTAAATCACGTCCTAGCATAGGGTAACTGTCTGAAATACCGATCATAGACAATAACGTAGGCGCCATGTCAATTTGGCTAACCACTCTAAGATCGCGCTTGGCTTCCACACCACCTCCCAAAATCAGCCCTGGAATACGAAAACGCGAAATAGGTACTAGGTTAGCGCCGCCTACACGACTATCGTGATCAGCAACCACCAGAAATAAAGTGTCTTTCCAATAGTCCGCTTTTTGTGCCTTTTTGAAAAATTCGCCCACGGCGTAATCGGCATACTTCACGGCATTGTGCATGGTATATTGTGGCTGTTCATACAGTTCGATACGGTTATCAGGAAACTCATATGGGTCATGATTACTTGAACTAAACACTAAGCTAAAAAATGGCTTACCTTGTTGGTACATTGCGGTAAATTCATCATGAGCCCTAAACAATAAATCTTCATCTGACACCCCCCAAGATGCCACAAAAGCAGGGTTTTTATAGTCATCTTGATCGATAATTTGACTAAAGCCATTACCGAGGAAAAAACTGCGCATGTTGTCAAAATGGCTTTCTCCACCATAAATAAACTGGGTCGAATAACCGTTACGTTTTAATAATTCAGCAATGGTGAAAAAGTTAGTTTGGCTTTTACCCAGCTTCACTACTGCACGAGCGGGTGTTGGGGTAAAACCTGTTGTTATCGCTTCAATACCTCGAACAGACCGTGTGCCCGTGGCGTATAAATTATCAAAAAACCATCCTTGGGAAGACAGCTCATCAATATTAGGCGTCAACGGTAATCCACCTAAACTGCCGACAAACCTAGCGCCTAGACTTTCTTGCAAAATGATGACTAGATTTTTAGGTTTACCCTGATAAGTTGCCTGATTAAAGGTCAAACTAGGAAGATCATTAGACGTAAATGCTTGTGCGGTACGACCGCTTTGACGGCGAATAATATCGATAACCTTTTGATCATCTAACTTGCCATATACCTTTGAGGCCTCTTCTTCATTACTCATCTGCTTGATGGCAAAAGTTAACGAGTAGCCAGAATTAAGCACGAGTGAATTGATTAATGGGTCATCTGAAAATGCCACTAAAGATGGGTTTAACGGTCTATGTCCCAAAGAGGAGCGCGCCCCTAGAATAGTGACACAAATAACCAAAACGGCCATGACTGGTCGCCAATACCAACGCGGAAAACGTATATTACGGGTAAGGGAGTCAGACAAGCGCCATCCACCGTATAATGTGGCGCTAGATACCACAAAAGCGAAGATCAGCTCAGCTTTTCTCCCCGCCCACAACATAGACAACACTTCTTTAGGATAAATCAGATACTCAACATATAAACGATTTGGTCTAAAACCATATTCTTGAATAAATGATGGCGTCGATATTTCTAAAAACACGATTAACCACAATCCAAGGGTTAGCCAAACTTTTAAAATCAACGTCCATAATCGCCCTACCGCATGATTACCTGAAAATAATGCCGTACCAAGCGCTGCAATGCCAAATAACCAGCACAGAGTGGCAAAGTCAACACGTACACCTTGGAATATAATTTCAGACCAACCTTGGGCATCATTAACCCGTTCAACTTGCCACAGTGACAAACCAATACGGCTTAATGTGGTGACAGCTATGATGATCAGCGCAAAAACAAAAATTGCACTATAGATATGATGTGGTTTGGGATAACGAGATGATCTGACGTAGTCAACATTCGACTTTAGGGAAAATAACCCCATAAATAACTCCAATTTACTATGCTATTATTTTTAATATACTTTTTAAGGTGCTTTGTATTGGCAGTGCTTTTTTTATCAATACTCTGGTTTAACCATGCCTAGTTTTACCAACTCTGCATTTTAACCACACGCATTATGGCAAACTGCGGCGTGCACGTTAACAGAATACTAACATGAGTCAAATAATGATTAATCCTGTATCGTTCAATGATTACAGTTAACTTATTACAATCAATATAATAAAAACCAATTTATGATGGTAATTTATTGCCTGTTGGACGCTGGAAATACATATTAGTTCATTTTAGACTTGGTAAAATTTACATCCAATTAACGGTTGGTTTATTTTTAGTCAGTAAGTGATGACGTTATTTTAGGTAACGAAAAGGTAAAAGCGATTCGATTGCTGTCGACTAGCGCAAATGAAAAATGATATTGATTCACCTGGGCTATGTTATCCACAATAGCTAAACCCAGCCCATGCCGATTTTGATGTTGGCGAGACTTTTCGGTTTGAAATAAAGGCAGCGTTAACCGTTCTAAATCATCTTCACTGATGCTATTTAGCAACTCATTTTCAATTGTGATCACTATCGCTGATTTGTTGTCATTGCCACGTGGTTTTTGCTCAACGAGGCGAATATTAACCTTTGACTGCTGCGGGCTATAAAACAGTGCATTATCAATCAAGTTATACAATACAGTATGAAGCGAAAATGCATCGGTCCGGCAGTTCACCCCATCCAACTCACTGATAATGTTCACTCTGGCTAAGGTTCCAGCTCGGATGGCATTCAATTCTGCGACTATTTTGTCAATAAAGACCTCTATATCAATAATAGTTTGGCTTAATTGCAACCCTTCTGAAGACGCCTTTTGCAATAACAATAAATTATTAACTATGTCTTTCATTTTTAAGCTAATCGCCAACACATCTTGCTTGTAACTCACGCCAATCCGTTCATCTTGGGGATAACGAATATAGATCTCACTTAAACTAATTAATTCACTGATTGGGGTTTTTAGCTCGTGGGCAATATCAGCGGTGATCCGCTTTTCATTTTGCAGATGCTTGTGATTAATTCTAATAAATTTATTCAGCTCATTTTTTATCGGTTCAATTTCGATAAACGCTTTAAAACTGGCAGGAAGTTGTAACTCAGTTTGCTGAAAATCAATGTTTTTAAGAGCTTGGTTTAACTCATTTAATGGTTGTAAGCCTCGATGAATCAGCTTAACCACAGCCCAACGCATAAATAGAATAACCAGCAATAAACCCATAGCTAGGCTGGAGTCGATAATAATAAGAATATGATTTAACTCTTCTTCTGACAGCGCCACGGTTAATATCATCGGAGCAACGCCGCCAGAAAGGACGTTTTGATACTTATCGGGCACCTGTGGTTCAAAAGCTGACACCATTGCCCGCCCTGAGCGCCCATCTGGTAAAATCACATCAAAAAACTGCCGACCATTAATCGGTAAATCAACGTTAATGAGGTTGGCTTGACCAAAATGCTCTAATGACTCAGACCGTTCAAATACAACACCATCTTGCCATAACTGAAAATACTCTCCCTTAGCTGGTAAAGTAAATTCAGGCATAAATTCCCCTGCAAAATCAAACTCAACTCCGGCAGGCGACACTTTAATTAAGGTTTTAAGGTAGTTAGATTTAGTCGTTAACGCATTATCAAATTCAGTATCAATCCAATTATCAATAATGATATCAATTGCTAAAAATACCAGTACTACAATAATTAATACTGCCCAGGTCATGCGATTCACTAAACTGCTAGCTAATGACTTCATTAATCTTCACCCACAAAGTAACCAAAACCGCGTTTATTTTTTATCGGTAAGGTCGCACCCACTAGTTTTGCTTTTTTACGCACGGCGGATAAGTGGGCTTCGATAGTATTTTTCGATAAATGATTGAATGAGCCGACAACGGCCTCACTGATCTGCTCAGGATTAAGCACTTGATTGGGGTTGTTAAATAAATACTCGATAATTTTGTATTCATTTTTAGTCAGTTCAATCGTGGCTTGCTTATAAATCAACACCTTCTGGCTATCATCAAGCAGCAATTCACCCATGCGCACATTTTGCGAATGTGAAGTTAGCTCGCCACGACGCCCTAAAGTAACTAAACGCGCCTGAAGCTCGTCAAATGAGAAAGGTTTGGTGAGATAGTCATCCGCGCCAGCGAGCAACCCCGCAACCCGATCTTCTGTTAACGATTTGGCAGATAAAATAATCACCTTAGCTTGATTACCCAATTTACGGATACTTTTTAGTAAGCTAATGCCATCCACATTAGGCAGCATTAAGTCTAAAATAATAAAGTCATAGTGATTTATCAGTGCCATACTTAAGCCTTCAGAACCGTCACCAGTTTCATCGACCGTATAGCCTAAGTGATCAAGCCCCACTCTGATCCCTCTGCGCAGCGCTTCAGAATCTTCAATTAGTAACACTTTCATTTATCTTCCTGATTAATTACATTAACCCGCTCATGGCCACACGACTTTAATATCTTACGGCAACAATTTATCGATAAAAACACTTAACCTATTTTGCAATTCTGACTGATATCAAGTTGGCTATTTTTTAAGTGAGTTTGTACTCCATATAAGCCTAACAAGGTATGAAAAAGATTGTCATGTGAGTGCTCACCTTGAGTCGCTTGCTTAACAATACATTTTCGGTCAAGCATTTTTGACTCCGTGTAGCTTTCTGGTAGCCACATCAACCAAGGTACATGAGTTTGTTGACTTGGAGCAATAGCGTAAGGCGTACCATGAAGATAAAGACCTTGTTCGCCTAGAGATTCACCGTGATCAGATAAATACACCATGGCAACATTATATTCAGATGAATATTGTTCTAGTAATGCAATCGTTTGTGCTAACACGTAGTCGGTATACACTAAGGTATTATCATAAACGTTAACGATTTCGGTATCGCTACAGTTCTCAATATCACTGCGTTCACATGCTGGCTCAAAGCGTTGTAAGCTTTTAGGATAACGATTGTAATATGTTGGTCCATGGCTGCCTATAGTGTGCAAAGCGACCATTTGGTTGGTTAATGCTTGCTGATTTTTATTAGCCACTTTCTCACTTAAATAAGCGGATAATTGCTGCACCAGTATTTGATCAAAACAGCTTTGTCCATCGCATAAAGCATTGTCTAAAGAAGCTGATATCTCGTGTTTCACAATACGCGCAGCCACTTCTTTATCGCCACCATCATTGTCAAACCAGACCACTTCAGCACCTGCCTGTTTAATAATATCAAGCACATTATCTTGGGCGTTTGCTTGCTCTCGATGATAATTATTACGGGTAAAGTCTGAAAACATACAAGGCAATGAATGTGCTGTAGCTGTGCCACATGAGGATACATCCTTAACTGCAATCAAACCTAAGTCTGCAGTATAAGGATTGGTATTACGCGCATAGCCATAATAAGCCATATTTTCGGCTCGGGCAGTTTCACCTACAACTAACACAAACAAGGTCGGTTTATTCGATTGTGAAGCGATCATTTTAGCGTCAGTTGCTCGTGCTTTATACACCAGCGGTTTAGTTAAATAAGTATTATTGAGATATTTTACTGTGTTGAAAATATGCGCAGGGATAATCATTTTATTAAGATAGTGATTATTGCGCCCCACTGAAGCGTAATCTTTATAGAAAAATAGCGTTACAACACCGACTAATGCAAAGCCGATAACACCAAGCCCTACGCGATGCAACAAGGTACGAAAGAATCCAGCGGATGAAACTATCGGCGTACACCATAGAAAAATACTCGGTAGCACACCAAATACAACGACATACAAAATAGATCGGGAACTAAGATAAGAAATGGCCTCTGATGAGTTTGTTTCGAATATGTTTTCAATCATAGAATAATCAAATAACACATTGTATTGCAGCATGGCATACATGGCCGCAGCAGAAGAGATAAGCAAAACCGTCAGCAGTGGTTTAAAAATAAATCGTGATGACAATAGGCTAAATATCATCATAAAAAAACCAGTTAACACTACGGCTGGGGTAAGTGAAAAAAACAGGTGTCCGGCTGTCGACAACTGATATATACGCTCAACGATTGGGAAATTAATCACGGTGGCGAAATACAACGCCATTAGCACAATCATCGCCTCTTTAGTCAGTACCACTGTTCGCCAATATTCATTTACTTGTGATATTAATTTCAACTTTTTCGCCTAAGGTAAACTAACTTAGGTGAATAATGCGCAACGGAACTTAAGAAGTACTGAAGAAAAACTGAATGATCACTTATTCAGTTAAACTTCAGTTTATTACAGGCGAAAACAAAAAAAGCGCTTAATAATAAGCGCTTTTTGATGGCATATACCTACTAGCTTACTTTTAGGTTATTTTTTCATCTTAGCCAATGCATCAGCAAACGCATTACCCATGGCGGCATTAGCAGGTGCTTTGGCCTTTGATGGCGCTGAATTTCTGCCTGCATGTGCAGATTTATGGCCTTGGCTAGCTGGCTTACTATTTTTAGCCTGACCCGTATACTGTGGTTTGCTGTCAGTATTAATAGGTTGCGGCGTTTCATCAAGGCGCATGCTTAAGCTGACTCGGCGGCGCTCAATATCCACTTCCATGACTTTAACTTTTACCACATCACCCGCTTTAACCACGGTATGAGGATCGCTAACAAACTTGTCAGTTAGTGAAGATATATGCACTAAACCATCCTGGTGAACACCTACATCAACAAAGGCGCCAAAGTTAGTCACATTGGTGACAACACCTTCAAGGATCATCTCAACCTTAAGATCCTTAAGCTCTTCTACGCCATCTTTGAAATTAGCTGTTTTAAACTCACCACGTGGATCACGTCCGGGTTTATCTAATTCAGCTAAAATATCGGTAATGGTCGGCAAACCAAATGATTCCGTAACAAAAAGCTCAGCTTTGACGCCTTTTAATAACTCGCCATTGCCAATCAATTGAGTGACATCATGTTTAGATGCCGCGGCAATAGACTCAACTATTGAATACGCTTCCGGATGTACAGCGGAACTATCAAGTGGATTATCACCATTACGGATCCGTAAAAAACCGGCGGCTTGCTCAAACGCTTTTGGCCCTAAACGCGCGACTTTCAATAACTGTTTACGGTTAGTGAATTGACCGTGTTCATCACGATAATCGACTACATTTTTCGCTAAGGTTTTGTTGAGCCCGGCCACTTGTGCCAATAACGGTGCAGAGGCCATGTTTAAATCAACACCCACGCTGTTAACACAGTCTTCCACCACAGCTTCAAGCGATTGTGATAACTGACTTTGACTCACATCATGTTGATATTGCCCTACGCCAATGGCTTTAGGTTCAATTTTAACTAATTCAGCTAATGGGTCCTGTAGGCGACGCGCAATTGAGACTGCACCTCGAATCGACACATCTAAATCAGGAAATTCATTCGCGGCAAATTCAGAAGCGGAATAAATAGATGCGCCAGCCTCACTGACCATCACTTTGGTCAATGTTGGACGACTTTCTTTCACCGCCGCAATTAACTCACCTGCCAGCTTGTCGGTTTCACGCGAACCCGTGCCATTACCTATCGCGATAATATCCACTTTATGCATGCCAACCAGATTAGCTAATGTCTTGATTGATTTATCCCACAAATTTTGTGGCGCATGGGGGAAAACCGTTGTGTGGGCGACTAACTTACCTGTGTTATCCACAATGGCAACCTTCACGCCGGTACGAATACCTGGATCTAGCCCCATAGTCGCTTTTGCGCCCGCTGGTGAAGCCATCAGTAAATCACCCAAGTTACGGGCAAATACTTTAATTGCTTCTTCCTCTGCGTTTTCACGCATTTTAGCAATAAACTCGGTTTCCATTTGCAATGCAATTTTAATTCGCCAAGTCGAGGTTACAACGGTTTTTAACCATTGGTCGACACTTGAGTCGGTGAGTTTAAGCTTGAAATGATCGGCAATAATCACTTCGCAGTAACTGCCTTGTTTGGCTTCAGTATCTGGGTCGGCATTCATGCTTAAACTTAAGATGCCTTCGTTACGACCACGAAGCATAGCTAACGCACGGTGTGATGGGACCTTGGTTATTCTTTCACTTTGTTCAAAGTAATCACGGAATTTAGCGCCTTCTTTTTCTTTACCTTTAACCACTTTACTTTCTAACACAGCTTGTTGGGCTAAATGGTTACGAATTTTAAGCACTAGCTCAGCATCTTCGGCAAAACGTTCCATTAAAATAAAACGTGCGCCATCCAGCACGGCTTTAACATCAGTAAAACCTGCTTCAATATTAATAAATTCGGCGGCTTTAACGTCAGCATCTGCACTGCGGTCTGCAAGTAATATATCCACCAATGGCTCAATGCCCGCTTCAATGGCTATTTGTCCTTTAGTGCGACGTTTAGGTTTGTAAGGCAGGTATAAATCTTCAAGGCGAGTTTTACTGTCAGCCTCGTCGATTGCATACTTTAATGCTGGGGTTAACTTACCTTGGGCGTCGATACTGGACAAAATAACTTGGCGTCGATCGCTCATCTCAGTCAAATACCCTAAGCGTGAGTAAAGCTGACGCAGTTGAGTATCATCTAACCCGCCGGTGGCTTCTTTACGATAACGGGCAATAAAGGGCACTGTAGCACCATCATTAAGCAAGGCAATCGTAGCATCGACTTGTTGTTGGCGAACATTCAATTCTTGAGCAATTATTTGGGCAATATTATGCATAGCAGATGTTTATAGGCTTGAATTTTAAAATTGCCTCACAATACCACAAACCAAACAAAATTGGCTGCTGAAGATAGTTTTTACTTAACATGGTCGTTGATATAGTTCACAGCAACTGTGGGAAGTTTAAACTTGCATAGAGTTGGCTAAGTCGATGGGCTGAGCATCATTATCACAGTATTGAATAATGAGAATGTCCAGTTCAGCAGCAAAAGCTTAGCCAATAAACATTCCTGACAACACTGCAGCGATTAATATTGAAAACTTTTCATTGATATTTTTGTAGATAAGTTGCGTCAGCGCGGGGCCTAAGACAATGGCGTCAGACAAAAGCTAAAGCGGAAACTGCGACAAGGTGTCGCAGCCTAGGGCGGGGTTAACAAGTTTGATAAAAGTAGCACCAACAGCCGCACATAAATCAGAATTTAGTCATGTTTATTGCTATCAAAAAAGGATTTGCAAATAACAGTTCTTAAGTTCACTTATTCAGCTTGTCGATAAAATATCTTATTAATATACCAACACTTATCACCATCAGGTGTACTGACAATCGCCTCATCATCCACTTCTTTTTTGAGTAAAGCACGTGCCATAGGGGAATCTATCGAGATGTAATTTTTACGTCCAAAAATTTCATCATAACCAACCACCCGCAATGTCAGTTGTTGGCCATCATCGTTTTCAATCTCTACCCAGGCACCAAAAAACACCTTGCCTTCTTGTTCAGGGGAATAGTCGACCACTTTAAGGTTTTCAATTGCTTTACGTAAGTATCTTACTCGCCAATCAATTTCACGCAGACGTTTTTTATTGTACTGGTAATCAGCATTTTCACTTCTATCACCCAAGCTAGCGGCCCAAGCCACTTTCTTAGTTATTTCTGGTCGTTCTTCACGCCATAAAAAATGCAGTTCTTGCTGTAGTTTTTCAAACCCTTCACGGGTCACAATCGCCGTTCTCATAATAATTTTACAATCACAGTTAGAGGATAAAAAAATTCAATAGCGCAATATATCACGATTAACTCGGTGCAGCTGAATAGCACATAAAACTAATTACAAAGTAGAATGTCAACAGTAAAACCCATTCCATTTAGCAGGTTGACATTTACAAAAAATCTAAGTTTTTTATTAATTTATAAGTTTTAATTTATTTTTAACTGCATTTGCTTTATGGTTTGCGCCGCTAGGAAAGCACACTTCCCAAACCTGAATGTTTTGGAATAAAAAATGTAGTGGATTAAACATCTTGTATGTTGTGTCTATCTCCCAACCTCCCAACCTTGCTTGAATTGCCTAGCGAAAAATAATCAGATAAAGGAATTATTGATGAAAAATGTTACTGCTCTAGCGTTATTATTAAGTTTTGCAAGCTTACCTGCTGTAGCTGCACAAGATACTGCGTTTCAACACGAAGCAGGCTTAAGCTATAACGCTAACTCAGAAGAGTTTGGCGACGGTATTTGGAATGCAAAATATCGCTACTATGTTAGCCCAGTAGATCAAGCAAACGGCCCTTATGCACTTAACGGCTTTTTAGCACAAAAATCTAACGTTGGCGCTAACTACTCAATATTTGATGCTGCTGATGTGGATATTTTAGGTGTTGATGGCACTTATGTGTTTGATTCAAAATGGTTCGTCGGCGGTCAATTTCAACATGTAGAAATTGGTAACAATGACGGTAGCATTTATAGGTTAGATGGGGGTTATTTTTTCAATGATAGCTCAAAAGTAGCCGCTTTCTATATTGATGGCAGTGATGACTTTGAATCACAGTACGGGCTTGAAGTACGCAGTTTTGTTGCACTTGAAACCACTACAGGTATTGACCTTGGTGCATCTTGGACTCACACAGATTATGATGATTTAATCAATATCAATGCCGATTGGTATGTAACTAAAGCTTGGTCTGTAGGTTTAGGTTATGCCGATGCTGGCTCTGATGATGCTTTTATGGTTAAAACCGCATACTGGTTACGCATGTCAGATGCATTCTCTGCCACATTTGGTTTATCAAAAAATCTTGATTCAGATGCTGATGGTTTTGATATAGGTGCAGGTATTGTAGGTCGTTTTTAATACGCCTTAGTTGATACTTAATCAACACCTAAAAAAGAGTCTCTTTATGAGGCTCTTTTTTTATGTGTCATTTTATCAACTATACTCAAACCAATTCCATTAATTATGTGACCAGATAATTAATGGAATGAGTGTAACCTTCAATTTGTACACATAAAGGGAATTATATGTACTCAATATTAAAAAACTTATTTGAAAAGTATCAACTTAGATCGCGATATAAACTGACCATCATATTACCTATATCACTGTGGTTTCATATTGGCTTAGCCCACAGTAATAGTGATTTACCGACTAATGACCTGCCCATAGCGGGCGACTGGCTGTATCAATCGACGCGCCAAATGGCATTGCTGCACATTAATCCTGACACAAGTTATAGCCACGTTTTTATCAACCTCGATGCGCCCAATAGCAGTTTCCACCATTGGGGACGTATCAAGCTGCAAGCGAATATACTGCAATTTATTCCCAGTGAGCTGATGTTTTATCAACAACAATCGTTAGCATTACAAAAAACAGCAGCAACCTACTGGCTTACTCACGACCTTGTGACCCAGCCGATTCAATACTCATTGTCTGCAACCAGTGCGCTACTCACTTTATCCTCTCAGTATGGCGATGTGGATATTCTTGGTCAGCAGTACCAAGCTGTTGAGTCCCATCATACCTTCGGTTATTGGCCTGACAAATTGGCAATTGATAGCAGCTATTTTGTGATTTTTGCTAACGGCTATTATGCCCAAGTTCACAGTAATTTAGATCAAGTCACCGACACCGAGTTTTTGTGGGGAAGATTATTCTAAACATAATTGTACGGTATCATTTGCACTTCTGACTAACAAAGCCTTGTTAATCATCTACAAAATGGGATTTGTTACAATTTTCACACTGTCACTCACACTGATTAAAAACCAATATAATCAATGACATTTAGCAGTAAGCAACTATAAACACACGACTTCAAGCTAAAGTTACTTTTAAGACACTATTAGCCAGACAGTAAACTGGTTATATTAACTAAAAATGCTGAAGGTAAAGGGATATTTTCATGGGCCAAGAAACATCTAAAATTCTCGTTGTTGATGACGACATGCGATTGCGTTCGTTGTTAGAGCGTTATTTAATGGAGCAAGGCTACCAAGTACGCAGTGCCGCCAACGCCGAGCAAATGAATAGACTGCTTGAACGTGAAAACTTTCACTTACTCGTATTAGATTTAATGTTACCTGGTGAAGATGGTTTATCTATCTGTCGTCGTTTACGCCAACAGGAAAACCCAATCCCGATTGTGATGCTTACAGCAAAAGGCGATGAAGTCGACCGTATTATTGGCCTGGAACTAGGCGCCGATGATTATTTACCCAAACCATTTAATCCACGCGAATTACTTGCTCGTATTAAAGCCGTTATGCGCCGACAAATTACCGACGTGCCTGGCGCACCCGCCCAGCAAGAAGAAATGGTTGAATTTGGTGAGTTTTCACTTAATTTAGCCACCCGGAAATGTTTCATGGTGATGAAAGCATTGCGCTCACTAGTGGCGAATTTGCGGTCTTAAAAGTATTAGTTTCCCACCCTCGAGAGCCACTATCGCGCGATAAACTGATGAATCTAGCCCGTGGCCGAGATTATTCCGCCCTAGAGCGTTCAATTGACGTGCAAGTATCGCGTTTACGTCGATTAATTGAAAAAGATGCCGCAAACCCACGCTATATTCAAACAGTTTGGGGTTTAGGCTATGTGTTTGTGCCTGACGGTTCGGCACGTAAGTAAACCGTGCCAGAATCAGCCAAATTAGTATTAAAGTGGTGGCAACGCCTCTTACCTCGAAACGCCTTTAGTCAAACTGTGGTATTGATTGGTAGCTTGCTGCTGATCAATCAACTGGTGTCTTACTGGTCTGTTGCTGTGTACTTTATTAAGCCCAGTTATGAGCAAATTAATCAGCTTATCGCTCGGCAAATCAATATTTTATTTGTTGATGGTGTCGATGTTGGCCGCGAGCACCTATCTATGGTTGACGCGCTTAATGCCAAAGTTCGTCACGATGGCATGACCGTCTACAATATCAAGCAAGCACGTGAAGCAGGCTTAGACAGTGCCGCTTACTATGGTTTTTTATCTGAGCAAATGTCAGGCTATCTAGGTGGTGAAGCTGAAGTACGCTTTTCTCAAGGAGAGACATTAAATGTTTGGATACGCCCACCCCAAGCCCCTACATTATGGATAAAAGTTCCGCTGACTAGCATTAACGAATCTGACTTATCACCACTGACATTATATTTGCTGGTTATCGGTGCGCTCAGTGTTGCTGGCGGTTGGCTATTTGCACGTAAACAGAATAAACCGTTAAAACGATTACAAAAGGCGGCTTTTGCGGTATCAAAAGGCCAGTTCCCAGACCCTTTACCATTAAGTGGTTCGACAGAAATAGTTGAAGTAACCCATGCGTTTAATCAAATGGCGCACAGTATGAAACAACTAGAACAAGATCGCGCATTACTGATGGCCGGTATATCCCACGATTTGCGCACACCTTTAACCCGTATTCGCTTAGCCTCAGAAATGATGGTGGAAGATGACCAATATTTAAAAGACGGCATTGTCGGTGATATAGAAGACATGGATGCCATCATCAACCAATTTATTGCATATATTCGCAATGACGAAGATGTTGAACGTGAATTATTTCAAGTTAATCAGCTAATTCAAGAAATAAGCCAACAAGAAAGTCATCGCACTGGTGTACTAGATATTGATTTAGGGGAATGTCCTGCCATTCTTATTCATCCTGTTGCCATTAAGCGTGTACTGAGTAACTTAGTAGAAAATGCCTTTAGATACGGTAATGGCTGGGTCAAGATATCGTCATTTCAACAAGGTGTATTTGTCGGTTTTTCAGTGGAAGATGATGGTCCAGGTATTGATGAAGATGCAGCTGAAACGCTTTTTCAGCCTTTTACCCAAGGTGACAGTGCTCGTGGCAGCGTAGGTTCAGGCTTAGGCCTAGCGATTATTAAACGTATTGTTGACCGTCATCACGGTAAAGTTAAACTCATCAATCGCCCACAGGGTGGTTTAATCGCTAAAGTGCTACTGCCTAAAAAGTAAGTCGCTCAGATATCGCGTTAGGTATGCTAAAATGATCTTATTGTTAGCAGCCGAAACATTCCTATGACGACACCAATGAACATTCGATTCACGCTTGCTTTATGCACAAGCTACGCGCTATTACTAAGCCCCTCAAGTATTGCTGATGACTCTCCATTTGCGATGTCCGTTATTGCCGGATTAGAGTCTTATCCTGATTCAGAATTTAGCTCACTGTCCCGCGGCATGGGTATGTCATTCATTTGGGATGAATTACGCTATCAGAATACTCTTGAATTGAATAAAAACTACTTCCGCGCCAGAGCAACCTACTATTATGAACGCGACTCAGAATTATATGATGATGATCGTTTTCGTGATTCTATGGATGCTAAAATTCACTATTACCGACCCTTAACAGTATTTGGTGATCAGCAGCAATACTTACTCAGTGGCCACGCTCGTTACGAAGGCCATTACAACAGCCAACAATTAGAAGAATTTGAGCAGCTTGCGGTCGCAGGATTATCACTAAATCGTCGTTTTACTGCAGTGAATAATTATGACTTACGCTTTACCGCAGCTTTAGGCTATAGCGAAGAAGAGAAAGATGATGACTGGCCACGTGAAAGTGGAGGCTTTGGAGTGGAAGCCTTAGGACGTAGCGGTTTAGGTTACTTTTTAGAATGGGATAACCGCTACACATTTAGCCATTCCAATGTGCAAATTCAAGCAAGCTTGAGCCGTTTTGATGGGCGTTGGCAATACGATGATGGCAAATTTTATGTTGTTAACAAACTCACTTTTGGTGTTATTGTTCCGCTAGGTGATGAAAACAATCTACTGCATTTTGTCAGCCAATATATTCAACGCGATTACGAGCAAGACTTAATAGGCTTTGATGACGTGTTATATCGTGTTGGCGCTGAATATATTCACTATTTTTAATTATACGCAGTGCCGTTTATGCAATAAAAATGGACGCTATTAGCGTCCATTTTTACTTGAATAAGGTTCACATAAAGTCGATTACAAGTCTGAATGTGGCCCAAACACTTCATAGTGCAACTGATCTTCTGGTACATTCAGCGCTAATAATTGCTGTTTAACCACCTTCATAAACCCGATAGGCCCACAGAAGTAGTAGCGTGCATTAGACACCATTCGTCCTGCAATTTTTTCTAACTCGACAGTACCATCAAAATCATAATCTTCAGCAGGTAAATCGGTCGCTAATGGCTTGCGATACCACACATAACGGTCTAAATGAGTATTCTTTGCCACCTGATCCGAGGTACACACTTTAAAAGCATGTTGCTCTCCGTCTTCACAAGCATGGACCCAAGTGATATTGCCACTATGTGACTTTAATAACAGTTGGTTCAACATACTCTTCATTGGTGTTAATCCAACACCCGCCGACAATAGCACCACAGGAGTATCATTACTGGCGTTAAGCACAAAATCACCCGCTGGCGCGACAACATCAATCACATCGCCTTCTTGGTAATAATCATGCAATAGATTAGATACTTTTCCTTCTGACTCTCGCTTAACGCTGATCCGATAAGAGCAACCATTTGGCGCATCCGAAAGTGAATATTGGCGGGTCTCTTTATGCGCTAATTGATTGTTAGTAATCGATACGCTGAGATACTGTCCAGGAATAAAATCCGCAACTGGCAAACCATCTTCAGGGACAAGAATAAAAGAAGTGATAACTGATGATTCTTTGCGTTTCGCCTTAATCACAAAACGGCGCGTTCCTTCCCAGCCACCTTTTTTAGCCGCCGTTTGTTGATATAACTGCGCCTCACGATTAATGAAAATATCAGCTAAAAAACCATAAGCCTTACCCCACGCTGTTAACACCTCGTCGGTAACCGCGTCGCCGCCTAGCTCTTTTAGCGTGGCTAACAAATGACCGCCAACTATCGAATATTGTTCAGGTTTAATTAAAAAACCTGTGTGTTTGTGTGCAATGCGCTCAACAGCTGCACCTAAGGCCTCCAGGTTATCAATATTCTTCGCATACGCAGCCACGGCATTGAATAATGCAACAGGCTGGCCGCCAGTATGCTGATGCGCTAAGTTAAACACATCTTTCAATTCCGGATTATGGGCAAACATCCGTTGATAGAAATGCTGCGTTAACGCAGGACCAGCAGACTCTAGTAACGGTATCGTGCTTTTAATAATCTCTTTGGTATGTTGATCTAACATAAACAACCTTAACATGTATATAATATGAATGTTTTGACGCATACTAAACATCTATTTGATTTAGATCAATTATTTTTGCATTAACATTATTTCAGGTAAGACACATTGAAACGCGGTAATGCTGTGAAAATAAAAAAGCACGCCAATCAAAGTGATGATGGCGTGCTTTTTTAATTCATCATCACGTGAAAGTGATGAAAGAGAAGCTTATAGGGCGGCTAATATCGCTTCAGCTGTGCTGACTTCAAATGCTTTTGGCGCTTCAACGTTTAATACGCTAACGACACCCTTATCAATTACCATGGCATAGCGTTGTGAACGCACGCCACCAAAGCCTGCAGTATCCATTTCTAATCCTAATGCTTTAGTAAAGCTAGCGTCGCCGTCGGCAAGCATCATTAACTCGCTGGCATTTTGCGCTTCGCCCCAAGCTTTCATCACGAATGCATCATTGACTGATACACACGCAATTAAATCAACACCTTTGGCTTTTAATTGATCAGCTAAAACAACATAGCCTGGTAAATGTGCTTCTGAACACGTTGGCGTAAATGCACCTGGTACGGCAAATAACACGACTTTTTTATCAGCAAATAATTCAGCAACATTATGGTTTACCATACCGTCTTTAGTTAATTGGCCTAATGTACCTACTGGTAAAGTTTGTCCTTGAGTAATCATGTTTGTTCCTTAATGGTGAGGTTATTAAAGGCATTGTCGAAATGCCACTGTATAAAATAGAAGTTGATGCTTATAACTGATTATGACTGATAATTATGACAATTTATTGCTATAGCTCATTGCTAACGCGCATTATTGACACTCGGCTATCAAGACATTGTCATCAATCATATCGTCGAATTGCTGGTCTCATTGTACGTCTGCAAAGATAAATTAGTCCAAACTAATTTATCGCTTTAAACAATAACCTTTAATGATCTTCCTAGCAAAGTCAGTCTACTGCAAAATAGTCGCAAACAATTGCCGAATGCGTTTATGCATAGGATCTGTGCTGCAATTTTGATGCTGAATAATATCAACATTCACATGCCAGCGTAATTCTTCAAACTCGATGGGCAATTTCACTATACGACCCGCCGCTAAATCGTCCTGGGCAATATGGGTTGGTAAAAAGCTCCAGCCAAAACCGCTAACCGTTAATGCCAGTAGCATAAAGTAATTATCCGCATGCCAAATATCTGGGCTATGGGCTTGATGAAACGTACTTTGCTTCGCATTACGGGCGCTGATCAATAATTGTCGATGTAGTTTTAACATATCAATATGCATAGCGGTACTTTGCGCCAACGGATGATGGCTTGAAACAAACACATCAAATGTCAGTGCGCCGAGGTTTTCAAAATCAATATCGCTTGGTAAGGCTTGCTCGCTAAAAATCACCCCTGTTGTTGCCCTGCCTGAACTGACCATATCAATAATGTCAGTACTGGCCGCTGACAAACATTCAATCGATAATTGCGGATACTTTGCCGCTAACACGCCTAATTGAGCGGTAATACCCGCTAAAGGAATACCTTCATCAATTGCCAGCACTAATGTTGAATGGCCATGCATAGTAAGATGCAATGCTTGATGCTGTAATCGCTTATGTTGCTGTAACACAGCTTTTGCATGAGCAACTAAATTATGGCCGCTGTCGGTTAATACCGGATATCGACCACTGCGGTCAAATAAATCGCACTGGCAATCTATTTCCAAATTCAATACATGCTGACTTACAGCAGATTGCGCCTTACCTAAAGCGCGCGCAGCCGCCGAAAATGACCCTTTCTCAACCGTAGTAACAAAAGCTTCTAACTGTTCAAGACTAAACATATCGTTTTACCTTATAGTATCTAACTTTAAAGTATCGAAATTCATGATATTAATATAGTTATTATATTGTGTTATAGCATCAGGATATCAAATGAACAGAACTGAGCGGATTTTTCATGCCATCGCATTTGAACTTATTGCACTGCTATTTATTGTTCTCATAGCGCATGTATTCAGTGATGAAAAAGCCAATAGCTTAGTGGTGGTCAGTATATTACTCAGCCTATACACGGTGGCATGGAATTATGTTTATAACATTTTGTTTGATAAGGTATTTGGCCATAACCGACTTGATCGTTCTATGATGAAAAGGGTAATACATGCTCTGGGGTTTGAGGGGGGTATTGTCTTTTTATCTGTACCATTAATTGCATGGTTACTGGATGTTAGTCTGATGGCAGCATTGGCATTAGAAGCTGGTTTTTTAGTATTTTTCTTTTTCTATGCGATTGGCTTTAACTGGTGCTATGACAAATTTCAACCATTTCAAAAGCTCAAAACACGCCTATGCTCATCCCGATAGTGACTCTACGTCGACAATAACCGTTGATGAAGTAGGCTACACAAGCGAGGTTAGCAACCTGGGTAAGCAGTGATATAATGCCGCCATTAGCGATATTTTATAAAAGGTTTACCCCATGGCTCGCACAGCTAGCGCATTACATATTTTAGTTAAACACAAAGAACTGGCTGACGACATTATGGCCAAACTTAAAAAAGGCGCCAAATTTGATGTGCTAGCTAAGCAACACTCTAGCTGCCCATCAGGTAAAAAAGGCGGTAGTTTAGGTGAGTTCAAACAAGGCCAAATGGTGCCGCCATTTGATAAAGTCTGCTTCAGCGGCGAGCTCATCACGCCGCATTTAGTCAAAACCAAATTTGGCTGGCATGTGGTAAAAGTGCTTTACAGAACATAGAGTTAAGGCTGCCATAATTGATTCATTTATGCCCAAAAGAGTGTTCCAAATATGGCCAGCGGCCACTAAGGTCGTGAGCGTGGCATCCATGCCAAGCTCACGGCCTTTTCTTGATGACCTCAATTCAAATTGAGTCTGGAAGGTTCACAAATACGTTAACTCTTGTTCTGATTTAGCTTTTGCCACAATCACAAATCAAGCTAAATCTAAGAGATAAAAATTCACTCTTTTACGCCCATGAAGAGTTTTGTCGGGCTCTTATCGCCTTTCAGCCACGAAGCCACAGTGTCCACATCCGATTGAAATCAATCAGCCCCGCATTGCGAGGCTGATTGTTTATATTGCACGACCAAATGGATTATTTTTTGGTTTCAGGATAAAGGCTATTCCACCACTCGGGTTCATCTTTTAACTTAAGATCAAACCATGCGATTGTGGTATCCCACCAGTCGAACCGTACTTGGCGAGTATTGATATGATGGTCTTGGTCGTTAAACTCAACTAATTCAACTTCTTTACCTAATATCTTAAGTGCTGTGTACATGTAATGACTTTCACCTACAGGCACGTTAGTGTCTGCATTACCGTGGATCAGTAATAGCGGTGTGGTGATTTTATCGGCGTGATACAAAGGACTTTGCTCAACGTAGAGATCAGGATTGTTCCACGGAAAACTGCCGCGACTGGCGACGCCAGAATAACCATAACCCCACCAGCCATGTCCCCAGTAAGATGATAAATTACTGATCCCCGCGTGTGACATTGATGCAGCAAAAATATCGGTTTGGGTGGCTAGATACATGGTCATAAAACCGCCGTATGATGCGCCCATATTACCTACTCGTTTGGGGTCAACAAAGCTGTGGGCATTTAAGAAAGCTTTAGTGCCATCAATAATATCTTCGGCACTGTATTTACCCCATGCATTAACATGACGGCCACTAAAAGCTTGCCCATAACCGGTTGCACCATTAGGTTGTAATACATACACCACATATCCCTGTGCTGCCCAGAGGTTGAATGGCCAGCGACCCGTAAAGTGGCGCCCTACCGGTGAAGTACCGCCATAGTAATACACTAGCGCAGGGTACTTTTTATTAGCATCAAAGTCAGTGGGTAAATACACCCGACCATCAATGTTATGACCATGCTTATTGGTAAAATCAAAGTCTTCAATTTTACCTAAACGCGTCGCGGCGTAGCTTTGTTTTTGACTATCAAACAGTACCTGCTTTCGGCTGGAATTAACGGTCATTTTGTAGGCTTTTTGCGGTATCGTCGCTGAAGTACCAGCAAAGACTATAGTTGGCGTAGATTGCTTTGTTGCCACACTAAAGCTGTCGACCATATCGACACCTGTGTCTATTTTACTGAAACGACTTTTACTTTTATCAAACAAATACAATGGTGAACGATCACCTTCGGTTACCGTTAATACCACATCGTCATTTTCTAGTTTGGTCATACTGCCAATGGCAGGGTCAAAGTCTTTGCTTAACGCACTAACAACGCCCTTGCTGTCTCGCCAGTATAGTTGGCCATCATAGTCATTCACTTCAATGGTGTTATCTTGTATGCCTACGCCATCCATAAAGCGAGGGCCGGCGGTAATATACATACCGTCATCGGCATATAATGCATCGCTAAAACTACGGTATTCGCCAATGAAGGTTTCAGTTAGGTTAGCTAGATTTAACTCAATTAGCTGGGTTAAGCCATGTGCGGGTTCGGTATAATTAACTGGCGAGCGGACCAATAATAATGTGCCTTTATCAGCATTACTGTCTAACAAGTCGCTGCTGATTTTATTGTCGGTTAACTGACGCATAAAACCTGAAGCGACATCTAATTGATAAATTTGGTTAGTGTCACGCCAGTAACTCCAGCGGTCTTCTAATGCTTGAAAACGTTTTGAGGTGGCTTTGTCATCGGCTTTAAAAGGTTTTTGCCAGCTAAACAACAAGCTGTTGCCGTACCAATGTAAACCCGACACATTGTCCATATCTGTCGCGGCTACTTGAATGCTTAAATCAGCAATATTAAGTAATTGAATTTGTTTATTGGCTACAAATGCCAGTTGTTTACTGTCGTTTGACCACTCCGCACTGCTTGGGCGGTTGTCTTGCCAACGATACATCACGCTATTGTCTGCTACATTACGCAGCTCTGCCACCTGAACAGCATTGTCGCCTTGACCCGCTTGATATTCGAGAGTCGATTGCAGCAAGTATTTGCCATTTGGCGACAAATTTAAACTGTTGATCACTTTGGCGTCAAATAGCTGTTGCGCTGATAAACGTTGGCTTTTTTGTTGGCTAAAATCCAACTGATCAACATCACTATTGCCCTGCCAATCTAAACTGAAAGGCTCATCAGCTTTCTGGCCATCGGCCAAAATTAAAATTTGATAGTCGCCATTGGCTAAGGTTAATTTCACGTCATTGGCCGACTTGACCAATTGACCATTCAAATATACCTGCGGGTTTTCAAGCCCTTTTACTGTTAGTGTACCTTGGGTAAATCGCTGGGTAGCTACAGGTAACTGATACGCTAACCAACCCTCAGCCTCAACTTTAGATGAGGCCGCTTGCCAGGTCAGTTTTTGATTAAATATTTGCACTGGCTTAGGCTCAACTTGACTAAGTTGTTCAACTAAATTAGCAATCAAATTAGCCCGTAAAACATCCGCATGTTCGCCTTTTGATAATGGTGCTGCGGTGATCTGGCTGACTGGCCCTAAGCGCTGAATGTAGCGGGTATCTATTTCAGCCCCGTGGGCAATGCCTGAAATAGCCATGGCTAAACTGGTCAACACCAGTGTAAAAGCTTTCATGAAGAGTCCTTGTTGTCGTTATTATATTGATGTTTTTTATCTATTTTATGCATAGTAGTTTGACAAAAATAGCTTAGCAATGCACCCGATTTTAGTCTGTAGCAAAGAATTGAATTGCAAACAGATGTGAATAGCAAAATCTATAAAGTCATCGAGTTAAAGCTGGGATTTATGTAAATAACACATATAAAAATGCCCTCAAGTGACTGAGGGCATTTAGTTAGAAAATAAAAAGCGCCTAAATTACTTGGCCATTTTACGGCCGTATATCAGTAAATATATCGCCGGAATAACAAATAATGATAATAACGGTGCGGTGACCATGCCACCAACCATAGGGGCGGCTATTTTTTGCATCACTTCATTACCTGTACCGCTGCCCCACATTATGGGCAACAATCCAAAGAAAATTGTTGCTACCGTCATCGCTTTGGGGCGTATACGCATGACCGCGCCATGAATTAATGCTTCGGTTAAATCTGCGCGGTGATTGTATTGTCCTGCGGCTTGGCGATCTTTAATGCTGTTATTCAAATACACTTGCATCACCACACCAAACTCAGCCGCTACGCCTGCAAGGGCTATCATGCCGACCGATACCGCAACCGAAAAATTGAAGTCGAGTAAGTACAATAACCAGGCACTGCCCACTAATGAAAATGGTAGGCTTAACATGATCACCGACGCTTGAATAAATGAGCTAAATGTCATCATCAACAAAATGAAAATCACTATTAACATCAATGGAATCACTAGCTTCATTTTAGCTTCAACCCGTTGCATATACTCATACTGACCAGCAAAGCTATAACTGTAACGGGGTGGAAGAGTAACTTGTTCATCCAGCGCAATGCGCGCCATCGCGATATATTCACCAATTGAGATATCGTGCAAATCAACAAACACCCAACTGATTAAACGACCGTTTTCACTGGCCAGCATAGGCGCACCGTCACTGATGCTAATGCTGGCTAAATTCCCCAAAGGCACATATTTACCGGTTTTGGTGAGTACCGGTAAGTCCTTGAGCTTTTCTATGTTGTCACGTAGCTCGCGTGGGTAGCGAATGATAATAGGGTAACGCTCTTGCCCTTGTATCGACTGACCCACTTGCATGCCACCTATGGCCATTTGCACTACATCTTGAATGTCTTTTAAGGTCATGCCGTAACGGGCGGCATTTTTTAGATCGGGCTCAATATCAATATAACGACCACCACTGGTTCGCTGCGCAAACGCTGAAATAGTGCCTGGCAATTTACTGACCACAGCTTCAATTTCAGTGCCTATTCGTTGCAGTTCATTAATATCTGCACCGGAGATTTTTATCCCCACAGGCGTTCTCACCCCAGTAGATAACATGTCGATACGGGTTTTAATTGGCTGCACCCATGCATTAGTCATACCTGGCACTTTGACGGTTTTTTGCAGCTCGCTGATGATGCCCTCTAATGTCATGCCTTCCCGCCAGGTATCACGAGGATTAAGCATAATGGTAGTTTCAAGCATGGTCAGCGGCGCAGGATCTGTGGCGGTAATTGCTCGACCGACTTTACCAAATACTCGCTTAACCTCGGGCACGGTTTTTATCAGACGATCGGTTTGCTGTAAAATTTCCGCCGCTTTACCCGAACTGACGCTTGGTAACGTGGTGGGCATATACAGTAAATCGCCTTCTTCAAGCACAGGCATAAACTCGCTACCCATTTTTGTCATTGGATATATCGCACTGCCAAGGGCAATTAACGCAACCAAAATGGTCATTTTGGGAAAGCGCAGTACAACCCTAAGTAAAGGCTCGTACATGGCAATTAATACCCGACTTAAGGGGTTTTTCTTTTCTGCGGGTATTTTTCCGCGCACAAGATAACCCATTAATACTGGAATTAAGGTAATGGCTAGAATAGCCGAAGCCGCCATAGCAAAAGTTTTAGTAAAGGCTAAAGGATGAAACAAGCGCCCTTCTTGCGCCTCTAATGCGAACACAGGAACAAAACTTAAGGTGATAATCAGTAGGCTGAAAAACAATGCCGGCCCCACTTCAACCGACGCTTGCCGCACAAGCTCCCAATGGGTTTCACCCGTGGGCGTTTCGCCATTATGTTGTTCACTGTATTGCTCAAGATGTTTATGGACGTTTTCAACCATCACAATGGCGGCATCAACCACAGCACCAATCGCGATGGCAATACCGCCTAAGCTCATAATATTGGCATTCACCCCAATAATATTCATCACGATAAAGCTGATTAAAATCGAAATCGGCAGTGAAATAATGGCGACTAATGTGGAGCGAGCATGCAGTAAGAAAATAAGACAGATAAAGCCAACCACCAGCATTTCTTCTAACACTTTATGCTTAAGGTTATCAACGGAATTTAAAATCAGTTCCGAGCGATCATAGGTGATCACTAACTCAACGCCATCGGGTAAGCCATTTTCAATTTCAGCCAGTTTGTTTTTGACGTTATTAATGGTTGCGAGGGCATTTTCGCCATAGCGCATCACCACAATGCCACCGACCACTTCACCTTGACCATCAAGCTCAGCAATACCACGGCGAGCCGCGGGGCCAGTACGCAGCTGTGCGACATCTTTCATTAACACGGGCGTGCCTGATTCAGACACAATACCCAAAGGGATTTCTTCAAAGTCTGCTATGGTTTGACGATAACCCGACGAGCTGATCATGTATTCAGCTTCTGCCATTTCAATGACCGAGCCGCCCGTTGAACTGTTGGAGTTATCAAGCGCGTTTCTCACCGTCATTAAATCAATTTGATACAATGCCAGTTTATGTGGGTCGACAATTATTTGGTATGACTGCTCCATGCCGCCTATGGTGGCAATTTCAGATACTCCTTCAACACTTTGCAGTTCCAGCTTTAAAAACCAGTCTTGCAGTGACCTTAGCTGAGCGAGATCATGCAGACCTTTACGATCCACTAACGCGTATTGAAATACCCAACCTACACCTGACGCATCTGGCCCTAAAGTGGGTGTCACATTGGCGGGTAACTGACCCTGGGTTTGTGATAAATACTCCAATACCCTTGAGCGCGCCCAGTAAATGTCGGTGCCATCTTCAAAAATGATATACACATAAGAGTCACCAAACATCGAGAAACCACGTACCGTTTTCGCACCAGGCACAGCCAACATGGCGGTAGATAATGGGTAAGTGACTTGGTCTTCTACTAGCTGTGGCGTTTGTCCTGGATAAGATGTTTTGACAATAACCTGCACATCCGATAAATCAGGTAGTGCATCAAGGGGGGTTGTGCGCATAGCTTGATAACCAATCAAGGCGATAACCACGGTCAGTAGTAATACCATTGCCCGCTGTTTAATCGACGCGCTAATAATTTTTGCTAACATAGCGACCTCCGATTAATGGTTGGCGTGAGGGTCGGTAACAGCACTATCACTCGTGCTATTACTGCCACTTAAACGCTGTAAACTGCCCTGAATACTGGCTTCTGAATCGAGTAAAAACTGCCCAGATACAATCACTTTATCACCGGCTTTTAAGCCTTCGGTGATTTCAGCTTTACCTTGAGCAATTATGCCCACTTTAACTGCCACTGAAGTAAATTGGTTATCACTGCGTTGCACCACGACCTGGTTTTCACGCCCGGTAAGAATTAATGCTTCGATAGGAATAGATAACACATCATGATTGGGGCCGCCGAACAGTTTTACATCCACTAACGTGCCCGGCTTAAGTTGTTTACCTGGGTTGTCGAGTTTTATTCTTACTCGCATCGCGCGGGTGACAGGATCAAGCTCTGGGTAGATGTAATCAATGCTAGATTCAATATCAAACAAACCTTGCGCCGCAGAGGTCACCTCAACTGGGCGACCTTGTTTTAACCAGCTTTGTTCATTTTCAAACACATCAGCAATTACCCACACACTGCTTAAATCAACAATTTCAAATAAGGTGTCACCTGGCTGAACATACATGCCATGACGCACGGTCAATTGGCTGATAAACCCATCTTGTTCGGCATAAAAAGGCACTCGATAAATGGTATTACTGGTACGTTCTAACTGCTCGATAGTGCTGCTACTAACCCCTAATAACTCAAGACGCTGCCTTGCTTTACTCAGTAATACTGAGCCACGATTTTTATCTTGTTTAAGGTAATCTCTTGCCTGCATGTAATCATCTTGGGCATTGATTAATTCAGGTGAATACAGCTCATATAGTAACTGGCCTTTTTTAACTTGCTGGCCAACGGTATGCACTTTTAAGGTTTCTATCCATCCTGTCACGCGGGTATGTACATGACCAATCGCGTTTTCATTATATTCGACAGTGCCAATGGTTTTAACCAACTTCCACAGCGTGCCTTTGCTGACAGTTTCACTGCGCATACCTAAGGCTTGCTGCATACCACCGCTCACACCCACCACGACATCTTCACCGACCATGCCGCCGAGAGTCACTTTTTCTAGGTTCATACCACAAATTGGACACGTTCCAGGCACGTCTGAAACCACATGCGGGTGCATAGGGCAAACATACTTAATATTGGCATCATTCGCGCTATTTTTAGTCGGTAATATTGCTGGCTTAGATTGATTAAAAATCTTATCTGCTGAGGTGTTGACGCTGTTTGCAGCATCAATTGATTGGCTGACGTGACTGTGTCCCGCATGATCATCCTCGCTGGCTAGCGTAACTGATGACAGCAGCACATTTGTAAGTAATATCAACACAAAATAAGTCACAAAGCGTTGGTTAACAGCGTTTTTAAAAATAACAGGTTTCATATAGACCTCGAACGGTTTAACACTGAGGTGTTAATACTCGTTTAACAATAAACAGTAGAATTGGCTGCTTACACGAACAATAAATCATGGGACAGCTAAGATGTTTACATTAGACGATGGGAGGTCTAAAGGCAGGCGGAAAGTCGACAGAAAAACTGTTCAAAGCAACCGCTATAGGCGCAGGGTTAGCCGGAGCATTGGCTATATCTAGCTGCATGTCTATTAAACCGGCAGTAAATGAAATGGTTAAACAATGATTACAATCAATGCTACAACCACCCAGCCCGTTACAACAATTATTGCTGTTAGCGGTTTGCGGGTCAATATTAGCCCGCTGGCCCCCATGACAATCGGTCATTGATTGGGATATAAATACAGATTGTTTTGCAAGTGGCGTAACAGATGCCATAGTCATCATTTGATGATTGTCATCATTTTGCAGTGTCATAACCAAGTCTGCATGCGTCATTGGCACCATAGAACTACCATTAGCCATTAACCCTTGCCCGACGAGTGCGAGCAAAGTAAAAGCTATTATCCAGTAGTTTTTCAGTGTCTTGTGCATATCACTCAAAATCCGATTATGTGCTAATTCATAAATTGACTGTATCAGTGGCAACCTATTTAAATAGACAGCTAACTGATTTGACCTTAAAAGCAGTAATTATCTTTCAAATTACAGCCGCTTTTTTCAATTAATGAAGATAATACCGCTAAAGCCAACCAGATGATAACTTTTTTACTTGCTGCATAATGTGATACATAGCTGATTTGGGTGGATTGTTGAACCTTTAAAAAATCCGCAGCCAGCATCCGCTCTCAGTATCAATGTCGTTATCGTGATGCCGATTTGCGCTTAATGCGGTACTTGCCTTTGCGCAGTAAATCTACACTCCATATGACCCCTGTAAAGGTTAGCCACAGATTAAAAAATGCCAGTAACATCATTTGCACATTATTAAAGCTACCTTCATTGGTATAATCCATAAAATGCAGCATGAAGAATATGTCGGCTAGTTTTTTATCACTATCACTGTGGCCAACAATGCGTCCAGATTGCGCTTCAACATAGACTTGAGTGTCAACATCATCAGTAAAACTCACCTGCCATGTGACATTTTGTTGCTTAGGAAAATCCGCAATCGGCGGGTTAAGCTTGATAATACTAGCCAACTCACCAGGCCCTGAATAAGAAGCCTTTGCTAATTGGCCTATCCAGATTTTATCTAGCTCAAGCGTTTTGCCAGTATAGGCATCGACCAAAGTATATTGGTTATCTAAATGAGCATATAAGCCTTGCTTATGGGTGAGCTGATAATATGGTGAACCGAGTAAAAATATCGTCTCCAGTGCCACGCTATCTGGATGGTTTTGTAACACAGCTTTAGGCTCGACCAGCTGAGCCATGTCAATATGCTTAACTGCTGCAGCATGCTGACGGTAAGTGTGCCCACCAGCTTTGGTATGATCCATCAAATTAAAATACAGTCCACTTGCTAACCACAATACAAACTGTAACCCAACAATGACCGACATCCACTTGTGAACTTTTCTGACCCACCCCATATTAGGCCGCTCCAACAGATGAAGAATTAAGTCTTTTTCGGCGATTAGGCTTTGCTTTAAACACTCTAAAATAGGTCAATACCAAACCTGAAACTACGGCAAAGCTGGCAAATAATGCCACCCAAAACAGTAAAGCATTATCAATATCTTCACCGCTACTGTAGTCCATAATATGAAAACGGAACATCCAATCAAACCATCGCCAAAACTCATGGCGCTTACCCACTAGCAAGCCACTTTGAGCCGAAACATACAATGATGGAGACCCAAAATCATCAAAATTGACTCGCCACGCAGGTAAATGCCGCGAACTTAATTCAAAAGGCGGGTTTTCAGTAATTAAGGTTATGTCGGCAATGTCACCTTCACCTGTATAAACATGCTGAGCCACTGTTACCGCAGTAGACTCCGTCAATGGCGACAACACCTTCCCCGTCATTGCACTGACTAGCATTGTGGATTGTTGTGGCGTATCGGCTAAGGTAAACCGATACACGCTTTGCCCAATAAAAGTACCAACACTGATGTTGTTGGCACCTGGGTATGCCTGCAGTAATTGCTTAAGCGAGTAATCGATTTTATCGGTTTGAATTTTAGTTTGATGGTGGGTCACCAAAGAGTCGCCATGAATATAATCGATATCAAAAAATACCATATATGCACCGGTCGCCGACCAGATAACAAACTGTATCCCCAAAAATAGCATTAACCATTTATGGATTTTTCTTGCCGTTTTATGCATGGATCTCTCTATTAGGTTTGTGCGGCAGACATTGTGGATTAAGCCTGCTGAATATACATTCTATTTAATTGTGCAAAATATAAAGAAAAAAACTCTCTATTGCGAGAGTTTAAGTATATTAACTATTACGACATAAAGTCAGAAGTTTGGGGGCTTGTCATTATGTGTACTTCACATTGTGTCAAGAATTATGCCTTCGATGTTAGCCGTGGTGATCATAAGGCATTGATACTGGGTATCTGGCAAAACTCAGCCTGTGGTGTTTGAAGTGTCAGTGGTGATATTAGCCCAATGCTAATATCACCTTGGGGGCTTATTATCTAATAAAAGCATCATGCCAGTTAATCGCACATTTGATGGTAACAACCAAATTCAATACAACCACCTTAATGTACATATCAGTAGTCTTAACCTCAGATAGAAATAATAAAGGCGTATCAAACACCCCTTTGGTGCATTAATCCTACTGACTTTATCTAATCTGAGGCCATTAAAACTTATCAACACTTATATTTTAATAAACACTTATATCTAAATAAACATATAGTTATATCACTAATATTCTTGCTGATGTATTTGCCCAACCTCTAAAACAGGTGAAGCATCTAAACCTTCTGCATCCATCATGCATGAAATGCGCTGCATGGTTGCTAACATCTGCGACTGTTCCCATTCTTGCATTGACTCAAAACGAGCAATGAAGTGATCTTGCAAAGGCTTAGGGGAGTCTTTAATTATCTCCTTACCATGATCAGTTAAACTGATGCCTACTTTGCGTTTATCTGTAGTTGAACGCGTACGCGTCACTAACCCACGCTTTTCTAAACGATCAACAATACTCGTAATGGTTGCCGAGCTTAAATTAATGGTTTTAGCCACTTCTTTTACCATGGCATCATCGTGTTCAGCAATTGACAGCAAAACCAATAGCTGCGGGCTTGTCAAGCCAGTCTCTTTAGATAACTTCTTTGAATACAAATCAATTGCGCGGATCACCTGCCGCAAAGAGACGAGTAACTCTTCATACTTTTTCATCGGACTTATTCACCCCAACAGTCGGTTCAACACTAATAATTACAATTCTATCAAACTCAGAATAATTCATAAACAGTCTATTTTGTTTATTTTAAAACGAAATAGTTGTCATAAAATTACCAACATGGGTTGATATTCTTCGTTAACAACGTATCATAATGATTCGTACTCTAATCATTCGTGGTGAATCATATGAAACGTAAAAATTTTATGAGAAAAATATTCAACTCAAAAATAAAGCCGAAGAGAATCGCTAAAAACTCAGTGGAGTTGCTTTGTTTCTGGTTAATACTTGCGACTTATGTTTTCAGCCCTTTGTATACAATATATAAGTCGAACTCAAACAATAACGCAGGAAAGTAATGAATTATACCTATTTCACATTAACTTTATATTTTATGTTAATGCTAGGCATCGGGATTTATGCCGCTAAAAAATCCACATCTAACTTATCTGATTACATGCTTGGTGGCCGAAAAGTCAGCCCTCAAGTCACCGCGCTTTCAGCGGGCGCCTCAGATATGAGTGGTTGGATGCTAATGGGTTTACCCGTGCAATTTTTGTTTCCGGCTTTAGTACTATCTGGGTTGCAGTCGGTTTGGTGGTTGGCGCATGGGCAAACTATAAGCTCGTTGCCCCTAAGCTGCGTGTATACACAGAAGTCGCTAATGATGCGCTAACCCTGCCAGATTTTTTTGGGCAACGTTTTCATCGGAATGACGGCATTATTAAACTGGTTTCTGCAGTTGTAGTGATTATCTTTTTTACGCTTTATACCTCGGCGGGTTTAGTCGGCGGCGGAAAGCTATTTGAATCTGCATTCGGACTCGACTACCAGTTAGGTGTATTCATTACCATGTTTGTAGTTGTGGCTTATACATTATTAGGCGGGTTTCTTGCGGTAAGTCTTACTGACTTTGTCCAAGGCGTGATTATGTTTATCGCACTTGTCATGGTGCCTGTGGTGGCTTTTACCTATTTTGAAAGTGCAGAGACTATGATGGCCTACTCGTTAGAAGAAATTCCATCATTTAGCCAAAGCTTTGAAAATCTGACCATACTATCCTTGTTGTCTAGCTTAGCCTGGGGCCTAGGTTATTTTGGTCAACCACACATTATTGTCCGATTTATGGCTATCGATACCGTTAAGAATATCAAAACGGCAAGACGTATTGGCATGAGTTGGATGACAGTCACCATTGTTGGCGCGCTAGCAACAGGGTTAACAGGGGTAGCATATGTCAATAAATTTAATGTTGAGCTAAAAGATCCTGAAACTATTTTTGTTTTCTTTTCGAATGTTTTATTCCACCCATTAATTAGTGGATTTTTATTAGCCGCTATTTTAGCCGCGGTAATGAGCACAATATCGTCACAGCTTTTAGTGTCATCGAGTTCGTTAACCGAAGACATTTACCGTGTTTACAGTAAAAAAACGCTGTCGCAAAAACATTTAGTGAATGTTGGCCGAGGATGCGTATTTGCCGTTGCACTCATCGCCGCTGTCATGGCATTGCAACCATCTAGTAATATTCTCAGCATTGTCAGTAATGCATGGGCTGGATTTGGTGCCGCATTTGGTCCATTAATTTTGTTCTGCCTACTGTGGGAACGAGTCACTTATAGTGGTGCGCTAGCCGGTATTATCAGCGGCTCGGTAACTGTATTATTCTGGATTTATGCGCCGGTGTTAGAAAATGGCGCAACACTCAGTAGTTTAGTGTATGAAATGCTACCTGGGTTTTTAATTAGTGCACTCAGCATATGGCTTGTTAGTCTTTGGAGCGAAAAGCCTTCACAGAAAATAACAGACCAATTTAAAGAAGTTAATCAAGTATTGATTGAAAGCACATCATAAGAGGAAGTATGTCTTTAAGTAATAATAAACGAATCGTTATCAAAGTGGGCAGTGCATTAATTGCCCCAGGAAATGACGGTTGCAGTCCTAAGTACCTGAAAAACATTGCCGACTTTATTAAATCGTGCCGTAAACAAGGCCTACAAGTCATTTTAGTCTCATCAGGGTCAGTGGCTGCCGGTCGTCAATGGTTTAATGTAGATAATCCTTCAAAAGCATTGAAGAAAGCCATGGCTGCCGCAGGTCAAAACGACATGATGGCCATATGGGCTACATTGCTTGATATGCCTCTGGCACAAATATTACTGACCCAGGGCGACTTATGTAACCGTGAGCGTTATGTCAGTATTAAGGAGACCATTGAGTCACTTTTGGAATATAACGTACTGCCAGTGATTAATGAAAATGACACAGTTACGTCTGAAGAACTGAAAGTGGGCGATAATGATAATCTGGCCGCAATGGCTGCTGCAGCTATCAATGCTGATACTTTAATTATGTGTACTGACGTGAATGGGCTTTACGATAAAAACCCACACAGCCACAGTGATGCAAAATTATTACAGCAAGTGAATGTGATTACGCCAGAAATATACGCCATGGCAGGTGGAGCGGTAAGCTCAACTGGCACAGGTGGTATGCAAACTAAGATTGAAGCTGCAGAAAAAGCCACCGCACATGGTATTGATACCTTTATTATAAATGGTTTTGACGTTAACTCTTTTAACCAGTTACTTGAAGGTAACAACCCAGGCACTCACTTTTTACCTAGCAACGAGCCATTATCACCGGCAGTGCATTGGATGACTCACACGGTTCGCGAACGTGGCGAAGTGATCATCAATGACACCACAACAGCATTTGGCGATAATGAAGATATGTTGACCCGCGAAAATATTATTGAAGTAAGGGGTCAGTTTTCTGCGGGAGATACGATTCTAGTCACCACAGACGATGGTACTAGAGTGGCTAAAGCCATGACGAATTACAGTAGTTGTTTATTAAATTATATCGCCCAAGAGCAAGACGATATAAAAACAACCGACGGCTATTTTTCTGAAGACAATTCTATTATCGCAAAAGAGCATTTAACCGTTTTGGAGAACACATGAATTTAATGACAACTATGTCACAGCAGGCGTCACAAGCAGCACGCGTGTTAGCAAATTTAGATACAGAAACAAAAAATAACGTTTTATTAGTCATGGCCGCAGAGCTACGTAAAGGTTTATCCGCAATACTTGAAGCAAATAAGTTAGATATGGATGGCGCCAAGCAAGATAATGTTGCCAGTGCAATGCTTGACCGTTTATTGCTAAACGAAGAACGTATTGAATTAATGGCCAAAGGCATAGAAGACATTGTTAAGCTAGATGACCCTGTCGGCACAATACGCGATATAGGTGAACAACCTAATGGACTTAAAATCAGTAAAATGCGCATGCCTTTAGGCGTAGTTTGCATGATTTATGAAGCAAGACCAAACGTGACAGCAGATGCTGGTGCCCTGTGCTTCAAGTCAGGTAATGCTATTATTTTGCGCGGCGGCAAAGAAGCTATTCATTCAAGCAAAGCCATTGCCACTATTTTACAAAAAGCCTTAGCTTCGTTCGGCTTACCTGAAGCATTAATCAGTGTAGTGCCGAATGCAGATAGACAACTGCTAATGGATTTAATGGATCAACGCGGCCTGATTGACGTGATCATTCCTCGTGGCGGTGAAGGGTTAATCAACTTTGTCACAGATAATAGCAAAGTACCGGTTATTCAGCATTTCAAAGGTGTTTGCCATTTATATGTTGATAAAGATGCAGATTTTGACAAAGCGATCAATATTCTGCTAAACGGAAAAACCCAGCGTACTGGGGTGTGTAACGCACTAGAAGGTCTAGTGGTTCATCAGAAAATTGCTAACGACTTTATGCCGTTAGTGGCAAAGCGCTTAGCAGAACATGATGTTACTATTAATGCCTGCGCCACCAGCCTACCATTCTTTAAGCAAGCGAACTTGTTAGCTGATGACGGTTTTGGTCAGGAATATCTTGATTTAGAAATCGCGATTAAAGTGGTTGATAGTATGGATAAAGCCTTAGATCATATCCATCAAAATGGCAGCCATCACACCGAAGTAATCTGCACAGAGAATGCTGAGCGTGCTCAACGTTTCCAGCGCAGTGTTGATGCATCTGTTGTTATGGTTAATGCTTCATCGCGCTTCTCTGATGGTAGCCAGTTGGGCTTAGGTGCCGAAATTGGTATTGCCACCACTAAGCTGCATGCTTATGGTCCAATGGGACTCGAAGCCTTAACAGCCGAAAAGTTTTTAGTGTCTGGTAACGGCCACGTTAGAGGCTAGTCATTAGCTTTTAGCCCGTGAAAGCCGTTAAAGCATTTACGAGTTAACCAGCTATGAATATCTCAATAAAAAAGAGGCTCACATTATGTGAGCCTCTTTTTTATGTATTAAAACGATAGCTAAAACTAGGCTTTGGCTAAACGTCTAGCCACATTTTTTATATATGGGTTAAGACCACGGTTGTCATGCACCACTAGCACCTGTATTGGTCTGTTGATCATAACTCTGAATACTTATATTTCAATAGCCACTTGTACTCGCAAAGCTTTACGCTTATTTTTAAAAATCATCAAAGTCATATAAGCGCACAAAAATGTTATTCAAATTCGACCAATGCCAAGCCACTCCCTGGAAAAATGGCTTAGGCAGTACCTTTCAGCGCTATATATTTCCCCTTGGTGCTAACCTAGATAACTTTGATGTACGGATCAGCATGGCAAAGGTGCAAACTTCTGGACCTTTTTCAATATTTAATGGCGTTGACCGTTATTTAGCAGTGCTTGAAGGTAATGGGCTGAGGCTAACCTTTACAGAGAATTCCACGTCTAATACCGCTAATCACCCTGCAGTAGAGTTAACTCAAACCACTGCGCCTTATGCATTTAAAGGCGAATGGTCTATTGATAGTGAGCTAATGGACTCACAGGTGTTAGATTTTAATGTCATGGTACGTCGAGGGGTGTATCGGGCTACTGTCACCCAACATCTATTAACCACAGGCAATCTGCCTGATATTCAGACTGAGTGTCATGATGAGCTTATGGTGCTATTTTTAGCCAATGCTGAATATTTAGATGAAACAGCTAAAACACATTCAATAGCTCAATATGATTTATTAACTGTTTCAAATAACATCATCACTCAATGGCATTTTAAACACGCGACTCCCGTAATAATCACCCAATTAATTAAGTGTGCCGATTAGCCTGAGTCTCAATCGACTAAATTCCACATGCTTACCCATTGTTTGACATTAACGAACAGGCTAAGCAATACATAACCTGTTCAGATGTACTAATTTGACACAAATACCTTACGGCAACCCAAATATAATATCGATAATATCGATTCACACAACACGGCAAACAACAGCCCCAGCAACATCCCAATGGCAATAGCCTCTGGCTTTAACAAGATGACATGGGAATAATTTTTCCATACCTCAACTTGAATGTCCTGTTGCGGTGCCAGAATAATTTGCTGATAAGGGCTGTAACTGTGTTGACGGAACTGAGTAAGCGCATCGGTAAGCAACACATAACGTTGATAAATAGATTCAATACTTTCACCGCCGGCATTCACTATCGGATCATTATTTTGCCGATAATGTCTAATTAACCGGCTAATATCTCCTGCAAAAAAACGATCTGCATCGCGCTGAAACTCAGCTAAGCTCAGTTTCGCTTCCAATTGATGCGCCTCGAGCCGTTGACCGTATTGATCAACAAAACCCGGCACCTGAATACCGATTAACACCCCACACACAAATAAAATAATGCGCAGATAGTCCATAAAATATTTAATCATAATGAATAAGATGTCGCCAAGTACAAAGCATCACAATATCACTGTTCCTCTTACTAAGCATCTTGAATGAATGGCGGCATAAGGATTAACACCGTTAATCAGAAAATAACGATTGGCCGCTAATTGCCAATACAAGTTTAGATATTAACTTTCAACCAAGCACAAACCTAAAAACCAAAAAATACCGCAGACTTAGTCGTCAGCGTCTTACTTGAGCGTAGCGAAAATGCCTGCCTTCAAGATAAGCGAGGAAATGTAACCGTGGATGAGAAGTTATCTTTTGGACAAAATTTGGTAGGAAGGTGACTTCAAGTGCAAATGATCCCGCGAGACGCTGCAAGCACGTCCATGTGGGCTTAACCAAAACATCCCTGTTTTGGATACTCGCTGGCTCATCTGCACCCGAATTTTTGTTTCTTCGATTTAGCTTTATTGATGGCTGTGGAAAACGATAAACATAAAAAAATTAGCTCATTTCTGGACATTTTTGTGTCAGTGAATTTGCTAATTTAGCTTCTGGCGAATTATCAAGGGTATGGCAAAACTTCTGCTCGAGTGGCCAGTTTTGATCATCCACTGTACACCCAATCGTCATCTCGCTAACTGGCTATACACAAATTATTTAAGTGTTTCATGCAACAATTTGTAGCCCACCCCATAAACCGAACGGATAGGGTTAGCTGTTGGTGCAACGGCATGTATTTTTTTGCGGATATTCTTAATGTGGGTATCAATATTTCTGTCTGATACATCCGCAAGATCACTGTAAAGCGCATTGAGAATATCATCACGACTATACACTCGCCCTGGATGCTCAACCAATAGACGAAGTAACATAAACTCTTTGGGCGTTAAGTCGAGAAAGCAGCCGCTAAATCGAGCCTCATACTCGTCAGGCTTCAATACAAATTGTCCTAAAACTAACTCAGGGCTATGTATGGCAGGATTCGGTTGAATCGCCAAAGTTCGGCGCAGTACCGTTTTGACCCTCGCAATCACCTCTCTAGGGCTAAACGGCTTGCAAATATAATCATCGGCTCCGAGCTCTAAACCAATCAATCGGTCGATCTCTTCACTTTTTGCGGTCACCATAATAATGGGCAACTGAGAGAACTGGCGTACCTGTTTGCATATCTCGATACCGTCCATATCTGGCAACATTAAATCAAGCAGCATTAAGTCAAACGTCTGCGACTTCACCGTCGCCACGACTTCTGCACCCGACGCAAGATGGGTCACTTCAAAACCGCTATTTTGGCAATACGCAATCAAGACTTCGGCAATGTATTCTTCGTCTTCCACAATCAAAATATGCGTCTTCATTCTCTTCTTCCTCTATCGAAGTCTTATTGTTAGCTAGTATGGCGATGGATCGGTAGGGTTATCATCATTTTAACACCGCCCATATCTGACTTTTTAGCGCAAATAGTGCCTTGATGTGCCTCGATAATTTGCTGACACAATGCCAAACCAATACCGGAGCCGCCATGCTCTCGGCTGCGAGATTGTTCTACTCGATAAAAGCGTTCAAATACTTGAGTGAAAGCGCCTTCTGGTATCGATGGCGATGTATCTTCGATAATCACCTCAACATTATTTTTATCTTTGCGAAATGATAAAGTAATACCTCCCCGTGCGTCGGTATAACGGCAACTATTTTCCATTATATTGATAAACAACTGCGTCAAACGATCTCTATCTGCGATGACGAAGCACTCAGCATTCTCTTTCAAATACAACGCTTCACAATGTAATGCCAACCCAAACTCATCGGTTTTCACCTTAAAGCCAAGTAAGATATCTTTGAGGAGTTCAACGAGATTAAATAATGTTTTTTTGTATGACAATCCACCAATGTCGGTAATAGACAATTGATAAATGTCACCCACCAAATGACTCATTCCATCTATTTGGTCAATCATCACCTGTAAACGCTTTTCATCTGCTTTAAAAATTCCGTCTTGAATCGCATTGAGTTGCCCTCGAACAACCGTTAGGGGGTTTTCAGTTCGTGTGCAACATCTGACATCCATTTAGAACGTTCCGTTTTGTTCTTCTCCAACGTCTGAGCCAGAATATTTATATTGTCCGTTAGGACACCTAACTCATCGTTGCTATTACTAACCACTCTTGTAGCAAGGTTACCCTGAATTAATTGAGTCGTACCTTGATTGACCCTAAATATGGGCGCAACCAAGTGACGTGAGAAAAACCAGGCAGTGACAAACGCAAGGACAATGACGGCGAGCGTAATAGAGACATAACTTTGATATTGCTCAGCCAAAAATATATTCGCAGGGCTTTGTTCGGCCAGTTGTGATGGCACATAACTTAACCAACCAATCACGCTACCCTCGTACTCTATGGTTTGAGTTAACAGGCTTTCATCAATTTGAGAACGGCCAACCACGACCGTTTTATTCACATCATACAAACTGAGCCTTCGCTGTGTTTGCAATAACTGGCTTATACCTGTTGTATCTGTAGGTACAGATAGCGACGTATGATCATCACCCGATCTTCTCGTGCCAACGAGGCGTCGCCAATTGCTTTCATCGTCTTTTAACGATTGCCACGACCCATTTTCTTGATAAAACTCGCCTAATTTCTGGCTGACTTGTTCGACATAGCTCGATTCCGCATCTTTAATGAAATCATGAAAACCTGTTGACAGGTTTTGCATGATCAGAGCGAGCATAATGCACACAGCCAAAAAGCTTGTAATACAAAACGCTAGAAAGAACTTATGAATGATCTTCAGCTTGAAATTCACTTTCAACGTCTGTTTCCTTATCCTTTAGATAGCGCATCTACAGGGTTTAATCTTGCTGCATTTCTGGCCGGTAAGAAACCAAACAGAACCCCAATCAGTGTTGAGCACATAAAGGCGGCAATAATTGAGTTGGTCGAATAAATCAGACTCAATCCACTGCTCATTGATGAGATAACCAAGCCCACAAGGTAAGCTAAGCCAATACCCAAAGCACCGCCACATAGACACACCAGAACCGCCTCGATTAAAAACTGTCTCATAATATCCGCTTGTCTTGCCCCTACGGCCATTCGGATACCAATCTCTCGTGTGCGCTCGGTGACCGACACCAACATGATATTCATCACACCGATACCACCAACCACCAATGAAATAAAGGCAATGGCCGAGATAAGTAACGTCATCGTTGATGAGGTTTGTTCAATGTTTTCCCTTACCGTATCCGTATTAACAGTAAAGAAGTCTTCTACGCCATGACGCATTTTTATTAAGTTAATGATCGCTTGCTCTGCGGCGACACTCGATACGTCATCACTCACCCTAACTGTAATATCATTGACGTAATTTTGGCTGAAGATACGAGAGTTTACCGTACTATAAGGCAGCCATACATTCAGAGCATCGCTATTACCAGCTGCCATTTTACTTGCTGCAGTGACTCCGATAATGCGCACTGGCAACTGGCCCAAAAAGATCACCTGCCCAAGTGCATCACCATCAGGAAAGAGATCGTTTAAGGTGTTATTGTCAATGACTGCGACTTGATCCAATGAAGCGACACTTTTATCATCAAACAATTGCCCTTGTGCTAACTCTAAACCTTGCACGCGAAAATGGTCAGGACCAACGCCTAGCACCTCTGCGGTGACGACCTCACTAGCATAGCGTACAGTGACATTAGCACGTACGGTTGGCGTCACACTATCAACAAATGATAGATTCGTTAAGGCATTTACATCACTTGCGGTTAGCGTTCTTATTCGTCCCGCACGTCTATCACCTAAACCAGATCCGGGTTTAATTTCAATGGTATTGGTCCCCATCGAAGCCATTTGTGACAACACTTGTGCCTGAGAACCATTACCAATCGCCACTACGGATACCACCGAGGCAATACCGATGATGATCCCCAGCATCGTTAAAAACGTTCTTAGGCGGTGACTGCCCATCGCCGATAGTGACATTTTGAACGCTTCAACAAAGCTGAACCACTGTGCGGAAAATGGCCTTGATGTGAATGTATTCGCTTTTTTTTGTTCTGCAACACTTGTCGATGAAGTATCTATTTCCGAATTAGCTATTTCCGAATTAGCTATTACTGAATGTTTATTTGAGGCGTTATCGTTAGTGATATCACTAACGATTTCACCATCAGATATTTCAATAACACGCTCTGCTGATGCGGCAATTTTAGGGTCATGAGTGACCAGTACAATAGTGTGCCCTTGCTGATGCAACTCTCGAAGTAGCTGCATCATTTCTTTACCGCTATGACTATCAAGTGCACCGGTCGGTTCATCGGCAAGGATCACCGTACCACCATTAATTAAAGCGCGAGCGACACTGACCCGTTGTTGCTGTCCACCACTTAATTGGCTAGGCTTGTGACTCATACGATCGGCTAATCCCAATCTGTTTAACAACTTCTCTGCGCGTGCCTGACGCGATAATTTATTTTCTGCCGAGTAGAGCGCCGGAATTTCAACGTTTCCGATAGCGGTTAGATCATCCAACAAGTGATAACGCTGAAATATGAAACCAAAATAGTCACGTCGTAACTCTGCTAGTTGGTCTGGATTCATTGTGGAGGTATCTTGACCATTGACCAGATACGCCCCTTCACTGGGTGTATCTAAGCAACCTAAAATATTCATTAGGGTTGATTTACCCGAACCGGATGCCCCCATAATCGCAATCATTTCGCCGCGACGAATAGTCAGATTGACGTTGTTCAATACCGTTAATTCCTCATCACCAGCAGGAAAACGACGACTAAGACCTGAGACTTCTAATAATACGTCACTCATGGTTAAGATCTCCCGCCTTTACCCGGGCCACCATTGCCTCGCCCGCCTTTTTCTTGTCCTAATGTGGATGACATATTAAAACTTGATGCCGATTTGGTGTTCGCCTGACCCATAACGACTCGATCGCCTTGCTCTAACCCACTCAGCACTTGCGCATACACCTTATTGTCGATACCAATCTCAACTTCTCGCATTTCCAACGCCCCATCAACCAATACAGGGATACGATAGCGATTATCGCCCGGCAACTTGCGAGTGAGAATTTGGGATGGAACCAGTAATGCATCTTGCGCTGAATCTAAAACAATCGACACTTGCGCTGTCATACCGAAACGAAGCAAACCTTTCGTGTTGTCGACATCAAATACCGCATTGTAGTAAATGGCATCATCATCACCAATGTTAATCCTGCTATCATCACCGGTAAGAAGGGTTGGCCCTGGCTCTATTGTTCTTAGTTCACCATGAAAATAGTGTTGTGGGGCGCCTAAAATCGAAAAATATACTTTTTGTCCTGTCGTAACGTGAATAATGTCGGCTTCAGATACTTGCGCCTTGACCGTCATAACATCGAGTTGAGCCACTTCCACAATAGAAGGTGTAGACTGGTTTGTATTCACGGTTTGCCCCTCTTCGACAGAGAGATAAACAACAGTGCCATGAATGGGTGACTCAATCGTCGTGTAGCCTAAGTTCAACTGGGCATCATCAACATTGATCAACGCTTTCTCTTTTTCAGCAACCAGTTGGTCTAATTCCGATTTATAAACAATAAGTTCCGCTTCCGCAGCGTCATACAAAGACTGTGAGGTGACATTTTTTTCAAGCATCACCTTCTGCCTTTCGAAAGAGACTTCTGATTGATGAATTTGCGCTACTTTCGCTTTATATTGAGCGTTAATACTGGTCAATGATGCTTGAGCTTCTTTTAATGCGTTTTCTTGAGAAAGGTTGTCAATTTGCGCAATGAGTGCCCCCGCTTCAAGCCTGTCGCCAAGCGAAACGGCTATCGACTCTAACTTACCGGATACTTGGGCCCCAATATTCACCATTTTGGACGGATATAACACACCGTTAGTTAGCACCACATCTTCAATATTCCCGATGCGAACAGGCTCCGTAGAATACGCCACGGTTGAGGCGTCGTTCTTCGTATAAAAATAAGCGGCGACGGCACCGGTAGCGACAACAAGTAAAGTGATCGTCACTAAACGTTTGATATTTTTCATGTGCAAGTTTTCCCAATTTTTTAATTGTTATTAGGATAACGGAAAAATGTGAGGGAACTTTGAGACAAGATTAAATTATAAACCATTGATAATAAATGGCTTTGGTTGGGTAAGATTGAATTGTGTAGTGAGTGTGTGGCGATAAGAGAAGTAACTAGCCACAACCCAGGAAATTCTGCACCATTTCTTTTTTCAAACTTGTTGTCGTGAGTCTATATCAACATAACCATGCGCTAAGACTTAGTTGGAGAGTATGTATATGGTTAATACGGCTAAATATTCTATCGCCAATAGGGTTAGATCTTGCTTTTTGCCATTCATTAGATTTTTATATCCAAATTACCTGAACATATTTATTCGAACTTCAAGGCGTAACCCACAACGGGGCATAAACAAGTTTGCATGTTTGAAATAATCTTTTGTTACTCTCTCTTTAAAACTCGTTCATTCAGTAAATGCTCGAACGGTTCATTATGGTGATTTGCGAGCCGACCATCCGACCCATGGATGGGTCGGCTGAGCTACAAGGACGTACTTGCGCGTGTCGGTGAGTAAATGCCATGCTGAACCTACATAGATAAACTTCACTATACATGCTTTGCTATGAGCGAAGCATCATTCTCATAGTGGCCCTAGGCCATACATCTAATCAAGCTTTGGGGCAAAACCAAGTCAGTGTTAAAAATAATCTTATTCTACTCAATCTTTAAAACCAGCAGATTAAGAAAATACTGAAAAGGTTCATTATGGTAGTTTGCGAGCCGACCATCCGACCCAGGGATGGGTCGGTTGAGCTACAAGGACGTACTTGCGCGTGTCGGTGAGTAAATGCCATGCTGAACCTACATAGATAAACTTCACGATACATGCTTTGCTATAAGCGAAGCGCCACGACGTTGGTGACCGCAGGCCATATTCCAAACAAACCTTGGGGCATTTCATGGATAAGCAACGGAATTAAAGGAGGTTCCATATGCGCTTTAATAGTATTAAGGCTCGTGGTTTTATTGAATTTGTCAGACTATGCTTCAATATTCTGACAACCATCTGATGTTGTTAAATTACTATTTGTAATTTAACTACAAATAGCAATTTTTTGTCAAACTATGGGTGCATTATGTCAATGTATGGATTCAGCGACAGTAGTGGTACACTAATTTTGACCACCTAAATAGCCGCTATTTCATTGCGGCATTAACATACACATCAAAGCGATTTTTCTTTGTTTCAATCACCATGCTCGGTTTTACCCCGTCTAGGTCTTCAGCATAATCAGGACGCTTTACCACTACGCGTTTTGTGGCGAGTGCGATTGCGGGAGCTAACAAACCATCGGCGTCTAAATCGGCCCCGACCAAGGTTTGAAACACGCGCATTTCTTTTTTTACTTGGGCTGATTTTTCACGGTGTGGGTACATTGGGTCAAGGTAGACAACATCTATTTCAGTGCCACTGTTTTTTGCAGCATCGGCTAATGCGGTAATACTTGAACCATGAAACAAGCTCATGCGCTCCGTCATCCAATCGCCTATTTCAGCGTCTTCATAGGCACGGCGTAAACCGTCTTCTAATAACGCTGCAACAACGGGATGACGCTCAACCATAATGACTTTGCAACCTAAGCTAGCTAACACAAATGCATCACGGCCTAAACCTGCTGTACCGTCTACCACTGTTGGAGTGACACCTTGCTTAAGACCAACGGCTTTGGCAATTGATTGACCACGGCCACCACCAAACTTACGTCTGTGGGCAACGGCACCGGTAACAAAGTCGACCAAAATACCGTCAAGCTTTGGCTCGTCGCGTTTGTGAAGGGTTAATTGATTTTGCTCGAAACGCAGCTCAAAGGGGGCGCTTGGCTCATAATTCAGTGACCATCGCTGGCAAATATCGACAAGGCTTGGGTATTGTTGATTGAAATAAATCGCGGTCACTGTATTACCTACTTTAGGGTGAATAAGCCTATTATGCCAAAAGGCTACCGCAGTGAATACCTCTACTGCGTTTAAGCCGATTGGTATTAGCCCAGATAAAACTTATAATGTGATTATCTTGCAGTCCACGCTGCCAATTTTTTGGAATATCTCATGTTAAGTTATCGTCACGGTTATCACGCTGGCAATTATGCCGATGTACTAAAGCATTCAATGTTGCTGCAAGTGCTTAAATTAATGCAGAAAAAAGACAAACCTTTTGCTTATATTGATACCCATGCGGGTGCGGGAGCTTATTCATTAACCGATGAGTTTGCTCAAAAAACCGGTGAATACTTAGACGGTGTGGCCAAACTGTGGGATGCCAGCAATCTACCAGCAGCATTAGCGGATTATGTCGAAGCCGTTAAAGTATTTAACGCTGAATATGATCAGTTAACGGTTTACCCAGGTTCACCCAGTTTTGTCGATGCCGAATTACGTGAAAAAGATCGGATGTTATTACACGAATTACACAGTACTGATCACGATCTATTAGCAGAATATTTTGCTAAAGATAGGCAAGTCAAGGTACTTAAAGGTGACGGTTTACAGGGTTTAATCGCAGCAGTGCCACCGCCAGAGCGTCGTGGGGTAATATTAATCGACCCAAGTTATGAGATTAAATCTGATTACGTTGATGTTGCGGAAGCTATCATTAAAGCCCATAAGCGATTTTCGACTGGGGTATATATGTTGTGGTATCCGGTGGTTAAGCGTGAACAAACTGAATCCATGCTCAATTTACTTAAAAATAGCGGCATTAAAAATCAGCTACGAGTTGAGCAAGCAATTAAACCTGACAGTAATGAATTTGGTATGACTGCAGCAGGATTATGGATTATTAATCCTCCTTGGCAACTAGATGTCACCGCAAAAGAAACGCTTAATTACTTAGAGCGTCGTTTAGGCCATAGCGGTGGTAAAACGGTAGTGAAGCTAGAAGTGCCAGAGTAATCTTGCTAGCTCGCTGATATTAGATAAAAAGCCCATTTAATTTACGTTAAATGGGCTTTTTATCTAAGCATTCAATATTTACGCATTTAATCGCATTCATCATCGCCAAATAATGGTCGAAAAATAAATCCTACTATTGCCGTCGCACCACCCATTGAGGGATTAAATTCCTGTGGAACCTCTTTCTCGTAATATGGCTCACCCGACGTTTTATGCTGAGTCTGACTCTTGCTAGCTGTTGCACCATCAACAAAATCACAAGCCGCATTGACTCCTGAATTAGAGGTACACGCTGTCAGTAGTAGGCTAGGTAACAAAACACTGACAATTGAAATCCTTTTTTTCATGTTTAATCCTTAGTTGTAAAATTTCAGTTTAAAAAACTACCTGCCGCCCCCGGAAACACCACGGGACTTACATTGCCATTGGCAGACACACTGGCAACACCAAACAGATAATTATCTATGACCATATTGTTGAGAATAAATTCATTCACATTGCCAACATAACGGCTGTGAGTCCATTCAGGCTCAGTCGTTAATCGCCAGTAAACACGGTATCCAACTACATCTTTATCTGCTGTTTTGGCCCAATTAAGTGTGGTACTCGGTAACACTTGACCTTTTATGGTCACATTTGACGGTGGCGCGGGTGCCCATGCCATTGAGGCTAAACTTATAGCATTGAGTGCGGTTAACTTGGCATTAAAGTCAAAATCAACACCTTCGATAACATCACCATAATTAATGCCATTTTCAGTACGAATGTCTTGATGCTGGCGATCATAATGCTCATTTGTTTCCATCACTCGTACAGCGGGGAAACCGGCTTTATTGAAGGGTAAGTGATGTCCGCCGCGGCCAAATCGGTCCAGCCTATATACCAACATAACATCAAGATTAGTCATATACTGATCAACTAAGGCTTTAATCTTACGGGCTAAATTTCGCGAGGCAGAATCATTCTCACCACCGCTAAAATAACGTTCTTTGGCTTCGTCGGCGGTTTCAGCAAATCGAACGCCTTCGGAAAACACCCGCACTGTGGAATTGTTTATCACCCCATTAATGCCAGCAATATTGCCGATCATGTCGTTATTCAATACAGCTTGCACTTGCCAGTCTTGCTTTTTAGCATAATTGATAAGAATATCACCGCCATAAAGCCCCTGCTCTTCCCCTGACAAAGCGGCATAAACAATGGTGCCATTGAACTGATATTTAGACAGCACGCGGGCAGCTTCAATTGCGCCAGCTACGCCTGATGCATTATCGTTTGCGCCAGGTGAAATAGAGGTAGCATCTAATACGTCGGTAACTCTAGAGTCGATATCTCCGCTCATCATCACCACACGCTTGGGGTCAGTTTTACCGCGCTGAATAGCAATAACATTGACGACATCGGTAGCCTTAGCAATACGATTACCCTGAACAGTCTCACTGACAGTAATCACTTCTAAACAGCCACCACAGTCTTTAGATATACGGTTAAACTCGGCCTCTATCCAACGTCTTGCCGCGCCAATACCTTGGGTGTCTGATTCAGTTTCAGACAGGGTATGACGAGTGCCAAAGCTCACCAGTTTACGCACATCTTGTTCTAGCCGACTCGCTTGTGGCGCGGTGGCTATGTCATATAAGCGCACATCCTCTTGGGATGGCGCAGTATTAATGGCGGTAGTTGGCACAGCTGCGGTTGCATAACCTAAGGAAGATAAACACAGGGCTGCAATGGCAACCGATAGAGACGCAATAACGGGTGAAAAAGTCATAAACATTCCTTTAGTTTTTAGCCTGTATCATCAGGCAGGGTTATTTATTGGAATTCTCTTTGGTATTAATGATGTGAATCACTATTTTATTATTTGAGCGTGCACTTTATCAATCAACTCAACTGGCTTTACGGTAGCGGCTGTATAAAATTTTTACCCGCTGAACATATGCTTGGGTTTCAGGATATGGCGGTATACCATTATATTGCGCAACCGTTGATGGACCTGAATTATAGGCCGCACAGGCCAGATCCATATCACCATTAAATCGAGTCAGTAGCAAAGCTAAATAACGGCTGCCCCCGTTGATATTTTGCTCCGCGTGAAACGCATCTAGCACTTGCATATCTTTAGCCGTGCCTGGCATGAGTTGCATTAACCCCATAGCACCAGCTTTAGACACTACATTACTTCTAAAAGCGGACTCGGCATGAATAACCGCTCTAATTAATGCAGGTTCGAGTTTATATCGTGATGCAGCAACGGCGACATAACTCGCATAATCCTGAGTGAATAATGGGGTTTTATACCAATCAATGGTCGAATCTGGACGGCATGCATAGCACTCAAAAAGTAACACTCGGTAGTTAGTATGATCTGGCTGTTTGTCACTAAATGCGGTAATACCATCTTTTTCATATTGATAGACTTTGCGCTTTTCCACACCTAGGTCGGATAAAATACCGTGTTCTGAATAGCTGGCTTTAAGTTGTTTTTTAGTCGGCTTGCTGATATCTGGTTTTGCAAGTGGATAGCTATTGTCTAGCACCACTGTTGATGTAATCGATTTATTTTTACCATCCGCACTTGGCGGAGTTCTTAGCGGCACCACAGCTCGCTCATTGAGGTTTGGAAACAAACTAAGATGGGTTTTTTCAGCGGGTATAGGTTGAGAATTGGCTTGATATACCGCTTTTATCAGTGGTTTTTCTGCTTTAGCGGCCTCAGTTTGATTAGCCAGTAACCCAGAACAAAACCCCAAACTTATCAATACAACACTCAACTGTACTCGTTTACATATATTGGTTAAAAACGAGCAACAATTCAACACGATTAACCTGCGGTATGGGTAAGTTGAGGCATAACCGACACCTTGGCTAACTTGGCTACAATAGAACCAGGAAACATACCAACACCTTGATTCAACTCTGTTACGGTTTGATTATAAAACTCAACAACATTTTGATAATCTAATTCTAATTGCAAATATTCATTCACCTGCTGCTCATCCAGATCATCGCCATGCAAAGCTGAAAACAATCCTTTCTGTAACATGTCCATTTCTGACCAGGTAGCTAGAACATGAATTAAATGCTCGTCAACTTCATTTGACCACTGGCTTTTATCGGCCAAGGCACGTAACTGTTGCCATTGAGCGGCTTGCGTGACATCCAAAGGTTGATACTGCTGGCTTACATCAGATAGCTGGGCTAATAAAATCAAGCGTGCATCAATTTTTTGATTCAAAACAATCAGTGAATCTACCGCTGATTGACGTTTCTTGATTAAACTGGCGTACCATAGGTAGCATAGAATAACAGCTAAGCTTACACTCAGCAGCAATGCTTGCATGATGTTTTCCTTAATGATGATTTTTATAATTCTTATGCTGCATAATAAGCACAATTTACTTCATATTTCACTTAATTCTCAGTGAAGTAGCAACTATATTTATTGCACCACAATAGTAAACAGTAACACTTGGTTGACAAAATAAACAATTCTATTGCATCTGGCTCAATATAGTGACTAAATAAGTAATGATACAACAACACTCAATGAACAGCTTAAAAATAAAACATAAATATATTTAAAACAATGCGTTAAACAAAAAACCTGGTGAACACTTTTTAACCCACACAGTAATAAACACCGTCATATCATACAATAACTCACTGTAAAACGCCTCTTTTTACCCGCTAAAGCATTCATTTTGACCCAAAGCTGATTAATGCATAAAAAGAAATTAATTTTCAATTAACTCAGCATGTGTAAGTTAATAGGCTGGAAAAACTATATTAATTATCCTGACAATCATGCTCACATAAATACATACATGTATTCATGTCGATGAGGAAAGGTCCTAATAAATCAAGGAACAACATGAGTCAAACAAACCAACCAGATACCAAAAAACCTGAACCAGCCGCCGCGCCCCCTGATATAACTTCCTCAGGGGCATTTGTTCGATTTTTAAACACAGTCGAAAAACTCGGTAACTTATTACCCCACCCAATAACGTTATTCGCTATATTTTGTGTCGCTGTAGTAGTGATAAGCGGTATTGCGGGATACTTTGAATTATCGGTCGTAGACCCTAGACCCGAAGGCACCTCAGGCCGAAGCCCTGATGGCTTAATTCATGTTGTTAGCCTGCTCAGTGCTGAAGGATTACAGCGCATAGTGTCAGGCTTAGTCACTAACTTTACTGGCTTTACCCCATTAGGCACTGTATTAGTGGCCTTGCTAGGTGTCGGCATTGCCGAACGCTCGGGTTTGTTGTCAGCCTCTATGCGTTTGCTGGTAATGGGAGCATCAAAACGTTTAGTCACTTACACAATTGTGTTTGCGGGCATTATATCTAACACCGCGGCAGAGCTAGGCTATGTTGTGCTAATTCCAATGGCGGCTATGATATTTCATTCATTAGGCCGCCATCCTTTAGCGGGGTTAGCAGCCGCTTTTGCCGGAGTGTCTGGCGGCTATAGTGCTAACCTATTACTGGGTACTGTCGACCCATTATTGTCAGGCATTACCGAAGCCGCAGCGCAAATGATCGCCCCTGAATATACCGTTGGACCAGAAGTTAACTGGTACTTTATGTTTGCCTCCACGTTTTTAATTACCTTGCTAGGAGGCTTGGTCACTGAAAAAATTGTTGAACCTAAACTCGGTAAATATGATCCCAGCGAAGCCAGCGATTTAGATGACCAAACCATGGAAAAGGTCAGTAACATTGAAAAGCGCGGCTTAAAAATGGCAGCCTTGGCTGTGGTCGCATTTTCCGCTTTATTAGCACTGACAATTATTCCTGAAAATGGGCCGTTACGTCACCCAGAAACAGGCCTAGTGGCTGGATCACCTTTTTTGAAAGGAATTGTTGCCTTTATTTTTATCGGCTTCGCCATTCCAGGTTTAGTGTACGGTAAAGTGGTTGGGTCCATGAAAAAGGATGTTGATGTCATCAATGCCATGTCACACAGTATGAGTACCATGGGCATGTACATCGTGTTAGTCTTTTTCGCTGCTCAGTTTGTGGCCTTTTTTAATTGGACAAACCTAGGCGCTGTCTTGGCTGTTGGTGGCGCGCAAGCATTAAGTACCATTGGATTAACTGGACCATTGGTGTTTGTGTTATTCATTATGCTTTGCGGCGTTATCAACCTAATGCTAGGCAGCGCATCTGCGCAATGGGCTGTTACGGCACCTATTTTTGTCCCCATGTTGATGTTGGTCGGTTATGCCCCAGAAACCATTCAAGCGGCCTATCGAATTGGTGATTCAGTCACTAACCTTATCACCCCAATGATGAGCTATTTCGGTCTAATTTTAGCTGTGGCTTGCCGTTACAAGAAGGATTTAGGGATCGGCACCTTAATTGCCACTATGCTGCCCTACAGTATTGTGTTCTTTATTGGTTGGACTATGTTCTTCTTCCTGTGGGTATTTGTATTAGGTATTCCCGTCGGTCCCAATGCTGGAACTTACTACGCCCCATAACCCGTAGATTACAACATGACGCATAAAAAACGCATCGATATTAGATGCGTTTTTTATTAAAACGGATTAACTCATTAATAAACCACCAGCTTGAAAAATAACGATTTAATAACCTTAAAAATCGATTAGTATCGACAAAATTGTTGCCAATTTATTCTCTAACTCTTGCCATTCTGCATCTGGGTCTGATCCTGCCACTATTCCTGCACCCGCAAATAAACTAATTCGACCTGGCTCAATCAATGCACTGCGAATAGCCACTGAAAACTCAGATTCATAATGATTAAAATAACCACAAGCACCGGCATACCAACCCCGTGCATAACCTTCACGCTGACGTATAAAGCTCAATGCACTGTGGCGAGGCAAGCCTCCTACCGCGGGGGTTGGGTGCAACGCGCGTAATAAGTCAAAATCATTCACCCCAGCTTTTAACTCTGCACGAATAGCACGATGTAAATGCTGAATATGGGTTAGTTTAAAAATGCTAGCTTGCTTATCAGCACCGACATATTGACTAAGTGGTTTTAACGCCTCAACAATATGTTGCCTAACCAACTGGTTTTCATGACTGTTTTTTGCATCATTCAATAACTGCTGCGCCAGAATATCATCTTCTTCTTGATTTAGTCCTCGAGTGGTTGTACCCGCTAGCGCTTCGGTAAATAACTCATTTTGACGACGTAAATACAACCGTTCTGGTGAGCAAGATATAAACGCCCGTTCAGGGCTAAATTGAAACCCAAACTGAAAACTATTGGGGTTACGCCCTTGCCAGCAAGCCAATACAGTCCAGGGGTCAAGTGATTCAGCAATATCAATTTGTGTTTGTCGCGACAGCACCACTTTGGGTGTACTTTGATTAAAATTGTCTTGAGTCACTTGCTCAACTAACTCACGCCATCTGTCTTGATCAGGTAAATCTCTGCGGCTTATTAGACGTGTTTTATTCGGTGGTGATAATGGTTTTGGTTTTTCAATTTTAGCAATAGCAGCCAGTGCTTGCTGATATTCCGAATCACGATTTTGATCATCGAAATTTAAGTTGAGCAAAATTTTAATTTTATGACCGCTACGTCTTAACTCTATACGAGGCAGCACAAATCGAACCCGTCCAAAGTCTGCCCAGCACTCTACTGTACGGTCAAACGCGACACCACCGTAATAACGTAAGTCTTGGCTTACATCTTTACTTCGCTGCGCCTGATAATCCGCGGCCAATTGATGATCATCAACTTGGTCTTGATAATAAAATTGTTTACAGACCCCAATAGCGGCCACCTCTTCTATTTTATCGCGACCATGCCAATAAATACGCGGATACTGGGTTTGTGCGCTCAGCCAAGATAACAGCGGAAGTGCTGGAGCCTCTACAGATAGTTGCACAATGGGTGTGATGTTAGGCACCAAAATTATTTGTTCAAGCTTTTGCTTTAACTCATTAAATTGTGAACTAAAAAAGTGACCAGACAATATTAACTCCCCTCTGTGACGATACTGAGATAAAGTTAATCAACCAAAGAATAAGATGTCAATCATCTACTTTATACACTGTGATCTATAATGAGTTAATCTGTTAATATAGATAAACTAATGATGTAAACTATAGTGCATGCTATAACGTACAAACATACTTAGATTTACCCCCCAGGGAAGGCTTAACATTTATTAAACCAACACTAGGTTAATCAAAATCTAGACAGTTAAGTACATCTTGATCTTAAGGGCGTTTGCCAGATGAGTGATTCTATAGAATCGTCAAATATAATAAAAATTCCAGTCGCCAAATTAAACCTTGGTATGTTTGTTACCGCTATCGATCATAATAGCGGCACGGTTGCTATTGCCAATGCTGGCCAAATAAAAAGCCGTGAAGCGGTGATTAAACTCGTTCAAAATAATATTAAGCACGTATGGGTAGACATTGACCGCTCATCAGACAGCTGCGGCCTAAAGAAGCCGGAAAAACAAGAAGTTGCAGCCAAACCCATGGCTAAAAAAGCCAATGTCAGTCGTGAAACTCAGCAAGTTCAAGCGAAGAAAATTCTTGAAGAAGCTAAAAATTTAATCAAAAAAGTCTTATCTGAAACATTTGATGGTAAAGCCGTTGAGGTTGCGCCTTTTGAAGCAGTTGCTGATAAAATGATTGAGTCAGTTATGGATGATGCTGACGCATTTAAATGTATTTCAGCACTGAGATCAAAAGATGCTTATTTACTAGAGCACTCTATTAATGTTGCATTCTTACTCGTCACTTTTGGTAAACACTTAAAACTCGATGTCGACATGCTGCGTCAAATGGCTGTTGGGGGTATTTTGCATGATATTGGCAAAGTAAAAGTTGATAATGAAATTTTACATAAACCTGGTAAATTAACACCAGAAGAGTTCGAACATATGAAGCTGCATCAAGTGTATGCAGTTGAAATTATGGAGGATACTAAAGGCTTGTCGCAGATAAGTAAGGACGTCTGCTTGATGCACCATGAAAAACTGGATGGCAGAGGTTACCCTAAAGGCTTAAAAGGTGATGCACTGCCTGTACATGGACGCATGAGCTGTATTGTTGATATTTTTGACGCGCTAACAGCGGCACGTTGTTACAAAGAAGCCATGAGCCCCGCCGCCGCATTTAAAATATTAATTAGCTTAACACCATTCCATTTAGACCAGTCTTTAGTGTACGAATTTATCCGTTGTATTGGCGTCTATCCTGTGGGATCACTGGTACAACTGTCTGACGAGCGCGTCGGCATTGTCTGGGAAGCGAAAGACCGTGATGCATTGCATCCGATTGTGAAATGTTTCTACTCGTTAAGGTACAAACGTTATACCGATGTCACTATGGTAGATTTACGTAAATCTGACCTTAACATTGAACGCGGTATCTCGCCCAGCGCATTAGATGTAGACCCTGCGCCATTTTATTAATGGCCATAATGAATACTCATCATTAATAATAGAAGCTAATGATTAGTAATGTCCCCGTACATTGGAGCAAGCTTAGCGAGTAAAGCGTTGCGAGTTTGTATCGGAATATCGTTCTGTTGCATTGCTTGAGTCAAGTGGCCAACTATGGCGTCAAAGTCAGCTTGGCTAATGTTTAACCCCTGATGCGCATTAAGCATACTCTCGCCTTGATAATCACACCCACCACCCGACACTACACACAAATGCTCTACTAACCTTTGTTTAAAAATACTAATATCTGTTTCACGAAAGTGACCAACTATGCGTTCATCCTGTGAAATAAGCTGTAACAAATCATCGGCAATCAATTCAAGACCATGGTAACCGCCTAAACGTTGGTAAAGCAGGTTGCTAGATGGCTTGGCTATAGAACACCCTAAGCACGTCACTAACAAAATACAACTAACCAGCATCATGCCAATATGTCTCATAACGCGCCCTCTACCGACAGATACCAACCTTTTTGTTGCTCAAAACCTGCAATATCACCTAAATCAGCATAAGCGGCTGTGACTGAAAAATGTTTATTCACAAACCAGGCAAGAAAAATATCTTGCCAGTCGTCTTCTTTAGCAAAATCTAACTGATTCGGTTTCTGGCGATACTCATAACCCAAAGCGAGATCATCGCGCAGTAAAACCGCTAACGAGCCCTCTACCATCAACTGATAGTCTGTTGAGTTGACACTGCCAAAACCAAGTAAGCCAATTTGGTTGGCTTTAGTGGCACGCACTGTAGCATTAAGTAATAAATTTCGACCTGCTACAACATCTAAAAACACCTTGCTAGAGGCGATATAAATATCTAAACCTGAATCATCTTGGGCGCCTACGGCGCTCGGCAAACCAAAGTCATCAACTTTTTTATACTGCATACCCACACTGATTTGTGGCATCTTGCTATAAAGTAGATCGCCTGCCAGTTTATATTTTATGCCTAAAATATCTTGGCCAAGTTCACCACCTAAAGAATCTAAATTAAATGTTTGTTTGGCAATGCTAAGTTCAAATTGATTATCATAACTGACTGATGCGCCCACAACATTGAGGGTAAAGTCATCAACTGCTACCCAGCTTGCCATTGCGGTTGCCGCCCACTCACCACTACTACCATAACCATTAATCACCGCCCAAGGCACAATACCACCACCCGCTGAGCCCTCTATTTCACTGGTGCCGCCGGTGGCAATGATTCTGCTCGACCCAGCCTGGCTATTGGGGATGAAAACCATGAAAAAGAATAACATTACGGCTGATATGGTCTGTAGAATACGTTGCATCTTAAATTTCCACGCTGTAAGAGTTAAGCTGACGTGCGATTAAATTCATTCACCCAAACCTGCAGTTCGGCAGCTTTTATCGGTTTAGAATACACATAGCCTTGGATAATATCGCAGTTCATTTGCTTTAAAATATCAATCCCTAGTGGGGTTTCAACCCCTTCGGCAACCACAGACAACGCCAGTCCTTTTATCAGCTTAATACTGGTTTCAACTATCATACGGTCTGTTGCATTTTGATGAATATCTTTAATAAAACTACGATCTATTTTGACTTCATTTACTGGCAGTAGCTTTAAATAAGACAGTGATGAGTGCCCTGTACCAAAATCGTCAATCGCAATATGAAAACCTTTATCCTTAAACTGATTAAGCACATTAATGGTGGTTTCAGTATCAGTCATCACAGCACCTTCAGTCACTTCTATCGCTATAGCATTTATAGGGAGATCCATTGCGTATATTTGCTGGGCTAAGCGGGTAGGTAATGTCTCATCGGTTAAGTCATGGGCAGATAAATTAATGGCCACTGAAATAGCCAATCCCTGTTGATGCCAAACATGAGCCTGACGAATCGCTTCTGCAATTACCCATTCACTAATAATAGAAATATTACCTGAATTTTCCGCTAGCTGAATAAACTCATCCGGTGGAATAAAGCCAAGCTCTGGATGCTGCCAACGAATAAGCGCTTCAACGGCATAGCAAGTATTTAACTGGATATTCACCTTAGGCTGATACACCAAGTGTAACTGTCCTTGAATTAAGGCTTGCGGTAAATCCCGCACCAATGACAACTCTCGTTGGTATTTATCATCATCGCCTTCCTGATAAACATAGGCATCATCACCTAGGGTACATGCATGATTTAACGCTATCTCGACATGGCGTAATAAAGTATCAATATGTTGATAAAGCCCATCTAATTGAACTATGCCGGTTCTGATCGTAAGCGTAATTTTTGACCCTGCTACATCAAATGGCAAAATAACATTTTGTAAATGTGCGATAGCCTCTGCCTGAGTTATCGGCTGCTCCAGTAATAATAAGAAAGCATCACCATCTAACCTTGCTAATAAGGATGCATCAAGAGGTAACCGACTAAGTCGCTCAGAGAAACTAATCAGAAGCTGATCACCATTAGCAAAACCAATAATGTCATTAACTTGCCTAAAGTGCTTAATATCAATCAATAGTAAGGTCCTGGTTAGACCTACTATTCTATTCTTGATGTGCTTTTCGGCGGCAAAACGATTAAACAATCCCGTTAAGGAGTCGTGCTCTGACTGATAAATAAAATCTTGTTCGCGCTGTTCGATATTGCTGCGCATTGTCGACAAGGTATCTGCTAGGGTTTGTAATTCTGCTGGAGCACCTTGAATTCTGGTGGGGTTTTCGCCCTGGCCAACTTTTTTAGCAAAATTAACTAGGGCATCAATAGGTTTAGTTAATCCATTGGTCACCCACATAGCGACAATAAAAGCTAAAACGGAAGTGAATGCGAATATCATCAACATGTTATTACGCAATTGCTGATAATTGAGCTGCCAGCGTTGATTAGACTGATGCAATACTACCCACTGTGCATCACTTTGTGCATCTAACTGAATAGCTTGAGACAAGTAGTTATCAGGGTAATTACCTTTGGCGTGACGCGTGGCATCGATAAAACTGAATGGCGTATCGCTTAAATGTTGAATCAATTCTGGCGCTAAAGTAGAGATAATCTCAACAGGTACTGACGTTGAGTTAATAAAGCTAACATCAATTCCGGTCATGGTCTTAGCTTGTTGAGCGACATTTTCATCAAGTAAAAAGCCCATACCAACCCAGGCTATTAATGTTGGTGCTTTTACCGGCTGAAACACAAATTGATAATTAGCGTGATTAACATTTAACATCACAAAGTCGTTATCTTCACTTTTATGTTTGGCAAATAAGCTGGCGACATCGTCGGCTGATAAATCAGTCAAACTTGACGATAATAACTGCCCCTGCGGCGAGAGCAATATAGCCGCATTCGCATTAATACGTTTACCGTGATTTGATAACACTGAAGAAATAGTTTCTTGCTCTTTAGTGGCAACCGCACGTTTAAAGCCAAAGTCAGCACTCAGCAATGACAAACTTTGGTTCAACTGTTGACTGCGGTTGGCCAAAATATCACTAAAAACATTAATACCAACACTTAATCGCTGCATTTGTTGCTGCCGACTCGCATTTTGAGTCGCGTTTAACACAAATACAGCCGTTAGTAGTTGCACCACGGTGAGTACGGCAAGGAAAACCCAAATCAGTCGATGTCGAAAGCTATGTCGCATTGGCGAACTCAATTTGCGTCGACTGATTTATTAAAGCAAAACCGGCCTGGGGAGATGTTGGCTTGTCTTGATGTTCTATATCAAACTGTAGCTCAAGCGTTTGTTTGGTTTCACCTGTTAATACTATTGGCGCGGCTATCACAGGGACTTTCTGCCATGGATGCCATATTTTAACGTTATATGTGCCTGGGATTAAATCATTAAAGCTTACATGGCCTTTATTATCGCTAACAGCATAAAGTGGGCTTTGGGCGACATAAATAAATGCCTGCATATAATCATGAATGTTGCAGCCTATAGCGACAATACCCGGCTGCGCAAATTCGATGGGCTCCTCTGCTTTGCCGACATATAACTTTAATTCAAACGGTTTCGCGGGTGAAAACGAATACACATGGTGCCGAGTACGATCAAAGTTAGGAAAGTTCACCTTATCGCCTTGTTGAACAGCCAATACAAAAGGCTGGAATATTCGATTCTGCTGCCTCATTTCATGATTGTTAATGGCTGATGATGGCATGCTATGTTCTGGGATCAACTCCACCACAGCATCGCTGATTAAAGTACCTTCAAGGTCGCTAACATTAACATCAACAATAGTCGCAGACGCGCTAAAAGATGAGGTAACAAAAACTAACAATATCAACACCCGCAATCGAAAAATCAGCATTTACATCTCTTCTTGGTTGATGACACATTTGTAGCAAGTTTAGCTTAACCCTTTGCTTAACTGCACAATATAATTCTGTTCACTATGTAACTAAATATGACCAATATAAGCAATATATAACTAAATATAACCAACTTATTACTAATATCACTAATTATAACGAATAACATGATTTACGTTGTTGAGGTTTATCCATACCAGCAAACAAGTGTTAGGTGCGTCAACATAAAACTCAGATACCCATTAACCGACCCCGATAATATCAACAACTCACTTTTGCCTTACCCGTTATCGTGGGGAACTATTCACTCGAAATAACACTTTGCATTTGGCACATGATTGAACACCGTATTTAACTCAGCCAATCCAGTCACCACAGAATGATAACCAATCAGTTATGAGATAGTTAAAATTAATATTGGCGTCAACAAAGTCCTTGCCTCGATAATATCACTCGCTTTTTATGATTATATTGGAGGAAATATGACACAATTATGGTTATCACCTCGGCTTAAATCTGCTGTGATTATTATCTTATGTATTATCGCCGTTATTGCCTCCATACAAACCACAGGACTCACGCGTGCGTTAATCGAATTAATTGCTTTCGGTAGTCTTATTTGGCTAGCATTAAGCAAGCCTGATATAAAACAGCACGATGTCTAACGGTTAAATCTTATAAGATGGTGCAACGGAACATATCCACTCAAGCAAGTTATTCATTTCTTTCTGATAGGTTTTGCTTAACGATTTCAGAGTCTTTATGTGCATAAAACTGCACGGTAAACGCTGTATCTGCGGTTAAAAATTCAACTTTATGCCAATATTCAGGGGCAGAAATACCAAACTCGCCAGCATTAATTACCACTTCTTTGTCTATTGCTCCGCGCCTTTCAGCAAACCCATAGAACTTTAATGATCCAACTGACACACATATTTTGCCATACACACCGGCTTTGGTATTGTGCTCAAACAAGAATAATTTAGGAACGTTGGTTTTAGTAAATACTGCCGTCGTTTTATAATTAACAAAATCAGTTGGAATATTCATCATTAAAATCCTGCAAAAAAGAAAAGTCGACTAACGCTAAAGCATCATACATCAAATTTACAACTTAAAAGCTAAAGATTAAAATTTAACAATGTAAAACAATGAACTACCACCAATAGCACACCATAACAGCACACCTAACAATAACGGTTTAGGGCCATTGGCACGCATTTTTTTCACTGTAATCGCCGCACCAATTAAAAATAAGCACAACACTAACACTTGTTTAGACGCAGCAAACAATAGGTTATAAACCGGTTGGCCTTGGGGGATAAAGTACGCCACCAGAATCGCGACACAATAAAATAGAATAAAAAATGGGATGGTAATTTTGCTTTTATCACCACCAAAGGCAATAGCACTTAATAATGCGATGGGAATTATCCATAATGCTCTGGCTAATTTAACTGTGGTGGCAATTTTTAATGCTTCATCACCATAGGCAGCTGCGGCCCCCACAACCGACGAAGTGTCATGAATAGCAATTGCGCTCCATACGCCAAAATCATATTGAGACAATTGCAGCGCATGACCAATCGTTGGAAACACAAACAAGGCAATTGAATTGAGTAAAAATACGCAGGCTAACGATACCGCAATTTGATCATTCTTAGCATTAATCGCCGGAGCCACTGCTGCAATAGCACTACCACCACAAATAGCGGTACCACAACTGATTAAATGCCCAGTTTTACTGTCTAAGCCCATCAACCGTGTTAGGCCGTAACCTAGAATTAACGTAAAGAAAATAGACCCCACTATCAGGCCAAGATTATTACTACTGGCGTCAATCGCCTCGGGTAAGTTAATCCCAAAACCCAAACCAACAATCGAATACGCCAATAACTTTTTAGTCCACTTGCCTAAATCAATACTGTCAGGCACTAAACCGACACTCGCCAAGGTAAATCCTATGAGTAAGGCTACCGGAGAAGATATTAACGGCGTGAGGCATAACAAGCCCACTGCAACAAACAACCACATTTTATAATGTGGATTAGATAAGTTAGTCATGGAATAACACTTTAAAAAAGCAATGCGTTATTGTAGCAACTTGATTGTCCCCAAACGATGTTTATAGTGGATATTTTCAACTGATATGCAAATGAGTGCTAGCGCGGCAACCTCTACCAAGATGCAATTTCTCATAAAACTCAACATAATCGCATCGATTATAATGAGCATTCGATTTAGGTCGCGAAATATCGTGACTTAACTATAATGACAAAAATATCTTGCTGATGAATTTTTATAAGTTTACATATGACCGAAAAAACTAGCCTAGCCACCAGCCATTTTTTACCTAAGAATACGTTACTGCTCAATGCGATGACGGAAGGGGTATATGGCTTTGATCTTCAGGGTAATGCCGTTTTCATTAACCCTGCGGCAGAACTCATGACGGGGTGGCATAGTGAAGAGTTAATCGGCAAAAACATCCATAATTGTCACCATCATAGTCATGCCGATGGCAGCCCTTATCCTCACCAAGATTGTCCTATATATCGTACTCTGCATGACGGTATTGCCCGCCAAGTCAGTGATGATGTGTTCTGGCGTAAAGATGGCAGTTATTTCCCTGTTTATTATAGTTCAACCCTGGTTTATGATAACAATATTCTAATTGGTGTTATCGCCATATTTCGAGATGTGAGCATTCAAAAACACACCGAAGATTCATTACGTAATGCCCTGGCACAAGTACAGGCACTATCAGAGCGATTAACCTCAGAGAATCAATACTTACTCACCGAACTGCAAGGTAAGCAAGGGGCTATGGGTTTGTCTGGCAACAGTAAAGCGATAAACCATTTAACCCAACAAATTAATCTTGTTGCCAATACCGATAGCACGGTATTAATTTGCGGTGAAAATGGCACAGGAAAAGAATTAGTCGCGCGAAGCCTGCACCAATTAAGCCACCGAAAAAACCACCCCATGGTGAGCGTCAATTGCGCTGCGTTTTCGGCATCCATTTTAGAAAGTGAGTTATTCGGCCATGAAAAAGGCGCATTTACAGGGGCAATTAGTCGACGTAAAGGCCGCTTTGAATTAGCCCATAACGGCACGCTATTTCTAGATGAAATAGCTGAACTCAGTCTTGAAGCACAGTCAAAGCTATTACGTGTTATTCAAGAGCAATCTTTTGAGCGTGTTGGTAGCAGCGAAACCATTAAAGTTAATATTCGCCTTATTGCGGCAACTCACCATGATTTACCTACCCGTGTAGAGCAAGGGTTATTTAGGATGGACTTATTTTACCGCCTTAATGTTTTCCCTATTCAAGTTCCTCCTCTGCGCGATCGACAAGAAGATTTACCTAACTTGGTGAGTGATTTGGTCGCATCACTCAGTCAAAAACTCGGAAAAAAAATAACTAAAGTGAGCGCAAAAGGCTTACACAAATTACAACAATATCCTTGGCGGAAATGTACGTGAACTGCAAAATTTAATTGAAAGAGAAATCATTATAACCCACGACAACACGCTAACCTTTGATAGTCTGGTACTGCCGACACTCAAAGGAAGCAACCCCCACATTAAGCAGCCCATGACCATGGTAGAAGCCGAAACTGCGCATATTATCGACACATTAGAATTGACTCAATGGCGGATATCAGGCCCAAATGGCGCGGCGGCGATGCTGGCATTACCGCCAAGCACATTGCGTTCGCGGATGAAAAAACTGGGTATTGAGCGTTAGCCTCACGCCGAGTAAATATCAGATCAATCTTACCGCAGACTTAAACATCACAGTCACCAAGTCACGATATATCGCCAAATAGCGATATATCGTGACACACCATCAAGCAAGCTAATAATTTATCATTTTAAATCAAGTGCATAACTAAAAAACATCTTGGCTTACCTATTGCTATATATCGACGTAATGTCATTTTAGGAAAACAATATGTCAGCATCAGAATTAAGTCGATTAACTTCATCCCAACGCATCCCGATTGTGAATGTCAGCTCCCCTCCCTCAGGCAAAATTCATGTGCGTGAACAATACGGTGTATATCAGCGGATCAGAAAATACAGTAATACTTTACTGATAGCCGTTTTCTTTTTATTACCCTTTATAAGCTATCAAGGCCGGCAGGCTATTTTACTTGATGTAACCCAGCAACAGTTCTTCTTTTTTAATATCACCTTATGGCCACAAGACTTTACCATTCTAGCCTGGATGTTTATGGCGGCGGCATTTGCGTTGTTTTTTGTGACCGTTTATTGGGGCAGAGTATGGTGTGGGTTTCTATGCCCTCAAACCGCTTGGACCGCTATGTTTATGTGGATAGAGGCTAAAGTTGAAGGAAATCACCATCACCGTGCCGCATTAGATAAAGCGCCATTATCTGTATCAAAAATCCGTAAACGTGTTACCAAGCACAGTTTGTGGGCCCTTACCGCATTAGTGACTGGTTGTGGTTTTATGGGTTACTTTATGCCCGCCAGAACGTTATATATCGATATTTTCACTTTATCTAGCGGTTTTTGGACTGGCGTTTGGGTATGGTTTTTTGCACTTTGTACATATATCAATGCCGGTTGGATGCGCGAAATGATGTGTTTACATTGTTGCCCATACTCGCGCTTTCAAGCCGTTATGTTTGACTCAAATACCAAAACCGTCAGCTATGATGCTGCCCGAGGCGAATCAAGAGGGCCACGAAAACGCTCGCAAAATACCGATTTAGGTGATTGTGTTGACTGTAATTTATGTGTCGATGTTTGCCCAACAGGCATAGATATTCGCAATGGTTTACAATACGAATGTATCAACTGTGGCGCCTGCGTCGATGCATGTAATCAAACGATGGAAAAATTTGGCTATTTACCGAATTTAATCAGTTTTACCAGCGAGAATGCCCTAAAGCCAACGCCACCGCTTCTGGCTCCCCAAAGTCAAATAGCTCAAAGCCATACAAACCCAAAAACCAGTATTCCAGCTAAAAAGCTATCGTTAAAAGCGCTAGGATACGCATTGGCGTTGATCATTATGTGCGCATTAATGATCGTAGACTTAGCCAATCGCAGCTTAATTCAACTTAATGTCATCCGAGACCGCCAAAGTCTCTATCGCGAAGTTGGAGAGTTTGTCGAAAATAGCTATCAGCTCAAAATTCGTAATAAAACCCAACAAGCTGTCGATTATATTATTGGTGTCGATAGCCTGTATCAGGGTTGCGTTCTCACCCTTATCACCGACAATAAAGTCCATATTCAACCAGGTGAGCAAATTGAATATCCGGTGACTTTACGCTGTAAGCTGTCAGAAAACACAACATCGATGAGTAAACAAACCATCAACTTTTATATCGCCGACCAAACAACTCCATCAAACAGAGTCAGCCAACACTCTAATTTTTTTGGCCAAGCAACTCAAGCAAGTAATGAAAAAGCCAGCGGTTTTATCCCGCTGGCTTTCAAAAATGCTTTTCTTAATCCGCTAATGTTAGCTACACGTTTAACGCAGGTGCATAGCGTAATCACTGCCATCTTTAGCGGTAAACACTTTACAACGGCCTTCGGTAGGCTTGCAGCTTGCGTGTAATAAGCTGATCCACTGTTTGTAAGGTGTAGGTAAATTCTTAATAGGCATTTCAATTTGAATATCTTCAATGTGTGCTAAATCATCTGTACCAATATCGCCTTGGCGGTCAAAACAAATTTCAATATGAGTGTCGTTATTTTTTAATACCACTGACGTTGGCTCGCTTTTATGACCCGTTAGCGCAACGAACTGGCAGGGATTTAATAAGCCACATTGTGTGCCATCTTTTAAAAATGCAAGCAAATGAGTGTAGTAAACCACATAGCTAGTCACATCTTGGTGTGAACCTGTCGCTAATGGAAATTGAGCGTCTAAAAATTCTTTCGCATTAATAGAACGGTCCAATGGGTTAGTGGTTGCCACAAATTGCTCACCAATGAAGTGGTTAAGGTTTTGGGTAGATGTTTTGCTTGCTTGAGTAGACATGTTCATAGCCTTATCCTCTTCTTTTAATCGTAGGTCACATTATTTTATTTATAATGATTCAAAGTAGTTTTTAATTTAAGCCTTGTTCACAGCTTGATTTTTAGTCTATGCTATTTTTACAAAGAATTTCACAATAAAAATTTTACAGTGTGAATTATACAAAATGAGAAATGATAAAAGCTTGATGCGAAAGACCCACTTTTTGGGCACAAAGATAAGAAATTTGCGTAAACGCAATAACTTAACCATGGAAGATTTATCTGCCCGCTGCATGCGGGTGGACGCTAACAACTCACCTTCTGTGTCATATTTATCTATGATTGAACGTGGTAAGCGTGTACCAAGTGCCGATATGTTAGCGGTTATTGCGGTGGTTTTTCAAAAAGAAGCGGGCTGGTTTCTTGATGATGTGCCAGAAGATCACGCCATTACGCCTGAAAAAGGTAATAAAGGTGGCATTAGTGGTATGCCGCTAGAGCCAAGCTTTTTATTCTCTAATGATATTTTACAAATCGCGATACCCGAAATGCTGTCGCAAACCGGACATCGGGCAGACAATTTGCCCACTTGTTGATCCGCGCGCACCAAGAACATCACCAAAACCATTTTCCTGATTTAGAGCGTGCCGCTGAAGATGTTGGTTTAAAACGCATGCCATTAATGGCCGATGACATGCTGACCATTGCCGCCAGAATGGGGCTAGTGATTAAGTGGATTGACCGCACACCGCAAGAAATTCGTGATGAAATGGGGGCCAGCTCACGTCAATTAGTGACCTCTTTTTTTGAGCCTCCCGCACAATTTACCTCAACAACACTTTAAAAAATCGCCCTCATCGTTTGAAATATGATTTAGCTGTGCATATTGGTCATTGTGTATTACACAATAAAGATGGTTTAAAGTCAGTCATGACATCAGGGCGAAAAGAAGAAGGTGATGACAACGGCATTCCACAATCAAACACCCTAAACGCCCAAGATATTTTACATGCCTGGCGTGATTTTGAATCAAGCTTTTTTGCCGGCGCATTATTATGTCCTAAGGTTCCCTTTAGGCAATTACTTGACCGTCACGGTTATGAAATTAGTGTGCACAAGCAATTACAGGTTTCTGCATCGGTCGCCATGCGCCGTATGACGGTAGTGTCACCTTATCCACATTGGCATTTCTTTGATGCTTATGCGCCTGGCAAATTAAAAGCGGTATATCGCGGTAATGGTATTCCGCTGCCGTGGGGCAATATGCGTTTAGTTGAGGATCCTTGTCAGCACTGGGCGGTGTTCAGAATGATTAATGAGCCTTCATCTGGTACTTCAGCGCAAATTTCGATTCTTAATGTCGGTAATCAACCTCGAATATATTGCTGTGAATCTATCAAGGTTGAAGACTCAGCTGGCAATCCACATGTGTTGTGTGCCGGTATTGATTTGAATCCAGCTATTGATGCCCAAGGTAAAGATTCATTGTCGATTGCTAATGACTTGAAACAAGCGTGTGCCTCCAATGGTGGCTCTGTGGTGATCCCACGGCACATCAAACAAGATCTGATCAGTGTGGCTAAAATTCTTAACATTAATTGGATTGAACGCGGCATTAAAAACGACGCCCGCTTGATTTGCTCACGCGGCGCAGTGTGCCCAAGACAGCCTAGTTGCTATGCCGCGGGCAAAAGTTTATGTGATGATAGTTAAGTCAAAATATTGCGGCAGTTAACATGCCGTTTAAATATCAATTTAAACGGCATGTTATTAGTTTAAAAAAGATGCGGCCGATAACAGCTTATACCCATTGGCTATATGGCTGCTTCATTAATGAAGAATTGTAATAACGATTATCGCCGGTCACCTCGTCACCTAACCAATCTGGTTTAATCACGATTTGCTGCTCACTTTCTAGTTCCAGCTCAGCCACTATCAGACCTTGATTCTCACCATAAAACTCATCAACCTCAAATACTTGGTTTTGATATTCAACTAAGTATCGGGTTTTATCAATTACACCTTGTTCACACAAGTTAAGTAAGTCTTGTGCTTCTGGTACGCTGATTTCTTTTTCCCACTCAAAGCGTGATAACCTGGCTTGGTTACTCATACCCTTAATGGTTAAAAAACCTTGATCACCCATTATTCTAACTCTGACAGTGCGCGATTTTTCAGAGTTTAAATACCCCTGAACAATTCTGCTCGAGCGGTGAGAAAGCGATTTAAATTGGTCATTATGCACAAGGTACTTACGTTCAATTTCGACAGTCATATGATAAGGTTCAGCTAAAGGTGATGAAGAGCATTATTGAAAGTTATCGTTTATTTGTATAGTCATTTATATCCTTACAATGCCGTTGTCACTCATTCTACCCCATTTATTCCTAACAGATTTATGTTATTAAGGTAGAAACTGGCTGCAAAAGAGTGACCATAACCAGCAATGAAACTAATGCGGCTATTGGTGTAGATGCCTTTAATTGATTGTTTATCGGCCATCCCAAACTGGGGTTACAATAAAGTTGTATTAATGCAGAAAACAGCACAATAGTGACCTAATGAATGACATTATAAAATATCGCGCTGTCTTTGAGGTTAAGGACGATAGCACTGATTTCCTGATGGTATGCTTATCTTATTTTTTGATGTTAATGATATTGAGATACATTTAGTTAAGTCAGGAATTTAACGACAAAAAAGGCAACCCACGGGTCGCCTCTTCTATTATGTACCTATCTGTTTACTGTCAGTTAAGTTAGTTATGTTTGCCACAGCACCAATATTAACACAGTAAAAAAAACCTAGCGCATGGTAACAAACTCTTCTGCACCCGTTGGGTGTATCGCAACAACTGAATCAAAATCTGCTTTGGTTGCGCCCATTTTCATTGCAACGCCAAAGCCTTGCAGAATTTCATCCATACCAAAACCGATACCGTGAATACCTACCACAACTTCATTATCACCAGCACATACTAGCTTCATTTTACAGGCTTGACGGTGCGCTGTCACAGCGGTGTACATTGAGGTAAAACCTGAGGTGTACACTTTCACTTTATCTTTACCATACTGCTCAATGGCTTCTGGTTCGGTCAGTCCCATAGTCCCAATTGGAGGATGGCTAAATACTACCGTAGGGATCACGCTGTAATCCATTTTAGCATTAGGCATTTGGCCAAATAAGCGCTCTGACAATAAACGTCCCGCTTTAACTGCGACAGGAGTCAGCTCAACGCCACCTTCCATAATATCGCCAACACAGTAAATGCCTTTAGCGGTAGTATTTTGCTGCTCATCTGTCACCACATAGCCTTTGGCATTAAGGGTAACATCAGTATTTTCAAGACCAATATTATTTGTTGCAGGTGATCGACCAATCGCCCAAATTAGCGTGTCGACTGTAATGCTATTACCGTTTTCAAGCTCTAGCGTTAAGCTAGCATCAGCATTTTTAATCACTTGCTTTGGCGTACTATTGGTATGTAAAGTTGGCCCATCGGTTGCCATTGCTTCAACAAGCGCATCCACTAAGATAGGGTCAAAGTTACGTAATGGTGCATGTTTACGCACCATTAAATGGGTTTCGCTACCCAGAGCGTGTAATACACCTGCTAACTCAACGGCAATGTAGCCAGCACCAACCACGGCAACGCGTTTTGGCTGTTCACGTAGTTCAAAGAATCCATCTGAATCAATACCGTATTCTGCACCAGGAATATCAGGAATAGTCGGTGCGCCGCCGGTAGCCACTACAATATGGTCGGCAGTGTAATGTTCGCCATTTACTTCGATAGTATTGTTATTAACAAACTTACCATAGCCGTTAAGCAGAGTGACTTTGTTGCTAGCAAAACCACGGCCGTAAGCTTCATGAATACGTCCAATATATGCTTCACGATTATCAACTAAGGTGTTCCAATCAAATTTATTCACTGTGACATCAAAACCATAATCTTTGGCATAAAGATTAATGGCTTCAGCAACGTGGGCGCCATACCACATTACTTTTTTAGGGACACAACCTACGTTTACACAGGTGCCACCCACATGTTTTGCTTCAATAATTAATACTTTTGCGCCGCGCATTGCTGCACGATTTGCTGATGCGATACCGCCACTGCCGGCACCCAAAGCAATATAGTCAAAATGTTGAGCCATGATAATCTCCGCTGCAATTGATAGGGCTATTGTAGGGAGGAAATGACTTGGATGCTAGGTAGCATTAATAAACTCGCGTTAACGTTTATACTGACATCGGTCGTGATCCCCTTGAGAGGGTCCTTTTTCTGCACATTGCAAACACTTCCACTCAGATAACCTGGCGGACAATTCTTTGTCAAAATGTTGTTGATGGCGGTTTTCTGATCGAACTTTACCTTGTAAGTAGCTAATACGGTTATTCAGCCAGCGACAACTGGGATCATCGGCCATGTTAGCCGTTGCGGATGGTTTTGTTTTTGCAGATGTTTTTATAGCACCTTTAGTAGATTTTTTGGCACTTTGTTGATACGGCGCTATTGATGCCTCATCTGCATTATATTCAAGTGCAAATGCAGGCTGGCTTATTTTAATCGGTCGACCTTCACTGTCATAAACACCGTCTTTACCAAGCTCGACTGCGGATTGATTATTAAGCTCAGTTTGTTTTGACTTAGCCTTATCAGTCAGCTGTGCCCAATCATCCCCTGCAACACTTTGATTTAGGCTTAACTGGAAAATGACTGAAAAAAGGACAAAACGAAATAGTGTAAGAGTCTTCATGCTGCATCCTTGCAAAAACAGAGGTGAATAAAAAGCGCAACCATCTAGTTGCGATTAAAGTGTAGACTACATTTTCCATAAAGGTGTAATGGCTTCTGAGCGAGTTAGAAAGCCCAATTAATATGCACACCTGCATAGGTTTGATTTAAACTCCCCGTTACACCATCAACCGACGCTTCACGCTTAATATCCTCTAATGCCTTAGTGCGGCTAATATGCATAGACAACTTCACATTGTTAGATAACGCATAACCCGCCTCCACGCCAAACTGTATATGGTTAGCGCCATCATGTTGTTCGGTCACATATTGAAAATCAAAACCTTGAAGCATATACGGTGTCACACTTAATTGTTCAGTTATATCCCATGGGCTATGTAAGCTTACTTCTACAAAATACCCAGCCGCTTCAGTGGCATAGGTGTAGCTCACGGTAGGCAATAACCAATTAACTAAGGTATAGGTGAGTGAGCTAAATAGCTCGTTATCTGAGGCGCGTTCATCACCATAAAATTCTAATCGTTGATAACCTATAGTCGCCTCAAGTTGTGCATGTAAATGAAGGGTATATTCAACACCAAAGTTCCACTCAATATAATGTGTTTGATCACCACGTCCCAATGCAGCAAAAACGACTAAATCATCTTGATGAACACTTGCTACGCCCCAGGCAATACCGCCTTTATTAAGGTTATTACGCCCCTCAGAGATGTACTCGCTATCCCAAGCCATATCTAGTGTAAACTCAGATGCTGACAGCTCTGATACGGATGAAGATATCAGGATACCTGCCAAGGTGAATCCCATAACCACAGTTCGAAAAAGACCAACTTGACTTAAGATATAGGGGCTGATGATTGCAGAAACAGAAGGTAACTTTACCATAGTGATCATGTACTCATGGAAACAGAAATTAACAATTTTAGTGATACTAACCAATAGCCGTGTAAAAGGTAATGATAACTAGTTGCATTTGCTATCTGGCTGTCAATACTTGCAGTGTAAATACTATGTAAATGCAAATCGAGAGCTAAATCACTTTTTTAAGTTCGTTTCTAGCGTAGACACGTCTGCAACAAACCAATTAGGCATACCTTCTCTCTGTCAGCTCGACCTATTTGACTTGAAATTCCACTCTGTCGCCCTCATAAAGATCACATACGCCTATTCTTCGAGGAAACATGATGAGCAACCCATTGCTAAGTGGCACAGAATTACCCCTTTTTTCACAGATAAAAACCGAACACATTAAACCCGCTGTGGAACAAGCAATCGAAAATTGCCGCAACAGTATTGACGAACTCCTCGCCAAGAACAGCCTATACACTTGGGACAACCTCATCGCACCACTCGAAGAAGTTGATGATGCGCTCAGTAAGATCTGGTCACCTGTTTCTCATATGAACTCAGTTCTCAGTAATGATGAATGGCGTGAAGCACACGATGACTGCTTGCCGTTACTATCAGACTACGGCACCTATGTTGGCCAACACCAAGGTTTGTATCAGGCGTATAAATCGATTCACCAATCAGCCGATTTTGCCCAATTAACTCAGGCACAAAAAATGGTAATTGAACAAAGTCTGCGTGACTTTGAATTATCAGGTATTGGTTTAAGTGATACTGATAAAGCCCGTTATGGTGACATAGTGAAACGCCTGTCTGAACTCACCAGCAATTTTTCCAACCAATTACTCGATGCAACTCAGGCATGGACCAAATTAATCACTGACGAATCAGCGTTAATTGGTTTACCTGAATCCGCTATCGCAGCAGCAAAAGCGATGGCTCAAGAAAATGGGCAAACAGGCTGGCTATTCACCTTAGATTTTCCATCATACTTACCGGTTATGACCTATAGCGAAAACCGTGAGTTACGTGAAGAGTGCTACCGTGCATTTGTGACTCGCGCATCGGACCAAGGCCCAAATGCGGGTGAGTTTGATAACAGTAACAACATGAATGAGATCATCGCACTACGCCATGAAATCGCTAATTTACTCGGCTTTAAAAGTTATGCTGATGAGTCTTTAGCCACCAAAATGGCAGAAACCCCTGAGCAAGTACTGGGCTTTTTAAATGAATTAGGTGAACGCTCAAAAGATCAAGCAGCCAATGAGTTGGCTGAACTGCGAGCTTTTGCCAAAGCACATTATGATGTCACTGAAATGGCCTCGTGGGATTTAAGCTTTTACGCCGAAAAATTGCAACAACATAAGTATGAAGTGTCTCAAGAAGTATTACGTCCATACTTTCCTGAAAACAAAGCGTTATCAGGGCTTTTCTTTACGGTAAACAAGCTATTTGGTTTAACCATTAAAGAAGAAAAACAATTTGATACCTGGCACAAAGATGTGCGTTTTTTCCATATTTTTGATGCTGAAAACATTCATCGTGGTAGCTTCTACCTCGACTTATATGCTCGCACGGGTAAACGAGGCGGAGCGTGGATGGACGACTGCCGAGGTCGTAGAATTACTTCAACAGGTTTGCAAAAGCCAGTTGCTTACTTAACCTGTAACTTTAATGGCCCAGTAAATGGCAAACCAGCCTTATTTACCCATGATGAAGTGATCACTTTATTCCATGAGTTTGGTCACGGTATTCACCATATGCTAACCAAGGTAGATGTTGGCGGGGTATCGGGTATTAATGGTGTACCATGGGATGCGGTTGAATTACCTAGCCAATTTTTAGAAAACTGGTGCTGGCAAGAAGAAGCATTAGCGGAGATTTCAGGTCATTTTGAAACTGGAGAGCCGCTACCTAAAGCTTTACTGGATAAAATGTTAGCCGCAAAGAACTTCCAATCGGGGATGATGATGTTACGTCAGCTAGAGTTCTCGTTATTCGACTTTAGAATGCACCATGAGTTCGACCCTGCTAAAGGTGCCGATATTCAAGGTATTTTAGATGAAGTTCGCAGTAAAATAGCAGTATTAACCCCCCTAGCTTTAACCGTTTCCAGCATGGTTTTGCCCATATTTTTGCCGGTGGCTATGCAGCGGGTTATTACAGTTATAAGTGGGCTGAAGTATTGTCTGCAGATGCGTTTTCTCGTTTTGAAGAAGAAGGCATTTTCAACCCAGAAACAGGCAAAAGCTTTTTACACAACATACTTGAAATGGGCGGCAGTGAAGAACCTATGGAGCTATTTAAACGTTTTATGGGACGCGAACCGAATACAGATGCACTGTTAAGACACTGCGGTATTGCTGCTTAACAATATGTAATAATCAACAAAAAGCGCTGTTAAAGCGCTTTTTTGTTGATACAAGATTAACAGCCTATAAATGATAGCGATTTATCAACTATTGGCATAAAAAGCATTGCCTTATAGAGGCTATCGCAATACATTAACCAGTCCTTATTCATTGCGATAATTCACAAACGGACTTGAACGTTGACTGCCAATATACAGCCTATCTACTTTGATTTAAAACCAGGAAAAATCGTCGACTTACAAATTGACCATCCTGTTAAGCTACGTATTAAAGCCACGTTAGCTGGGTATGACTTGGGCCAATATATTATCTTAAAACACCCAGCACCGCAGAATATGAGTAACTATAGTGATGTGTTGGCTGAAGGAAATGTGGTTGTCGTTCGTTATTTATTAGAAGGTCAGCAAGGAGAATGTTACGCTTTTAAAGCTACCATTCGAAATATCACTAAAATTCCTGAAAAATTCATATTTTTGACCTATCCAGAAAAAATAGAAAACAGACAGCTGCGCACTCACCAACGTTATATCACGCATTTACCTGCCTCTATTATTGCTAGATATGATCAAGGCGTTAAAAAAACGGCCCAATTAAAGGGAATTATTTCTGATATTTCCGCTAAAGGTTGTGGCTTTGCTTTTAAAACAGATAACCCTAAAGTGAAAGTAAATCAAAAAGATATTTTTGTCGTTTTGCGCTCACCCAGTGATATTGAAATTACCATTCCAGCTAGAGTGTGCAATAGTCGTTTTGACAATGGCAAAGTGAATGTCGGTGTGCAATTTAAAGAAGATGATGAACAGGTCAAAAAACTATTAAATCAACTCTTTATCGAATTGTAATCGACATAACCTCAGTGACTCACTCAGACTCTATTAAAGCGCAAGCTACATAACAATAAAAAAGGCGCATCAGCGCCTGTTTTGAGTTATCGAATTTCAAATACGATTAAGCCTGCTCAAAGCAACTAGGCTAATTTTAAGTCATACTTTAATCGATACATTACCATGTCTTCTATCGTTAAAACTGGCATATTATGTTTTAAACCGAAAGCGACAATTTCTGCTGTTTTAGCCATAGTGCCATCTTCATTGGTCAGTTCACACAACACCCCAGCAGGCGCTAAACCTGACATTTGCATCAAATCAACCGTGCCTTCAGTATGGCCACGACGAGACATGACCCCACCAGCACGGGCGCGTAATGGAAACACATGTCCAGGTCTTGCTAAGTCGCTGGCTTTAGCATTTATTGCTGTTGCCGTTTTTACTGTAGTAACACGATCTGCCGCAGAAACGCCGGTGGTCACGCCCACTTTGGCTTCAATCGATACCGTAAATGCCGTTTGATTAGCACTGTTGTTATCCATCACCATGGGTGGCAACTCAAGCTTGTTAGCTTGCTCATCGGTTAAACATAAGCACACTATGCCACTGCATTCACGGATCATTAATGCCATTTGCGCTGTGGTCAGATGCTGCGCTGAATAGATAATATCACCTTCGTTTTCACGGTCTTCATCATCAAGCAATAACACACCTTGGCCTTGCTGTAAGGCTATAATGGCTTTTTCAACGCGTTCGATTGGATCACCAAAAGGTGCAAGTAAAGATAACTGATTCATGGTTTACTCCTAAAAAATACCAGAATCAGGGCTTTGAAGAGGGTTTTTACGCCAAATAGAATTGCATCAGCCGACAGAGTCTACTGATGGTGTTGCTATTCTCTCTCATCCGGACTTTAACCGTCGGCTCTGGAATATTAGTGATTACTATATGAGTAATAGACTAAGTCACCAAATCTGCTGACCTCGACGAATCGAGCGCTCGCGGGCTTTATGCTTATGCCATAAAAAATGGCCTCAAGTATTTTACCGCCGGTGGGGAATTTCGCCCCGCCCTGAGAATTAATGCTGAAAATTCAGCAGCACTATAGTAATGTCCACGCCATATAAGTTCAATCAACTCAGTGCATAAACACAGGTTAAAATCGCAAAAACTTGCTTGCTAGCTGGTATGACCTCTGCTAGCCTGTTGCGCTCACAAAGGAGTGGTTGTAAATGAATCTGTATTTTCGATTAGTGTGGTTGTTCATGTGGCGTATTCGCCATTGTCCTGGTATTGGTTTTTTAGGTACCAGCAGAATTAGTTATCGAGTGTTGCCGTTTGATTGCGATGTAAACTTGCATCTCACTAACTCGCGCTACCCTGCATTTATGGACTTAGCACGTACCTATATGATCGCCGACATGGGGTTAATGAAAAAGTTTTTAAAGATGAAGTGGATGCCGATTGTTAACGCGTCTGAATTTACCTATATCCGTGATATTAAACCATTTGAAAAGTTTGACGTTGAAACTAAAGTGGTTGGCTGGGATGAAAAATATTTTTATATTGAGCAACGTTTTGTTACCGCACGCGGCTTGCATTGTATTGTACATGTGCGCGGTGTATTTATCTGCAAAGGCAAACAAGTGCCAATTAACACCTTAGTCTTTGAAGCAGGCTATGAAGGTGCTGCACCTGAGTTACCGCCCGAAGTGGTAAAGTGGAAGCAGTTTTTACAGCTTAAAAAAGAAAGAAATATTTAACAGCCAATGTTAATCTAAATCACCACAGCCATCGTATAGATGGCTGTTTTGTTTGTGTTATACGGCTATTTAAACCTGTTAATTTAACACACGACTCAAACGCTAAATGACATTAATACTCTTGAGGATAATACTGTGGCTAAGTTAGAAAAATTTGCTGACATCATGTCACGAGCCTGTGAACGCAAAGGCGGAATAGCGGCAGTTGAAGCACTACTGCCAGAGACATTATCAAGCAAGGAAATAGTTCAGTATAGCGATGCCCAGTTATTATCGGCTATGTCTAAGCGGGTATTTCAAAGTGGCTTTGTATGGCGTGTCGTTGAAAACAAATGGCCCGCTTATGAAAAAGCCTTCTTTGATTTTGAACCACAAAAAGTGCTGATGTTATCACCTGAGCAAATTCAGCAACGTGCGACAGATGCAACATTAATACGCCATCAAAAGAAAACCCAAGCGATTGTGGACAATGCCTATATGGTGCAATCATTATCCGCTAAACACGGTAGCTTTGCCGAACTTATCGCCCACTGGCCAAACGAAGATATTATCGGCTTATGGCAGTTGCTGAAAAAACAAGGCACCCGTTTAGGCGGTAATACTGGCGCCTACTTTCTACGATCGATTGGCAAAGAGACTTTTATATTATCCAACGATGTACAAGGGTATTTAAAAGCTAAAAACGTTGTCGATGCCGGATTTACTTCACAAACAGGCCTTAAACAAACTCAAGCAGCGTTCAATACTTGGCAGCAAGAATCAGGACTAACATTAGCTGAAATAAGCCGAATTATTTCACTCGGCGTCGGTGATAACTATGTGTAGAAGTGATAGCGGATATTAAGCTGTAACTTGATAACGGCTTAAAAATATTTGTGCGGTTTCACTTGCTAAGTGCTGACGTTCTTCAGTAGTAAGTAGGGGTTGATAGCCCAATAATTGTGGCCAAAAACAATGTCCTTTTATTAAGTGCATTAACTGTTCATTGGCAAAATTAGCGTCGGTTAATGATAGCTTATTATCACTTATGGCCGCTTTTATCCAACGTATCAGGGCCGTTTCTTGCTGTTTCATTTTTTCAATTTCTCGAGCCATTTCATCATTGTTATAAAACAGATGACCAATTGCTACCCGCGCTAAATCAATATGTTCCTGTGAATTAATAAACTCAATTTCGGTGAGAATAATGGCAGAGAACTGGCTTTTCAACGCAATACCAGACTGATAGCGGCCTTGATTTTTGGTCATGGCTTCTTGCCATAACTCGCTGATCAAATGCATGACTAAAGCTTCTTTAGTCGCAAAATGATTATACACTGTGCGCTTAGATACTTGCGCCTCTTCAGCTAACTTATCCATACTAGTCGCTGCAACACCTATTACTTTAAAGGTACGCTTTGCAGCTTCGATAATGGCATGTCGTTTTAGCTGACTGCGACTTTTATTTTCAATGTCCATGGCGTTTCATATTCACAAAGTTAATGGAAGTTATTTTACACTGACCAGTTTACTTTTCAACTGTACCACAATAAACTACACCGCGATAAACTACACCGTATAGTTTACTTTTTTTAATTGGGTAATGAAATTATTGATAATGGCTAGACCTGCAATGTTAAACATAACAGCAGTTATTTGAGTACAGCGGTACTTAAACGCATAGCGCGTAGTGGTAAAACGCTGTAGAACCAAAGCAACAAGCGGCCGTTATAGAAAAATATACTCAATTAAGCAAAAGAGCTAACAGACAAAAATCATTTATAGTGAAATACTACAATAACTGTCAGCAAGGTAAGCTAAATTTACTCGTGTAACGGCACTATGCTGCAGTTAAGTTAACCACACTGAATAAACACTTTTAGTTAAATTATCCATTAAGAGATTATTTTACTCAAAGTTGTTAACAAATTAGTATCAATCAAGCGGATTAACGTATTTATTTACAATTTAACCCATTGGTTTTGCGGATCTTGCTATGAGCAATGTTAATCGCGTAGCAGAATATACAGTTAGAATTGAAATAGCCTTTTCACACAGTAACCTACTAGTGTGAGAACATTAAGAGTAGGAGCTCTCATGCACAAAGCATTGAAAATTGCCGCAGTTATTACTGCGACGTTATGGCTAACAGCCTGTGGCAAACAAGACGAAGGAGCACAAGCTCAGCAAGAGCATCCGCCTACTCCAGTGGGCGTAATGATCGTCACAACCCAATCACAGTCTATTCAAGTAGAACTACCGGTCGTAGCAAATCTTTTTTAGAAGCTGAAGTTCGCCCACAAGTGTCTGGTATTATAACTGAGCGTGGATTTATTGAAGGCAAGGAGGTCACAAAAGGCCAGTCTCTGTATCAAATTGATTCAGCTATCTATAAAGCGGCTTTAGTCAGTGCAGAAGCTGATTTATCCCGTGCAAATGCAAGCTTGGAATCTGCTAAGGCTAAAGCAGCTCGCTATCAAACATTGGTTAAAACCAATGCCGTTAGCGCACAAGATTTTGATGAAGCCAAAGCGGCTTATAAAGAAGCGTTAGCGTCAGTCACTGTGGCACAAGCCAATATCAACACTGCGAAAATAAACCTTGAATATACTGAAGTAAAAGCGCCGATTGCTGGGCGCATTGGTAAATCATCGGTAACAGCAGGCGCTTTAGTTACCGCTAACCAAGGCGGTACTTTGGCGACAATTCAACAATTAGACCCTATCAATGTTGATATCGCTCAATCTAGTACCCAGTTATTACGCCTTAAAAGCAAACTAAAAGCAGGTAAATTACTTAAGAGTGACAATGCTACTGTTACGCTAATTTTAGAAGACGGTACCACCTATGATCAGCAAGGTACTATGCAGTTTACCGAAGTCAGTGTTGATGAAACGACGGGCTCTGTGACATTGCGTGCAGAGTTCCCTAACCCTGATGGTGTGCTATTGCCAGGCATGTATGTACGTGCACGTTTAGATACGGGCACTGATCCACAAGCAATTTTAGTGCCCCAAAGGGCTATTACTCGCAATACCAAAGGTCAGGCGATAGCGATGATTGTTAATCAAGATAACAATGTCGAAGTGCGTATTGTCACGACCGCTGAAGTGATTGATAACCAATGGCGCATTATTGATGGCCTGCAAGCTGGCGACAAATTAATTGTAGAAGGCTTACAAAAAATTCGCCCAGGTGCTGCGGTATCACCACAAGTATTAACTGAAGACACTCCACAAAAATAGGATATTATTATGGCTCGCTTTTTTATCGATCGGCCAATTTTTGCTTGGGTGATCTCAATTCTGATTATGTTAGCTGGGATATTGGCCATTAAAGGTCTCCCCATTGCACAATACCCTAGTATTGCACCGCCAACGGTGGTAATTACTGCGTTTTACCCTGGTGCCTCGGCTAAAACCATGGAAGATACCGTGACTCAAGTTATTGAGCAGCGCATGACGGGTATTGACCATTTACGCTATATTTCGTCTAGCAGTGATAGTTTTGGTAACGCTACCGTCACCTTAACGTTTAACGCCGAAGCAGATGCAGATATCGCTCAAGTTCAAGTGCAGAATAAATTGCAGGCGGCAATGACTTTATTGCCTCAAGAAGTGCAATCTCAAGGGGTAAACGTTAATAAATCCAGCGCGGGTTTCTTAATGGTAGTTGCATTTGTGTCTGAAGATGGCTCGTTGGCTAAGACCGATATTTCAGATTACGTAGCAGCCAATATTCAAGATCCTATGAGCCGTGTTCCGGCGTGGGTGAACTGGAGTTATTTGGTGCACAGTACGCGATGCGCATCTGGCTTGAACCGCTAAAGCTAACCCAATACAATTTAACCAGTATTGACGTAATGGCGGCAATTAGAGAGCAAAACGCTCAAATATCAGCGGGCCAATTAGGCGGTTCTCCTGCCATGCCCGGTCAGGAGTTAAACGCCACAGTTACCGCACAAAGCCGTTTACAAACCCCAGAACAATTTAAACGTATTATTCTAAAATCAGATTCTTCTGGCGCCAATGTCTATCTTGAAGATGTGGCCCGTGTTGAGCTGGGTGCCGAAAGCTATGCGGTTGAATCTTTCTATAATGGTAAACCTGCATCTGGCTTAGCTTTTAAATTGGCTACAGGCGCTAACGCACTGGATACCGCGAATAATATCCGTGATCGTTTAAATGACTTAAAAACCTATTTTCCTGAAGGGTTAGAAATTTACTACCCTTACGACACTACGCCATTTGTTGAGAAATCAATTGAAGGTGTAGTTCATACGTTAATCGAAGCCATCGTATTAGTGTTCTTGATCATGTATCTGTTCTTACAGAACTTCAGAGCAACCCTGATCCCAACCATTGCGGTACCTGTAGTATTACTTGGTACATTCGCTATTTTGTCAGCTACAGGGTTCTCTATTAACACCCTGACGATGTTCGCCATGGTACTGGCAATTGGTCTTCTCGTTGATGATGCCATTGTGGTAGTCGAAAACGTTGAGCGATTAATGTCTGAAGAAGGCTTAAGCCCTCTAGAAGCAACCCGTAAGTCGATGGATCAAATCACTGGTGCACTTGTTGGTATTGGTTTAACTCTTTCGGCGGTATTTGTACCTATGGCGTTTATGTCAGGGTCTACCAGGGTAATTTATCGTCAGTTCTCAATCACTATTGTGTCAGCTATGGCCTTATCTGTATTGGTGGCATTAATTTTAACACCTGCATTATGTGCAACCATGTTAAAGCCACTGCCTAAAGGTCATACCCATATTAATACCGGCTTCTTTGGTTGGTTTAACCGTATGTTTGACCGCATGACCTCACGCTATGAAGCCAGTGTTGCCAAAATTCTTAAGCGCAGCTTCCGTATGATGGGCATTTATATTGTGCTTGTAATAGCCACAGCGTGGATCTTCTTACGTATGCCAACGGCATTCTTACCGGATGAAGATCAAGGTATTTTATTTACTCAAGCTATTTTACCAACCAACTCAACCCAAGAAAGCACCGTAAAAGTATTAGAAAAAGTCAACGATTTCTTCTTCACCCAAGAAGGTGATACGGTTAAATCTGTATTCAGTGTTGCGGGCTTCAGCTTTGCGGGTATGGGCCAAAACATGGGTATGTCGTTTGTTGGCTTAAAAGATTGGTCTGAACGAGAAGCGCCTGGCCAGGATGTACAGTCTATAGCAGGTCGTGCAATGGGCAGCTTTATGCAAATAAAAGAAGCTATGGTATTTGCCTTTGTTCCTCCAGCAGTGATTGAACTGGGAACCGCCAATGGTTTCGATTTATACCTGCAAGATAGAAACGGTAAAGGCCATGATGCACTAATTGAGGCACGTAATCAGTTATTGGCTATGGCGGCACAAAATCCAAACTTGGTAGGCGTTCGTCCTAATGGCCAGGAAGATGCCCCAATTTACGAAATCCATATCGACCACGCTAAAGTGCGTGCGCTAGGTGTTGATATCAATAGTGCCAATAGCGTACTGGCTACAGCATGGGGTGGCTCATATGTGAATGACTTTATTGACCGCGGCCGAGTTAAAAAAGTCTACGTGCAAGGTGAAGCTAAATATCGTATGAAACCGAGTGATTTAGACACATGGTACGTGCGTAACGTTGGAGGTGAAATGGTGCCGTTTTCGGCCTTCGCAACAGGTACTTGGAGCTTTGGTTCACCACAGTTACAACGATTTGGTGGTTTACCTGCTGTTAATATTCAAGGTTCGACCATGCCGGGTTACAGTACCGGTGATGCTATGGTCGCTATTGAGAAAATGGTCGAACAGTTACCACCTGGGTTTGGCGTTGAATGGAGCGGTCTGTCCTATGAAGAACGCTTATCGGGCAACCAAGCACCTGCGTTATATGCCTTGTCCATTTTAGTGGTCTTCTTGGTGCTTGCTGCACTCTATGAGAGTTGGTCGGTGCCATTTGCCGTCGTATTAGTTGTACCTTTAGGTGTTATTGGTGCATTACTCGCTATGAATGGCCGCGGCTTATCTAATGACGTATTCTTCCAAGTAGGTCTATTAACAACCGTGGGGCTGGCAACTAAAAATGCCATCTTAATCGTCGAATTTGCTAAAGAATTCTACGACAAAGGCGCTGGACTAATCGAAGCAACATTGCATGCTGTTCGTGTGCGTTTACGTCCAATTCTAATGACATCATTAGCATTCGGTTTCGGTGTTGTACCATTAGCAATAAGTACAGGTGTAGGTTCTGGTAGTAAAAATGCTATTGGTACAGGTGTACTAGGCGGCATGATGAGCTCGACTTTCTTAGGTATTTTCTTAATTCCACTGTTCTTTGTAGTAGTTGAAAGAATTTTCAGTAAGAAAAAAAGCCAAGCTGAAACAACCACTATAGATCCTGCTGCAACAAGCAGTAAGCCTGACGCTTAACCCCGTTAGAGATTGAACAATAAATAGCCCAGCTTAAGCTGGGCTTTTTTATACTGTGGTGGTATTATCCTGCCCCCTTGCTAGCAGCTGCTATCCATAACATTGTGATAGTGAACACTGGGCAAGATATAATCATAATAAATTTCTGTACACGTTTTGGGACTGAACACCCAGAACCAATAAAATTGCGGGTTCCCTCACCCCGCCTAATCTCAATAAAAAGGCCACAAGATGTTAACACTTACCCCGACGCAGACGCGTCGTGCGCTGCTATTTTTAGTCAGCTTTCATATACTGATAATTTGCGCCAGCAATTACCTAGTGCAATTGCCGTTTCAAGTATTCGGCTATCACACTACTTGGGGGGCATTTAGCTTTCCTTTTGTGTACTTAGCAACGGATCTCACCGTGCGTATATTTGGCCAGCAAGCTGCCAGACAAATCATTTTCAAAGCCATGTTTCCTGCTTTAATTGTGTCATATTTAATTGGCGTGCTATTTCATCAAGGCCAACTTCAACAGTTTGACGCCTTACTCGAAGCCAATACCTTTGTATTTCGCATCGCCTTTGCAAGCTTCATTGCTTATCTTATTGGCCAATTAATGGATATCACTGTATTTGCTCAGCTAAGAAAAGCACGTGCATGGTGGATAGCGCCAGCGGCGTCAACCTTAATAGGTAACCTAGTCGATACCTTAGTCTTTTTCAGTGTGGCATTTTATGCCTCTACCGATACTTTTATGGCACAACACTGGCCAGAAATTGCGACTATTGATTATGGTTTTAAATTGATTGTGAGTTTGGGATTATTTTTACCGGCTTACGGAGTGCTACTGCGGGTGTTGCAAGATAGATTATTAAGCACACACCAGCATTCAAGACGTATTTTATAACCCTGTTGTGATAATAAAATAATAAGCGTGATGATGTCGGCTATCACGCTTTTCTATTGTCTTGAAGTACGTCAATGAAGTGTAAAGAGTCAAAAAAGAGTTTATTTAACTTGCAAGCGATAATGAGAATGATTATTATTTATTTGCGTTCCAAAACTCAGTTACGATGTTAAAGATTCATCACCTTTATTATTACGCTGAGTTCGCAAGCACGACATTGCTCACACTCTTTGTGGCCGGATTAATCATCCGGCTTTTTTTTGTCTAAAATTTAGCAACAGACACATTTACACGACAACCTTAGTTTGTAATTAACAACTGCATGCCATGCTGTTAATCATCAAGCTTCATTTAGCCACCGGTGACTCACATTAGTTTTATCGCTTAGTTAAACTGCAACCCCTCATAAGGATTATTGGGCTGTTCATCTTTAGCTCTATGATAAAGACCAATAATAAATACTGTGCCCTTACCTTCGGTAGACTTCACTTCAATCGTACCGCCTAAGCGCTTTATAATTCCGTAACTGAGTGATAACCCTAAGCCAGTGCCGTCTTTACGGGTGGTATAAAAAGGGTCGAAAATGCGGCTTAGTTGTTCTGGGTTTATGCCTATGCCCTCATCTTCAACTTCAATTTTAATCCCAATAGGCTCATCAGCTTGCAGCCAATCTTGGCTTCTAATCCAAATTTTGCCCTTAGTAGTATCATTTCTTGCCTCAATAGCATGGGCGGCATTAACGACCAAGTTTATAAGTACTTGTTGTAACTGCGGCCGATTTACCTCAACTGGGCAGCTGGCATTAAGCTCTTTGATTAGTACAACCTCTTGCTTTTGTATTGAGTGACGCACTAATACTAAAACTTCTTCAACCATGGGCGTCATTTGATGCATTTCGATGGGAGCATTGAATTCACCAGGGCGGCTATATTGCAACAAGCTGCGGATAATAGTGCTTATACGCCCCACTTGCTGGATAACGAGATCAATCTCTTCAGCTACTTGCTCAGCTTGATCGCCTAATTCATACTTTAATAATTCCATATTGCCTAAAATCACCGCTGTAGGGTTATTAATTTCATGGGCAATACCCGCAGTTAACTCACCTAATGCCGTTAATTTCTCATTAGTGACCAACTGCTGACGAGTTTCATTCAGTAATTCGACATTACGTTGTAATTCTTCTGTTTTGTCTTGCAGGCTTTTGGTGCGTTGCTCCACTTTCAATTCGAGTTGCTCTGCCGCCGCTTGAATCTGTAAATTTCGCCTTTGTAGCAAGTCCAGCATGCTGTCGAACTGCTCGGCTAAATTAGCCAATTCATTATCGCGATCTAAACCTAGCTCACCTATGCGCACATTTCGACCTGATTGCACCGCCTTAACCACCTGATGAATGCGCTCGATAGGTTTTAATAAACTGTAAGCACCACGATAAACCAGTAAGCCTGAACCCAATAACACCAGCATTAAAATACTGCCTAACTCGATAATATTCAGCAGATAATTCTTAATAAAAGGCCCTTCAGAAAAGCCTGTGTATATCATACCCACTCGCTTGCCATAGATATCAAGCAACGGAGAGTAAGCGGAAATGTACCAGTCATTAAACACAAACGCCCTATCAACCCAAGTTTGTCCATCCACGAGTACTTTTTGCTTCACGTCTTCTGACACTAAGGTACCTAGCGCGCGATTTTGTTCAGAATATTGTGATAATGTGCCATCGATTGGTACGTTGGTGCTGACTCGAATATTGTCTAAAAAAATGGTTACAGTGCCGATTGAGAGTGTGGGCAAAGTCCCTTTGTCATAAACAAGATTGCGAATGTAATCGACTATCATAGTATCTTTATTGAATAAATTTCCCCCATCAAGATACCAGTGCACTGAAGCGTCTGAATTTATTATCGGTAATATACTTCGACTAACTAAACCTCGGGGCTCTTGCTGTTGACTCGGCGCTAATGCTCTTTGAGTGGTTTTAAGATCAATCGTGGCATATTGTGCCAACTGTGGATTTATCTGCTTTAAACTCTCAGGATTGAGTACCATGAGGCCTGAAGCAGGAGATCTAGGGGTTTGACGCAATAATGTACTTAAATCAGCATCGCTTTCGGCTTGTTCTACACTGATAATCCGTAAAAAATCTAAGTTCAATTGTTGCTTAGTTTGCGTTAATACTGCCGCGATAGTCTGTTGAGCATGTTGATTATTGTTATCTTGCTGCAGCTGACTCAATGCGGTTTGAAACCCCCATGAATTAGCCACGTGAACCAGTTGTTGCTCTTGACGGATTTGAACTTGCTGCAGGGTATTTTCAGCAACGGTTAAATCCGCTTTAACCTTCATAAATAACTGTTGACTGGTATAGCTAATATTCCAATAAATAGTAATAAACACTAAGCTGATTAATGTCATTAAGATCGGCAATAGAGTTAGAATTAATAGTCGATAACGCACCTTAGCCTGCATTTGTTGCCAACTGATATGGAATATTCGTTTAAAAAGAGACACGGTTAATCTTCCCCTTGCTCACCACTATTATCTTGACCGAGCCAATCTTTGTATTTTCTGTCTAAGGTTTTGCGTGAGACCCCTAAATCCCTTGCAGCAGCGGACTTATTGCCAGCATGTGAATCAACCACTTGTGTTACATGCTGCTTTTCAACATCTTTTAATGTCCAACTTAAAGGATAACCGTGATTGTCTAGGGTTTCTGCCAGTTCAGCTTTTTTCCAATATTCTGCCGGAGGCTTACCAAGTAAAATACATCGTTCAATCATATTCTTAAGCTCGCGGATATTACCTGGCCACTCATGTTGCTTTAACACTTGTAAATCTTCATGGCACCACAGCACAGGTTTAATGCCTAAGTCTTGTGATATCTGCACCGTAAAATGATGGGTTAATTCCACCACATCTTCAGGCCGAGCACGTAAAGGCGGTATTAAAATATTAAGCACATTTAAACGGTAATATAGATCTCGGCGAAAATGCCCTTTATCGACTTCTTCAATTAATAGTCGGTTGGTGGCCGCGACAACTCGTACATCAATTGCGACTTCTTTCTCACTGCCCACAGGGCGAATTGAACGCTGCTCTAGTACTCTTAATAATGCCGTTTGCATGTTCATTGGCATTTCACCAATTTCATCTAAAAAAATGGTGCCACCGGAGGCAAAACTAAATAACCCTTCCCGAGAGTTTTTTGCTCCAGTAAATGACCCCGCTATATGACCAAACAATTCACTGGCTAATAGCTCTGGCGCAATAGCACCACAGTTTACTGGTACAAACGGACCTGTTCGTCCACTTAATTGATGCAACTGACGCGCGACCAACTCTTTACCTGTACCAGACTCACCTTCAATTAACACCACAGCATGAGTCGGCGCCACACGGCTTATCACTTGCTTTACTTCGTTAATAGCGTCACTGCTGCCAATAATAGTAGAAGATTGCCCATGGGATAGCTGACGTTTTAGCATAAAGTTTTCACGCTTTAGTAAACGTTTTTCAATACAACGATCGACAGCTGTCATCATTTGTTCAAGGTGAAACGGCTTCATAATGAAGTCTGATGCGCCCGCTCGCAATGCTCTAATCGCCACATCCATATCGGCATAACCCGTCATAAAAATAATATCGGATTGACGGTCTGTATCATCTAATGCTTCATGCCATTCAATGCCTGAACGATCGGGTAGTCGAATATCGACGATTAACAAATCAAAATGACCTTGGCTACGAAGTTGCTCTGCCTCTGCAATACTTGATGCGGTTTCGACTAACGCAAATTTTTTCAACATAGCTTTAGTTAAAAAGCTGCGCATTCCAGGTTCATCGTCAACAATTAAAACCGACATACTGGTATTCACGCTTACTGCTATGCTCATGATCACTCCAATTGGACATTTTGACTCAACATGGCGCTACTTTAGCACTCAAGGATACAAACTAGGTCAGGATGAACCACCAAAAAGTGATCTTGAGACAATTTGTCTTAGGTGTTTTTAATCACAGTGGGATCTGCTTCACATATTAAGCTTTTGCCGTGAACTGAATTTGCACATTATTCAATTGGCATTTAACTTGCTTAACAGTAGAGCTGTATTAACGGTTACAAAACCGAGTCTTACAACCTCCAGTAATGGATTATGCAATTTCATCGCAGTTTAAAAGGATAATTTAATGTTAAAGCAAATCGCAGGGATTACGGCATCATTTAGCGTGATGGCTAGCTTGGTTTTTAGTCCATTATTGCAAGCGCATGAGCATCAAAGTCATGGCGTAATAAAATTAGCCACCACCACCAGCACTGAAAATTCGGGGTTATTAAGTGCACTATTACCTAGGTTTGAAAAACAGTCAGGCTACTCGGTACAGGTCATAGCAACAGGCACGGGCCAGGCAATTAAACTCGCCAGCCAAGGCGATGTTGATATTGTAATGACCCATGCTCCAGCAGCTGAAGCAAAATTTGTCGCTGACGGTTATGGCATTCAACCCCGCGGCATTATGGAGAATGATTTTGTAGTCTTAGGCCCTAAAAATGATCCTGCTGGCGTGCACGATGCTAAAAGCGTTATTCAGGCATTTGAACGTATCGCGGCTAAGCCAAGCACGTTTATCTCCCGCGGCGATAACTCTGGCACACATATGAAAGAGTTACAAATTTGGCAACAAACTAACGTAAAGCCTGATTTTGCAGGCTATACTTCGATAGGCCAAGGCATGGGTAAAACCCTATTAATGGCAAATGAATTACAAGCTTATACGCTAACAGATCGTGGTACATTTGTGGCTTACAAAGCAAAGTTGGAGTTAACTATTAGCTTTGAAGGCGGTGCGGAATTAGCCAATCCATATCAAGTTATGTTGATTAACCCGACTAAATACCCTGAACTGAACCATAAAGGTGCACAAGCATTAAGTGACTGGTTAATCAGCCCTGCGACACAAAAAATGATTAATGAGTTCACCGTGCAAGGAGAGCAATTGTTTAAGGCAACGTATAAATAATGAGTGAAGGCTGGTTAGCCCTTTTACAGCAAGCATTTAGCTTGCTGCTCTCTTTGACCCCGATGTGTGGTCAATTATTCATGTGTCTTTCTCCGTCTCGTTCGCGGCGCTATTGATCACGCTAATACCTTCTATCATGCTGGGTTTTTTGCTGGCTTTCACTCACTTCCCTGGCCGCTGGATTGTCACTAACTTAGTGCAAACTTTGCAATCCATCCCCACGGTTGTTATTGGGTTGTTAGTGTACTTACTACTGACCCGTAACGGTGTTATGGGCGATTTAAAATGGTTGTTTAGCCAAAATGGGATGATTTTTGGTCAAATGCTAATTTGCGCTCCTGTGTTAATCGCTTTATCACAAGCTGCCTTTACCAGCGTCGACCGCCAGGCATGGGAAACCTCACGCACATTAGGTGCTAACTGGTTACACGCTATTTGGACTGTATGCCGAGAGTTACGAGCGGCATTATTGCTTGCGGTTGTTGCGGCATTTAGTCGAATTCTGACTGAAGTTGGGTGTTCAATGATGGTGGGTGGCAATATTATGCATGTCACCCGCAATATTCCTACCGCTATTGCTTTAGAAACCA